>NZ_JBEDYP020000013.1:0-342587 GCF_040117685.2 Gracilimonas sp. BCB1 | reverse complement strand
GTGTACCTCGTTCGGTTGTGCCATGCGCCCAATTAACCACGTAGAGCTTTGAACATCTAGGTTTTCGCATTTATCGTGAAACGCTTTCGCGTTTTCGTCGCTTCAATGATATAGGTCGAATTAATTTTTGGTTAACAGTGTCGTTTGCAAAAAGTAAAAAAATGGAAACTTGGTCAAGGAGTTGATTATTAGTTTATGTAATCAATTTGGAGAAGATTGTATTCAGGTGATGTTTCACCATTCTATAGATCCTGATTATTTAAAAACACCGAACCCAAGGGTCAAACTTTATAATAAAAACTTAGAATTTGCCAATTGGCTAAGTGAGAATAATATTACTTATAAAGATATATCTGGATCAGCAGATGACTTAATGGAAGAATACAATCAAGCTAATCTTCATATAGGATATAGAGTTCATGCACATATTTTATGTCAAGCATATCAAAACCAGACATCTTGATTTCTGAAGATGGTAGGGGGAAAGCATTAAAAGAGTACTCAATGGGTTTATTTTCTTGATGGTTTTGTACAGAAAGGAATAATGCCTTCTTTTGGAGAATTAAACAAATTATTGGTCTATGATCTATTCGAAATTGATAACCAGTTACCCAAAAAAATAATGGATAACTCTTCAAATTTGAAGTATCAAATGACCTGCCCCGACTTGAAAAGTGCCAAATGTCGATTGACAATCATTTCAAAAGTTATGGGAAATACTTGAAATCAGCTGACCATGAGGAAATCTGTTTTAGTTATAATCGCGTCAATTTCAAGAAGAAGCGGTGGGATTTCATCTGCATTAGATTTAATCGAAGCATTTAACATCCTTGGATATAAAGTAAATGTCGGAGTAGCAAAATATCCTCCATCTATATATAGGTTTTATAATAGTAATTTTTTGAAATTAGCTTTAAGTAAAATCAAATTTTTAGACAATAGGTTAGTTAAAAATCCATTCAAGTCAAGAATTAGAAGTGTTTATTCAATATTCAATTTTGGGAAAATTTCAGAAGATGATTTCAATAAATATGATTATGTAATTGATATATCCGTGTTAAATGAAAGACTTGTTTCTAATTTTAGAAATGATGTAAATACAATTTTTGTCAAAAACCATGCTGGATCAGTTGAATCTTATAAAAAGAGCTTTTCTAATAATGAGGAAGAGTCAAAAAAAAGCTATTTAGAATCATTTAAAAGTTATGATAGGATTTTATTTCAATCTAAAACTCAATCCTTGGAGTGTATTAGCGAATTTAATGAATTAGAAGGAAAACAAATTGTAATAGAACCCTCATGTGAAGAAGAATCTGTATTGAGATCTCAATTCAGTAGTCCTCCATACCTAAAAAATAAAGATAAAATTAATTTGGTAAATGTAGGCTCCTTGCAAAAAAGGAAAGGCCAAGTATTGTCAGTAAGACTACTCCATGAATTGATTAAATCGGATATAAAATGCGAACTTCATTTGGTAGGTGGTATAATTGACGAAAATTATTTAACTCAAATTAATAAAGTATCAGAAGATTTAGGAGTTGCAAAATTTCTATTTGTTCATGGACACAAGGATAACTATTTAGATTATATGGCTCACTCTGATATTATATTACAAACATCTTATTCAGAAGGAGTATCCAGAATATTAAGGGAAGCTATGTTGATGGAAAAACCCATTGCAACATTTTCCATTTCAGGAACAAATGATCTATTAGATAATGATTGTGCTATTCTTGCAACACCCTTTGTTGTTGAGGATTTAGCAAATAAGATTAAAGCCGCTTTGAAAGACAATAATAAATTAAATAATCTAAAGCAGAATGCTCTAAACGAGTATAAAAATAATAATAGCAGAACTGCTTACTATAAAAATATACTTTCTACTTTTAAATAGACTCATAGATTGCTACAGAGAGTTAAAAATTTATTAAATAACAACCAGGTAATAGTAGAAAATTTTGGCTATATATCCTTACTACAGATATTTGTAGTACTAATTCCACTTTTAACCTATCCATATCTCGTTAGGGTATTAGGAAAAGAATTGTATGGTTTGGTAATTACTGCCCAGGTTGTGGCTAGTTACGCATCTTTGGCCATTGATTTTGGTTTTAAAAGGGTTTCTGCAAAAGATGTTTCAATTCATAGAGGAGATAAAGACAAACTATCAGAAATTGTTTCCTCAGTGCTCGTTGTCAGAGGGTTAATTTGCTTGGTTTCATTTCTGATTTACATCGGGGTAATTAATATTGTTGCGTCCTATAATGAACACTTCTACCTTTTTATATTCTCTTTCTTGTTAGTCTTTAATGAACTACTGTTCCCCCAGTTCTATTTTCAGGGAATAGAAAAAATGAAGAGAATATCTTTTATAAATATTGGGACCAAAACATTATTTGTTGCTTTAATATTTATTTTCATCAAAAGTCAGTCAGACTATTACTTAGTACCATTGTTAACGGCCATAGGGTATTTTTTAGGTGGTGTTATATCCCTGTATATAATTTTTATTAAAGATGGACTTAATTTTTTTATCCCATCTTATGATAGGTTAAAATATTACACCGTTGATGCCTTTCCAATTTTTTCCACAAAAGTTGTTGCATCTATAAAGGATAAGTTCAGCTATATTTTAGTTGGGTCATTTGTTGGAATGTCAGAGGTGGTTATCTATGATTTGGGTTCGAAATTCACAAACCTTTTAGTAAAACCAGTTACTACATTATCAATGGTACTATTTCCAAAAATGGCAAAAGACCGAAATGTCGATTTATTTTGGAAGGTACTGAAATATTCTTTCTTAGCTATGATAGTGCTGATAGCAATTACAAATATAATTCTACCCAAGCTAGTTTTGTTATTCATTGGAGAATCGATAGATCTTTTACCACTAAGAGTATTCTTAATAGCACCGTTGTTTTTGTCTGTAAGCAGTTACATCTCATCAAATATTATTATAGCATTCGGTCATAACAAATATATTTTTTACAGTATTTTAGTAACTACATTTGTTTACGTCTCCCTTACTTTATTGGCTTACTATAATAATATGTTGGATTCAGTACTTGTTTTTATTGGAATAACTGTTGTCTCTTATATTTCTGAGTTTGTTTATAGAATTTATGTGTCCGTGAAAATTAGTAATCAAAGAATTAAACAAACAGATTAATAAATTCGAAATTGTATATCCTATCAGCTACATATTATAGCGTTTTACTAATAATTAGCTTATATCTGATAGATTTAAGTAAACGAGCAAAAGGAGAAAGTCGTAACCTAATACAGCATACGTCTATATTTTTTATTATAGCTTTCTGTGGACTTAGGTTTTTCGTTGGGAATGATTATGATGGGTATTATCGAAGCTTTAAACATCTGCTTAACTATAGTCCTGGGCTGACTGAATTTTACTGGGAACCCGGATTTTACTACTTAGCGAAAGCTTTGACAAGATTTGGTGAAATTGGCTATTTTTATTTATTACTGATCAGTTCAATAGTCACATTCATTCTTATCTACATTGCTCTTAAAGAACAAAGTTCTCTGAAGTGGGGAGTGTATTTTGCTATAACACTTGGGTTACTGATTATGGCAAACGATCAAGTGCGCCAGGGAATTGCTTTAGGGGTTTTTTTATATTCATTAAAATATATTAGGGATGGAGAACTGAATAAATATTTAATGTGCATTATAATTGCATCATTATTCCATTATAGTTCACTATTATTAGTATTTGTTTATTTCATCAGATTAATAAAACTAAATAAGGTTTGGTGGATATTTTTAATCGGGGTAACCTACGTTGGCTTTCAGCGAGGAATTTTTTATGAAACTATCTTCAGCATGATTGAATTGATCCCATATTATGGAGAGCTGTATGCTGCTAGGCAAAGATTTTTTGAAGTCGAGCTTGGAGGAAGTGGTCTTTCCATTTTATTTAGAAATGCTTTAGCTCTTATTTTCATTATTGCATTACCAAATCTAAAAAAAAATATTTATGCCAAGATTTATTTAACTGGCCTAATATTAGGAAATATGGTTGTAGGGTTTATGCCGGCTGAAAGAGTTACATATTATCTCTACTACGTGCATATTATTGCTCTTCCTTTGCTGCTATATGCCAATAAAAAATTGAGTAAACAACTTTTCTACGTAATAGTATTGCTGTCTTTTATTTTCTTTTCTTTACAAAATTTGTTTGCTCTTGAAAAGCATGGGGCTATACCATATCGAACCATATTTTTTGAAGACTTATCGAATCCACCACAAGAGTTAATTTATAAGAACGAAGTAAATGAATTTCGATAGAGTGAAAAGATTGTTGACAAAAATATTAAAAGACAACGAGTTTTTATTGAGTATATACAACTCGTACTATAAATTGTTAAATAAAAAAGAGTTTCTGGAAGAGGTAGAAAAAAGGAAAATGGAAAGTATTTTTGAATATGAAGTGCTTTCAAAAGAGCTGCCTTTTTATCCGGATGCACCAGTAAAAGATTCAAACTTTTATGGTCATTACTACTGGCTAAAGAATTATACAAATCTTGAAAAATTTGATTTTGCAATAGAACATGGTTTATATCTCGGGAGTCATGTTCCAATTGCTACTCATTTAAAAACTACAAAAGCGGTTGTTACCTTTTCAAAAAATCGAGAAGAACATCTTAGAAATGCCGGTGTAAAAAAACCTATTGTTAAGATCGGGCCATATATACATTATGCAGATTCATTATTAAGCGATAAGCAGTTCATTGAGATCAAAGAAAAGTTTGGAAGGATACTAACTGTTTTCCCTTCTCATTCTATCAAGGGATTCAATGTAAACATTGATCAAGATCACTTACTTGATGAAATTGATAGAATTAAAGCAGAATACAGCTGCGACAGTGTATTTGTTTGTGCTTATTATAAAGATATTCGGGATAATAATTTCATTGAACAATACCGGCAACGTGGCTACAATATTGTTACAGCAGGACACCAATACGATCTAAATTTTTTATCTCGACTAAAGTCAATCATTCAGTTATCAGACTATACTATGTCGAATACTGTTGGAACACATACTGGCTATTGTATTTATTTAAATAAACCTCATTATATATTTAATCAAGAGATTGAATACACAGATAAAGAGGGCAAACCATCTAAAGAATACCGCTTTGATCATGAAGTTGAGAAGCTTAGAAAAGAGATGGCTATTATAATAAAGGCATTTGATGAATTTAATTCTGACATTACGGAAGATCAGAAAAAGATTGTTGATGAATACTGGGGCGTATCAGAAATTAAAGGAAGAGATAAGCTAAGATTAAAACTACTTGGATAATGACAATATCTGTTCTAATGTCAACTTACAAAAATGATTCGCCAGACCATTTAGATAGGGCAATTCAGAGTGTTTGGGAGGATCAGTATGAGAAACCAGACGAAATTATTTTAGTTGTTGATGGACCGGTTAGTAAAAGGACAAAAAAAATATTAGACAAATACAGAACAGTTATCGGGAATAATTTCAAAATAGTGTATCAAGAGAAAAACCTGGGTTTAGGTGCTACTTTGAATAATGGAGTAGAATATTGTAACTGTGAATTTATTGCAAGGATGGATGCTGATGATATCTCTTTACCGAATAGATTTTTTTTGCAAAAAAGATTTCTAAAGGAAAACCCGGACATTGCAGTTTTGGGTGGAAGCATAAAAGAATTTGATGAAGATGGGAATCAATATTGCAGGAAATTTCCAGCTGACACTGAAGAAATTAAAAACGAAATTCCCAAGGGATCACCATTTGCCCATCCAGCCGTTATGATTAAGAGAGAAATATTCAAGGATGTAGCTTATACAGAGACCACTAGCAAGTCGATTGATAAAATTGTTGTCGGCAACGAAGATATTGCTCTGTGGTTTGAAATTATAAAAAGGGGATACAAGGTTGCAAATTTAGATCAATCCATTTTGAAGTACAGAAAGAACCATTCTTTTTTTGACAGAAGGTCTAAAAATAAATCTTTTTCAGAATTCAAAATTTATTGGGAAGGCACTCTGGCTCTTCATGGATTTTCTTACAGGTTAATTTTTCCTTTGTTAAGATTAGCAAGTAGACATATGCCCAGGGTTATAAATAAATTTTTATACAGCCAAAGAAGCTTGGTCTTCAAATCGAGTTAAATTTTGTTCATTATGTTTTAATGAGAAATGTCTTATATTTGATGCCTTGAGAAATCATATATAGAGGGTTTTTAATAATTGGCCGATATGAATGTACAATTAATACAGGTCCTGACGGGGGCAATCGTTGCTTTTGGGATAGCTTATTTTTCTGTCCCCATTTTAAGAAGAGTTGCTTACCACAGCGATTTTTATGACAAACCGGATAATGACCGCAAATTACACGACCGTTATGTTCCTACATTAGGTGGGGTGGCCATATTCCTGGCATTTTTTGTAGGATTTTCTATTAGCGGGTTTGCTGAGCACATGGAGGGATATCCGTACTTTTCAGCGGCAATGATACTACTCTTTTTTACAGGACTTAAGGATGATATTGTTGATTTATCTGCCAAAACCAAGCTGGTTATGGAGCTGGTGGTGGCCGGTTTGCTCATCTTTGGGTGTGGAATGTACATAGACAATTTTTATGGCGTTTTTGGGGTACATGAAATACCATATTGGGTAAGTGTGGCATTAACTACTTTTACCCTTATAGTAGTTGTCAATTCCTATAACCTCATTGATGGAATTGATGGTCTGGCTGCCGGAACCGGCATAATTGCATCCTTCTTTTTTGGCTTAGGCTTTTATGTAGCCGGAGAACTAGCCTTGGCAACTATATCATTTGTATTATTGGTTTCACTTGCAGCATATTTGAAATACAATTTCAACCCGGCTGAAATTTTTATGGGTGATACCGGGTCGCTGGTAGTGGGATTTCTACTGGCTGTATTGGCTATTAATTTTGTAGGACTGAATGGGAATGCTGCCTATACAGAAGTGTTTGGAGCTACATCTCCAATTTTACCGGTAGCTATCTTAGCTCTTCCATTATTTGATACCTTTACGGTATTCTATAAACGAATCAGAAGAGGTAAATCACCATTTAACCCCGGAAGAGATCACGTCCACCATTCTATATTATCGGCAGGATTCGGACATAAAGTTACCTCTATTCTGCTATACGGTTGCAGTATTTTTATCACATTAATTGCTATCAGTGTTAAGCAGCTGGATATTAATCTGGTATTTTTAACTACACTGCTGTCCATGTTTTTATTCCTTCCTACTAATGGCTTCAAGCGTAGATTGTTAAAAGGCATTGGTTTTGATATTGAGGCGCATCTTGATACTCATAAAACTCTTCAGGAATTGCGAAAGGAGACGCAGGAGATATCTTCCAGCTCCAATGAAGGAAAGAATTCTTCCGATGAAAGTATTAATCGTGAAAAACGGGAATACTCTTCTACATAAACTGTGATAAGTTTATCAAAGAATGAAGTATAGAGAAAGCCACAATTTTGTGGCTTTTTTAGTTTGAAGGAGTGAATTATTTATAAACAGTACTACTTCTGCAAATCCGAAACGCATTTACTACTTTAGATAAACCCGATAAATCAAGCTTCTTAAAGAATTGAAATCTCTGTACATTAATTGTCTGAAAATCAAACTCGGCAAACGAAATTACTCTAATGAGCTTAAGCAACTTGCTTCAAAAAATTGAAGACAAAGAATACAGAGTTGGAATCATTGGTTTGGGGTATGTAGGGTTACCTTTAATGTGGACCTTTCATCAGGCGGGTCTCCCGGTAATTGGGTATGACATAGACCAGCAGAAGGTTGATAAACTGAAAAATGGAATTCCTTACATCAAACACCTTGGATCGGAGATGATGAAGGTATTGTCCAAATCAGAACGCTGTAATGCTACTACAGATTTTTCACGTCTCGATGAGGCAGATGCCATTTTACTCTGTGTTCCTACCCCACTGGACCATCATCGGGAGCCGGATATGAGTTATGTGGAGCAAACCACAGAAACAGTATCTAAATACCTGAGAAAAGGACAATTGGTAATTCTGGAATCTACTACCTGGCCGGGAACTACCGAGGAATTAATGATTCCTATCCTGGAAAAGAATTCAGGGCTCAAAGCGGGCGAAGATTTTTATGTGGCTTATAGTCCGGAGCGGGAAGATCCGGGCAATCCGAACTTTAATACCGCCAAAATTCCAAAAGTGGTGGGTGGACATGGAGAAGATGCGCTGAAGTTAGCTACAGCCATGTACGACACGGCTATTGTTCAAACGGTTCCGGTTACTGATTGCAAGACTGCGGAAGCAGTAAAGTTAACTGAAAACATTTTTCGATCTGTAAACATAGCCCTGGTGAATGAACTGAAGGTGGTGTATGAAGCTATGGGTATTGATGTTCATGAAGTATTGGATGCAGCAGACACGAAACCTTTTGGCTTTATGAAGTTCACACCGGGTCCGGGATTGGGGGGGCACTGTATACCCATCGACCCTTTTTACCTGACCTGGAAAGCCCGGGAGTTTGAGAAGCATACTCGTTTTATTGAGCTGGCCGGCGAGGTGAATACCAATATGCCGCAGTATGTGATCGATCAGGCCATGCTGGCTATGAATGCCCATAAAAAGGCGATGAATGGAAGTAAGGTGTTGGTAATCGGTCTGGCCTACAAGCCGGACGTGGATGACATGCGTGAGTCTCCTACCTTCAAAATTTTCGATCTGTTAAAGAGAGTTGGTGCTGAAGTTTCCTATTATGATCCGTTTATTCCGGAAGTACTCCCTACGCGGGAACATGCAGAATGGACCGGCCATACATCCGTTGAATGGAATGAAGAAGACGTTTCTAAATTTGATGCAGTAATCATATCTACCAATCACTCCACCATAGATTACTCAGAACTGGCAGAATGGAACAATTGTATTATCGATACCCGAAATGCGATGAAGGGTGTTACACCTAAGGATGAAAAGCATATTTTTAAAGCGTAGAAGAGGTGTTAGGTTTTAGGGGCAAGGTGTTAGGGGTTCTAAGCTTTATATATACTTCTGATTTCTTTTTCTTCAATTGTTGTCTTTGCTAAAAACTGATGCGACGCAGCAATTTCCTGGAAATAACCCCGGAAAATGAATAGCATCCTTATCGAGTTGCGATTAACCGAATGATCGATAGATCGATTTGCGATGTGATATATTTTATACCTGAAAGGCGTTGTTGCTGAGCAGCATAAGGAAGTTTAACAGTAACCATGTTATTCTGAACGAAGTCCCGAGTAGTCGGGACGGAGTGAAGAATCTCATGGAATCGAAATGAGATGTAAATCAACGACCATATTTATATCAAGCAACAAGATCCCGGGCATTCGCCGCGGGTTGACAACCAACACAACATGTCATCACGGGCAAAGACCCGCGATCTCCTTGATTAAGTTCAGAAATCATTTAGGGAGATCCCGTATCTCCGCTATGCTTCGTACGGGATGACGGGGCTGTATGAGACAGGCTTCTACCTTCATTTAGAAAGTAAAAGAAAACGGTTACTTATTCATATACCTAACCTAGCTTGGCGCAGAAAAGTCTCTCCTTGCGAAAGAGTCCCGATTATCGAGAAGAGAGGTCGGGGAAATCGAGTTGGGATGTACTCTATTGTCCCATGAGAAAACCAGATCCCGGATCTCCGTTACACTGCGTCCGGGATGACGAACAGTTGGTAAGGATTAGACTGCTTCCGGTACACAAGCGAAGGGGTTCAGCCCTTCGCTGAAAGGCCCTGAGTGACAGAATCTTCATTTCTTCTCCTATGATACAGCGCCAATGGAATAACTCCCAATGCTGATAAAGGAGCCAAGTAGGTTGAAAGAAAATCAAGAACATGAAACATCCATGGATGTTGGGCTGGGTTCATCCAAAAAATCAGTGTGGAGATAAATAAGACAAAGCCATGGGCTGTTATCAATACAACAAAGAATTTATTCTCTGCTCCAATCAGAATAAGTCCGATGATCCCCAGAAAAAAGAAATAACCAAAGGGGATTTTGTAGGAAAAAAGTTTTACCGTATTTCCTTTTGAATACTTGAATACGGCCAGGCGGGTATCCAGCTTTTGGAGAGAAAGATCCTGACTTGACTGCACAGATTCAATCAAACCCTTATTAACCTGATATTGGAATAAGGCAGTCCGAACAGGACGAAGAAGGTATAGATGAAAAATTATATAGGTTATGATGAGCACAACCTTAATAAGATATTTTTTTACCCTCATGGATATTAAATGTGTGTATTCTAAAAGTTTCTGACAATACCAACTTTAGTACAAGTTTGAAAGTCATAAAAATTTTATATTTGTGGCTTTATTATGAATCCTAAGAAATATTAAATATGAAGATTGCCGTTGCCGGAACAGGGTATGTGGGGCTTTCCCTTGCTGTTTTATTATCTCAGAATCATGATGTGGTTGCGCTGGATATTGTAAAGGAGAAAGTTGACCTCATTAATAACCGAAAGTCACCAATTACGGATGCTGAAATAGAGGAATTTCTGGCAAAGAGAGAGAATTTATCCTTAACGGCTACCGTGAATCCCACAGAAGCCTACGAGGAAGCAAAATACATCATCATAGCCACTCCCACAGATTATGATCCACAAACTAATGAGTTCAATACCAAATCGGTAGAAGCGGTAATTAAGGATGTATTGCAGATAAATCCTGATGCGGTGATGGTTATTAAATCGACTATTCCGGTAGGCTATGTAAAGGAGGTCAAGGAGAAATTCGGTACAGATAACATTCTGTTTTCTCCTGAATTTTTAAGGGAGGGTAAAGCCCTGCACGATAATTTATACCCATCAAGAGTGGTGGTTGGAGAACAATCAGACCGCGCTAAGGTTTTTGCAGACTTGCTGATTGAAGGGGCCGCTAAAGATAAGGATGAGATTCCGGTTCTTTTCACCGATAATACGGAAGCAGAGGCTATTAAACTATTCTCAAATACCTACCTGGCCATGCGGGTGGCTTATTTCAATGAGCTGGACTCCTATTGTGAAACCCACGATCTCAGTACAGCTCAAGTAATTGAGGGGGTTGGACTGGATCCAAGAATCGGAGACCACTATAATAATCCTTCCTTCGGTTATGGAGGATATTGTCTGCCCAAAGACACCAAGCAATTGCTGGCTAATTTTGAGGATGTACCGAACAATCTGATCCGGGCTATTGTGGATGCTAATTCTACACGCAAGGACTTTGTCGCCCGTCAAATCTGGAAGAATGATCCCAAAATTGTGGGGGTTTATAGGTTGGTCATGAAGCAGGGTTCAGACAACTTCCGCCAAAGTGCCGTTCAAGGGATTATGAAACGAATCAAAGCTAAGGGTATTGAAGTGGTTGTTTATGAGCCCTACCTGGAAGAAGATGAGTTTTATCACTCCCGTGTGATCAGAGACCTGGATGAGTTCAAGAGAATTTCCGAGGTAATTGTAGCCAACCGCATGGTGGATGAGATTCGGGATGTGAAGGAAAAGGTGTATACCCGTGATTTGTTTGGCACAGACTGAGGGAGCATTGAACATTGAACATTGAATAACGAACATTCAATGTTGAAGTTTTTATCTGGGTAAGGTTTACAAACATGCCTGAAAGGCATTGCTGCTGAAAGCAGCATTAGAACGGGTAATGAAGTGCCTGTCATTCTGAACGGAGCGTATGCGGAGTGAAGAATCTCTATTATCTGGATTGGGTGGTAATTAATGTCCCCTTTCCTCGGTAAAACAACCAGATCCCGGGCATTTGCCGCGGGATGACAGCCCATTGTATGTCTTCGTGTTCTGCCGCAATGGCAAGCATGCGATGACGGTTGGATTATAGGCACCAGATGTTTAGTCGGCCAAACAGGTAAAGTCTCTCCTTGCGAAGGAGAGATTTAGAGAGGTCGGGGGAATCGAGTTGGGGTGTACATGAGAAAACCAGATCCCGGATCTCCGTTACACTTCGTCCGGGATGACGGGAGAAAGTGCTGAATAATGAATCATAGCCTTCCAGTAAACAAGCGAAGGGGTTCAGCCCTTCGCTTAATAAACGTAAAGCAGTTTTAATTCCGCCGTATCTGGAAAATGGTATTCGTTACAATCGCGGCCATAGAGACAATAGTGGACAGTATGGCTATTCTCTCCTGAGTAGACATACGTTCGCGTTGCTCTTTAGGGGGGATGATAAGTACTGATCCCGGTTTCACTTTCGGGTACGATTTAAAGAATAAGAATTTCTTGGTACGGTCTACTTCGCCATTGGCATAAACAATATAGGCTTTCTTCGTATTGGCCTGTTCGGTGAATCCACCGGCTGCGCTGATATAACTTCGGAATGAGCGTCGATCTTCATAACGGGCATTAATCGGGTATAATACTTCACCCCGGATTTGCACCGTTTGAAGACGCTTAGGTATTTCAATCACATCGCCCGGTTGTAATAAAAGGTCATACTCAGAATTCGGATTATTAATGGCTTCCTGAAGCTGTATGCCCACCTGAGATAAGGACTCAATATTCTCTTGTTTTGTAACCGAATCTTCCAGGTTGACTGACAAGTCTTCCATTTCATTACCATAGTTTCGGGTCAGGGAAGCTCCTTCCACATAGGCAAAATCAGTGGGCCCGCCGCTTTTTTCAATCAAGTCAGTAAGACGAAAATTCCGGCTGCTGATGGTGTAATCACCCGGGTACATGACTTCACCTGTTATTTGTACAGTTTGCTGCACTTCATAAGAAGGTGACTTTCGAACAAACACCTGATCGAAAGGTTCGAGTTTTATCTCCTCCAGCTTGTCATTGTAAGCAAGTCCGTTTTCAATATTTACGGTGATGATCTCAGCAATCTGGTTATTCATTTTCCCGGAACCAGAATCAGGAATACGACGGGCAATCTCAATATTATAGGGAGCTGCTTCTTCTTTAAACCCGTTTGCCTGGTAAATCAGATCCTTAAGGGAGCTATTCTCAACATACTTGTACGTATCCGGGTTAAGTACAGAACCACTAATTTTAACGGTTCTGAGTTCTCTTAAATCAAATATGGATGAAATCTGTACCACATCATCTTTTACAAGTTTGATTTCTGCAGATGCAGTATCGCTCATCAGGTGATTGAGGTTCACCGGTATCGCCTCAATACTGTAATCTTTCTGGGTACGGTAAATGACAGCACGTTCCATAAAGGCATCGCCCATGAGTCCTTCTGCATTTTCAATAAGTTCTGTAAGGGTCGGGTTTTCTTCCAATTGATATTCTCCGGGGCGGAATACAGGTCCTTTGATGGTTACCTTATTTTCGTATCGGTCCAGGATTCGTCCAACAGTCACAATATCTCCGGAATGAAGTACGGTATTCCCATTTTCAGGATAGGCGATGTCAACAATCCTTTTTTCTGTGTCGGTTTTACGCTCAAGTTTCACTCTTTTCTTGTAGGCAAACTGATTGAATCCACCGGCATATTCCAGCAGATCGCTAAATGTTTCTCCGTCCAGAGTTTCAAAAAGCCCTACGTTCTTTGTTTCCCCTTTTACCGTAATTCGGTTTACATAAGGTTCCACCTTTATGATGTCTTGGTCTTTGAGAATGATGTTGTCAGATAGATCTCCGGATACCAGGAACTTATATAAATCAACCGTTTGCTTAACATTACCGTCGCGTAAGACTTTAATGGAGCGATAACTTCCACCTTTATTAGGTCCGCCGGCTGCATAGAGGGCATTAAATACCGACGAGAGGGAACTGAGGGTGTAGGTGCCCGGAGCTTTAACTTCACCGACTATACTAACTTTAATGCTTCGGATATCCCCAAGCGTTACCTGCATATAGGTAGTTTTATCAGGTCCTTTTAAACCCGAATAGATGTTGGACAACTTGCTTACTAACCGTTCTTTGGCTTCTTCAACGGTAAGTCCGCTTACAACAATAGGGCCTACATTGCTAATCTGAATGGACCCTTCAGGGCTTATTACCAGCTGATAGGTGGTTTCTGATGCTCCCCATATATCAATAAAAAGTTCATCGCCGGGTCCCAATGTATAATTTTTTGGGGTAGGGATATTCAATGAAGGTTCAAAAGTGATGCTTTTGCTGGTAAAGATGTCCGATCCAAATATGTCAGAAGTATCTCTTTCGGTTGAATCTAAAAGTACATCGAGGGTGTCAGGTCTTAACCCCTGGGAACGGGTTGTTAAGTTTTTGGATGTGTTCCCGGATCTTAGTCGCCCTTGATTGGAGGCTTCAGATTCCTGATTTAACCCGCTCATGGAAGAACGAACACTATTGATTCTTGACCTAAGCTTGCTCACTTCAGATGGGTTCATTCCCCGTGCAAGTGCCAATGACTCAACTTCTGAAATGGTGAGTCCTCGTTCCTGCATACGTTCATAGAGCTGCATGACCTGCTGATTGCTTAAGTCGTCTACTCTTATATTTTCAAAATCAATGCCGAAATTTTGTGCCTGTGCTGATATAGTTATTAAAGCTACAAACAGGAGTGTAGTTAACCGCTTTAACATGTAATATAATGTCCTTTATATGGGGAATGTTTAAGAGCCTTAATAATACGGTTTTTTGAATAGAAGAGTAACATTAAAAAGAACAAAATCAATGACTATAAAATAAAGCGGAGGTACTAAGTCAGGGAGGAATATTGTTGGGAATAACAGAAAAAGTATGGGCTTTTGTTGGCAAACCCCTTTCTGTCTTTACCTTGGAAAGGGAAAGGACGCCTTAGTAAGATTTTGCCGGGTTTAGCTGAGTTTAGAGGAAAGAAATTCGAGTTTTGAACCCTGATTTTCAGGATTTAAGGATGAGCCGGATGGCTACCGGCACATCAAGGTAATCTTGCTCATCCTCCAAATCCTGGTTCGAAAATGAAACGGTAATAATATATCTGAGGAACTACAGGTATAGAGCCAAGGCAGGCCGTCGAAGACGGCATACGTAGTTGCTCCACAGGCATATGTCATTCTGAGCGTAGCGAAGAATCTTCCTGAATTATTTGGGGATGGTTTTCATCGTTGTCGCCTTTTGCAAACAACCAGATTCCGGCTTTCGCTGCGGAATGACGGGTTCAGATGTTTGTTTTTGTCAGATGGTTTGAATTCAACAATTTCGTTACCTTCGAATGCATTAATTCCAAAATCATTTTATGAAAGAAATAAGCTTTTCAGTAATTGGGTTCGGGAGAATCGGCAAACGACATGCCAAAATTATTCATGAGTATGAACACAGTCGGTTAGTTTCGGTAACCGATACCGATGCCGTGGAAATGAAGTCATCTTCTGAGCTTGGAATTGAATGTGAAAAATATGATTCGCTGTCTTTATTCCTGCAAGAAGATAATCACAAGAGTGATGTAGTCTGTATTTGCACCCCCAATGGTTATCATACCGAATATGCCGTTAAGTTGCTGAATGCCGGCTACCACGTGGTAATTGAAAAACCCATGGGTTTATCTAAAGAAGGCTGCCTCGATGTGATCGGAGCACAGGAGGCATCCGGAAAAAGGGTGTTTGTTGTGAAGCAGAACCGGTATAGCCCGCCTTCCGCTTGGATGAAGAAGGTTATTGATGAAAAACGGATTGGGAATGTGCTGATGGTTCAGGTGAATTGCTATTGGAACAGGGATGAAAGGTATTACGGAGATAACAGCTGGCGGGGAACTAAAGACCTGGACGGCGGTGCCTTATTCACTCAATTCAGTCACTTCGTGGACTTAATGTACTGGGTATTTGGGGATATTAAACAGCCAAAAGCGATTATTAAAAACTTCACGCACCCTAATTTGAAAGACTTTGATGATTCCGGTTTTGCCCAGTTTGAGTTTGTGAAGGGAGGGATGGGAAGTATCAACTACTCTACATCCTGTTGGGATAAAAACATGGAGAGCAGTATCACGGTAGTGGGCACCAAAGGCAGTTTTAAGGTTGGAGGGCAGTATATGAACGAAGTGGAATATTGCCACATCGAAGATTATGAAATGCCGGAGCTGGCCAAAACCAATCCTCCCAATGATTATGGCCCTTTTAAAGGAAGTGCAGCCAATCATCATTATGTGATTGAAAACGTGGTGGAAACGCTAAACGGAAAAAGCGAAGCCACCGCCAATGCATTTGAAGGAATGAAAGTAGTTAGCATCATCGAACAAATTTATAAAGCGGCTCAGGGATAACGTATCATGTCTATACCTTTACTTGATTTAAACCGTCAATACGATTCCATAAAAGGCGAGATTAAAAAGGCCATCGATGAGGTGATGGAAAGTCAATACTTCATTATGGGAGATGAGGTAAAAGAATTTGAGGATGAAGTCGGGGCATACTGTCAGGTAAATTATGCCTTTGGCTGTGCTTCCGGTTCGGATGCATTATTGCTGGCTCTGATGGCCATCGACCTTCAACCCGGGGATTATGTTTTAACATCCCCTTTTACTTTTTTCGCTACAGCAGGAGCCATTTCAAGGATTGGCGGTATCCCTGTTTTCCTGGATATCGAAACGGATTCCTATAACCTGGATCCGGAACAGGTGCGCAGCTTTATGGAAGGAGAGCATCCGGTGTATAAAAAACTGAATCCTGACCGGGAAAAGATTAAAGCTATTATACCGGTTCATCTCTACGGACAAATGGCGGATATGGACCCGATCATAGAGGTTGCCAAAGAATATGATCTAACGGTAATAGAAGATGCAGCCCAAGCCATCGGTTCTGAATATAAGGGCCAACGAGCTGGAAGTATGGGTGATTTTGGGTGCTTTAGTTTCTTCCCAAGCAAAAATCTGGGGGCTTTTGGGGATGCGGGATTAGTTACCGTTAAGGATCAGAAGCTTGCCGAAAAGCTGGATATCCTCCGCCTTCATGGAGCTAAGCCAAAGTATCACCATAGTCTGGTAGGTATTAACAGTCGGCTGGATACCATTCAGGCAGCCGTACTTTCAGTAAAGTTGAAATATTTGGATGCATGGTCGGAACGAAGAAGAGCAATTGCTCACCGATATAACCGGCTTTTTGAAGATGAAGGTGTTTCCGGTGAATTGGAAGGATGCTCGGAAAGTTGTGTGGAAATGGGAGGCAGCGGGTGTTCACTCAACCCGAATAAGATTATCACCCCGAAAGAAACAACCGGTTCCGGTGACAATAATGGCCGGCATATTTATCATCAATATACCATTCGCTCAAAAAAACGTGATCAAATAGCAAAGGCCTTGTCGGAACACAATATTGGTCATTCAGTATATTATCCGGTTTCCCTTCATGAACAGGAATGCTTTGCCTATCTGGGGTATCAGCCGCAAGATTGCCCGGCTTCGCATTGTGCTACCAAACAGGCTATTTCAATACCTATTTTCCCGGAGCTGAGGGATGAAGAGATCGAGAGGGTGGTTGAGGTTGTTAGCAAGGCGGTTAAAGGGAATAGCTAGCCTTAGCAAGCAGACCCCATTCTGTCTTTCCCCTTGGTAAGGGGAAAGGACTCCTTTTTAGGGTTTTGCTGGGTAATGCTGAGGAGAGTAAATGTGCATTCTTATTTTGAACCTAGATTTTCTTGATTTAAGGATGGGCAGGATGAATGGGGATAATCAAGACAATCTTGCTAATCCTACAAATCCTGGTTCAAAAATGGTGCGGTAATTTTACCTATTTGTCAATTTTGGCAGATACATGCCGATGCCGTCAAAGACGGCATAAGAAGTCGCCCCGCTCACATTTGTCATTCTGCGCGTAGCGAAGAATCTTCCTGATCTAATTCGGGATCGTTTTCATCGTTTTGGCCATGCCCAAAGTACCAGATTCCGGCTTTCGCTGCGGAATGACCGTGCAAAGTTTATGGCTGCGTAAAGTGGTGAGCACGGTTAAGCTGCCGGTGTTTTGAACCTTGATTTGCCTGATTTAAGGATAGCTAGGATTTTTACTGTTTAATCAAGTAAATCCGGCTAACCCTACAAAATATGGTTCAAACGAAAGTACTCTGGGTTCCCTCACATTTTATAATTTTATTACTGCAACAAACGCTTTGAAATCTCTATCTTAGCTGTCTAAAAGTTTGAATCTATGATCTGGGAACAACCTTTATTTTTGTGGCTGCTTGTATTGATTCCTGCCCTCATTGCACTAATGTGGTGGCAATCCCGAAGGGTGCGTATCTGGAAAAAGCAGTATTTCAGCAACGAATTATTATCTACTCTTCGACAAGGATTTTGGCCTCTGGGCAGTCGGCTTAAAAATATTTCTATGCTGGCCGGGTTATTCTTCTTAATTGCAGCACTGGCCGGACCTAAAATCGGAACTGAGGTGAGGGAAGTAAAACGGCAGGGAATAGATATGCTGGTGGCTCTGGATCTTTCGGCCAGTATGAATGCGGAGGACGTCCGCCCCAGCCGACTGGAGAAAGCTAAATTTGAGATCAACCGGCTGATTGAAAGACTTCGCGGTGATCGTGTCGGGCTGATTGTTTTTACAGGCGAAGCTTATCTCCAAAGTCCGATGACACTCGATTATTCTGCACTGAAACTTTTTCTGGATATAGCAGATACTGAACAAATGCCCAGTTCAGCTACCGACTTTAAATCAGCTATGGAAACAGCGCTTCAGGCTTTTAATGCCTTAGAAGAAAATGCTACCGAAGCAGCTAAGGTGCTGCTAATTATTTCAGATGGGGAAGATCATGGGCAGTCGTACGAAGAGGCCTTGAATGCCCTGGTTCAGGAAGATATTTCGGTTTATACTCTTGGTGTAGGAACTACGGATGGAACAACCATTCCACTTTATGAAGAAGGAACTGATGAGTTGATAGGGTACAAAAGGGATAATGAGGGGAAAGTGGTGACGACCGAACTTCAGCCTCAAATACTCAGAAGTATCGCCAACGCCGGAAACGGAGAGTATTACTCAATAGAGCGTGGAAACGATGGCATCGACTCTTTCCTGGCCCGAATGGATGAATTGGAGAAAGGAGAATTTGCCAGTCAGGAGTACGCCGATTATAAAAACCAATACCAGTGGATGGGAGCTTTGGCACTGTTATTTTTATCTATTTATGTGCTGATTCCCTCTTATTCCACTTCAAATGATAAATAAAATTCAAAAATGAGCCTGACAGAGAAAGAAAAACTCTTCAACGATATTAAAGGTAAACTGGAGAGTAGAGGGTTCGAAATTGAAGCTATTGACTCTAACCGTCCATGGGGTGGTTTTTTTGTTATTGAAGAAGAACAGGCCCAAAAATTCATTGACACTTATTTCCATGATGACGTTGAAATGGCGGAAATTAACATTTCCGGAAAATTGAGTTCTAAAGTTTTAGTGGTTGAACCGCAGAAAAGACTTTCCTGGCAGTATCATCACCGCAGGACTGAAATGTGGCACGTAGTGGAAGGACCTGTGGGTGTGGTTCGCAGCATGTCTGATGAACAGGGAGAGGTTCTTGAATATCAAACAGGGGATCTTATCATCCTGAAAAAAGGAGAGCGTCATCGGTTGGTCGGACTTCAAAATTGGGGGATTATTGCAGAAATCTGGCAGCATGTGGATGCCGAAAACCCTTCAGATGAAGACGATATTGTACGGCTGGAAGACGATTTTGGCCGCTAAGTAATTTTCTAAAACTATTCATTCAAAAATATATGATTAAGCTTTTCATCACTGATTTAGACGGCTGTATTTCTCATCCTTTTGTAAGTCCAAATTGGGATGCAGTATCGAAGATTAAGGAACTCAACCAACGAAGCAGGGAAGAGGAGGAAATACCGGCCCTGACCATCTGTTCCGGTCGTCCTTTCCCTTATGTAGAATGCGTAGCCCAGTGGCTGGATGTGAACATTCCCATGGTTTTTGAAAGCGGAGGGGGAATGTATGATTTCAATACCAACGAGATTACCTGGAATCCTCATTTTGATGATGAAGCCAAAGCAGCTGTTGCAGAAATCCAGGACTGGATCAACGGTACACTGGTCAAGAATTACAAAGGCACGTATCCGGAGTTCGCCAAATATACTGACGTTGGTTTGGTAAACCCCGATCCGTCAAAGGTTGCCCTCATGCATCAGGAAGTGTTGAATTATGTACCTGAGCGATATCCCATGTTCGAAGTCCATGCTACGGATATATCGGTGAACATCATTCTGAAAAAAGCGAACAAAGGTGTAGGAATCCGCTTACTCTGTGAACTTCTTGAAATTGATCTGAATGAAGTCGCATACATCGGGGATAGCAGCGGAGACATGCCGGGACTGGAAATTGTAGGAAAATCCTTTGCTCCCGTTAATGCCAAGTCGTTTGTAAAAGATGCTGTCGATCAGGTTACAAAGGAAACAACCGAAGGCGTTCTGGAAGCTTTTGAAGAGCTCATCGCTTACAATAAGAGCTTGGTTTCTGCTTCATAAGCGTATTAAGTCGTTTTAGGGCTGCCCATAGCCTTGAGGTAATGACAGTAACTAATATGCTGCAATTATATCCGGATTCCTGCCTGCGCAGGAATGACGAGGATGGAGGTTTGAACCATGATTTTCATGATTCGAGGATTTGAAGGATTAAGTCAGCAAAATCAGGGGAATCCTATAATCCTATCAATCAAGGTTAAAAGGAAAATGCTGATCTCCTTTATTGGTATTGAAAAACACCTCATCTTATTAAAACATAAAGATTCCGGCTTTCGCTGGGGAATGACTGTCATTATAAATGAGAGGATCAATTGATACTTTCCTGCTGTTCCTGAAGGCGTTTCAACAGCTCAAAGTAGTTTTCAATCAGTCGCTGATAGTCCGGTGAGTATTTAGTGAAGTTTGGGTCGTTAAGGCGATTTCTGATTTCTTTTTGTAGCTCTTCAAGCGTCATTTCAGGAGGGCTGGGTTGCTCATACTCCTGAGCTAAATTCCCTTCGCGTTTTTCTTCTTCACCTCGTTCCTGCATAGCTTGCTCAGCCTGTAACATGCGTGATAAAATATTCTGTTGTCTTTCTACCATGGTTGGGTCAGCAGAACCGCCTCGCAGGTCGTTGATGGTATCTTCCATGTCTTCAATCATGCGTTCAAGCTCGCTGCCAATCCGATCTCCGTCCATCTCGCCTTGCTGCTGCAGCTCCTGGAGTTGTTTGCGAATTCGGTTTTGCTGCCTGGCGATTTGGTTGAGTCGCTCCATCTGGTTTTGGTTGAGTCGCTCCCCCTGCATATCGTTGATGATATCCTGCAGCTGTTGGTTCAACTGCTGCTGCATTTGCCCGGATTGCTGCAGCTGTTCCATCATTTGTTGCATGCTCATCCCGCCTCCGCCTCCTCCGCTTTGGGAGTTCTGAAGCTGTTCCAGCAGGTTTGCAATCATAAATGAAATGTCGTTGATACCGCCCAAAGCCTGACGGGATGCTACCGACGACTGACTTCGATTTCGCTCTGACATCTGTTCCAGGGATCGTTGAAGACGTTTTTCAACTTCCAGTTTCTTCCTGTTGATTTGGTTGGAAAACTGGGGGATGTCGGCCGAAAGTTGAAACAAGGAATCTGAGACGGCTTTGAAAATCTCTTCTACATTTCGCTGGTTCCGGGCATAGTTAACGTAAGCCTGACTTCGATTCTCGGTTGCTGAAGCCAAAGTGGTTAAATCTTCCTGCTCCAACGATAAATTCAGGAGCGAATACAGCACATACTGCAACCCGGCAATGTTAATGTTCATTTGCTGCTGACCCATGTTCTGCATCATACTTCGGGTATTCTTGGCCAGCTGCTCGTATTTCTGTTGCCGATTGTTTTGTTGATTCTGTGACTGACTCTGATTGTTCTGCTGGCTTTGTTCGGTATTTTGCTCTCCTTGCTCTCCTTGCTCTCCTTGCTCTCCTTGCTCTCCTTGCTCTCCTTGCTCTCCTTGCTCTCCTTGCTCTCCTGATTCAATCTCTTCCTTTAAGTCTTCACTCAATTGTTCCAGGTCCTGTCGGGTTTCTTCCTGGAATTCATTGATGGCTTTCTCGTTTTTTTCTGAAGTGTTATTGGATAGGGAATCTACCTGATTCTTAAGCTTTTCATTTTCTTTTAGAGATTGCTCAAGTTGTTGCTCCTGGTTTTGAGCTGCTTCAGGTGCATTATTTTCATCATTCTGAGTACGTTCTTCTTCTTTGCGGGCCATGTCTTCGAAAGACTTCGCCAGCTTATCGAGATCAGAGTTCAGTTTCAGTTGCTTGAAAAGTTCGACGGTCCGTTCCAGTCGCTCCCGATACAGTTCCTCGTTAAACTCGAGATTCTCCATGGCTTGTCGAAGCTGCTCCGGGTTCATTTGCCCCAGTTGTTCCTGCAATTTCTCCATGGCTTCCCGGAAGGCAGGGTCATCAATTTCCTCCATCAGTTTTTGAAGCTCATCATAGGCCCTCTGCGTTTCTTCAGAAAGCATATTGTCCCTGCTCATTTCATCTTTGAGCTCTTCAAACTTTTTATTCAGCTCATCAATTTTCTTCTGAACTTCTTCCTGTTGTTTTTGAACCTGTTCCAGTTCCCGCTTCTCTTCATATCCGGGATTTTCAGGATTATCCTTCATCCTTTCTTTGAATTCCTGGTACTGTCGCTGCGTTTCTTGAAACGACTTCGATATATCTTCCAGCTCGGATTCCACATCGTCTTCTTTTTTATCTACGTCTTCAAAATAGTCTACCAGAGAGGGAACTGTGAGGGTGAGTTTTCGGGAATCGGATGCTTTAAAACCATTATAGCTGTCATTGTCGCTGGCAGAGATCCAGAAAGTAAGTTCATCTTGGGGTTTCAGCTCAAAAGGTTGAAGATCCCATATATAGGGCTGAATAACACCTTCCTGCGGCTTATTCAGAGGGAGGGAGCCGGTGACAGGTTCTTCTACATAAGCCTGCCTGAGTTCATAATTGAGCCGTGCAGAAGTCAAACCAAAATCGTCGGTTGCCCTGTACAGAAGCTCAAGGTTAGTGGGATTTACTTCCTGAATGGATTCTTCCGGTTCCAGCAACTCTACAAGAGGGTATTCATCTGCCTGTGGCGCTACTATAATCTGAAATGGATTTTGATTCGTCAGGCCACTTTCATCTTCAATATAAAACCGGAGGGTATCGGGTTGGGTTACCTCAATTTCATAACTGAACGTACTGTCTGTTTCCACAAATAAATCCAAAAGTTCAGCAGAGGTGTACATCTGAAGGAAAGAGGCCATTTTATTTAGCTCTCCGGATAATTTTACGGTTGAACCTTCATATGCTCTGAGCTGTGAAATGGGGTAGGAGATGATGGATGAATCAAGTTTGGTGTATTCCGGCGGGATGACGGTTGCCTGTAATTCACTAAACCGCGGACGTAACTGAACATCAGCGGTAAACAGTTCACTTCGGTAGCCATCCATTTCCACGTAGTACTGCATGTCGTTATTAAGATCCTGAGGAATTGACCGGAAATACGTGCCGGAAGTTTCCATGGCCCGGGTTCTGAATTCCTCTTCAACCGATGTTTTAATGCGCAGACTTACCTCTCTGGGGATTAGGTCGCCGGTGAATTGTATCTCTACCTGAAAGGGACTTCCCTGTTCTACGGTCACATCACCCGGATTCACAGTATATAAAAAAGGATTAGGTTTGGAATAGGATTCCCAGAACGCAAGAGTTCGCTGAGCAGCTGAATTGAAATTAAAAGCGGTGATTCCAAGCACTAACACTGTGGCGATAGAAAGTGTGAGTAAACGCGAATAACTTTTATAACTGTCAGAGTTCTTTGTATAAGCGGTCAAAGTATCCTGAAGTCGCTGAGTTTCAATTTTACCCAGGTTTTGAAGGATAGCGGCATCCACCAAAGCAGGATTTCCTGAAGATGATTTTTCTAAATCAAGAGTATCCTTAAGCTCCGGAAAGTTGCTTTTCCGACTAAACGTGCGGTAAAATTCTCTGAAGCTTGTTGGGCTTGAACTGCTAAAACTTTTCCAAAAAGAAAAAGCTGCGGCAGTAAGCAGCACACCCAAAATTACGGATTTGGTAGCAGCAGAAAGGTAAAGTACATGTTCAGTAATAATAAAAGCGGTGCAACCGGCAAGTAAAATCAAAGCGGATCGCAACAACAAACTCAGCTTTTGTTTAGACTGAGCAGCTTGATAAGCCTCCCTGAGGAGTGCTTCAACTTTTTGACCGGATGTTTTCTTGTTGGTTTTTGCCATGTGCTACTATAAGAAAGAGAAGTGTGTGATAAAAACTTCCTTCGGTGCTATTTATTGCAGTCAGAGGTCATTCAGGGTCAGATTATCAGCTACCGAAAACCGTCCGTCTTTCTGCTGAACTCGGATGATTTCCTGATGGGCATCATGCTCTAAATACAGCATCCAATTATGCTCCGCTGCTTTTTTCAAAAACGCATCTTTTTCACTCAGCGTTTGAACCGGATACATGTCATATCCCATCACCCAGGGAAGGGGAAGATGAACATGGGTAGGCAACAGGTCGGCTACAAAAACAATGGAATCCTCTCCGTTTTCAATTTTGGGTAACTGTTGTCCTATGGTATGTCCGTCCACATTGATCGCTGAAAGTCCGGGTTCATACTCGTGATTCTCCTCCACTAAATTCAGCTTTCCGGATTCCTTAAGCGGTTCAATGTTTTCAGGAAGAAAACTGGCTTTCTCACGTGCATTGGGGTTCGTTGCATTCTCCCAGTGCTTTTTCACTATATGGTAGTTTGCATTGGGGAAAGTTAATTCCAGTTCCTCGTCTTCATTATAAAAACTACTTCCTCCGCAGTGATCAAAATGAAGGTGCGTAAAAATGATGTCGGTTACATCGTCAAAGGAAAAACCATGATGCCTAAATGAATTCTCCAGGTTCTTGTCGCTGTAATCAAGCTGGTAAATATTCTCCATTTTTTCGTTGAACTTGGTCCCGGCACCGTTGTCAATAAGGTAAAGCTTACCCGTGTTTTTGGATTTGATCAAGAGACAGCGCATCGTCATTGGGATGCGGTTCTTTTCATCTGCCGGCAATCCCCGCGACCATAATGTCTTGGGAACTACCCCAAACATAGCGCCGCCGTCTAAGCGGAAATCTCCCGTTTCGATGGTATACAGTTCAAAGGATCCAAAAGTGGTTTTTGATAAGCTCATGTACAATGTTTTTGGTTGAATCCGAATATAACAATCAGCGAAGAGTATTCAGAATGGGCTACCTTTATTTACAAGGTTAAAAAATGAATTATTGGAATAACGCAGGGACACAAGATTTTGTGCCCATACGTTATAAATCGATGTGATTAAACAAAAAAAAAAGCCTCGCACTAAATAGTGCGAGGCTTCGAAATTATTTAACAAGTTCCTTTATCTAAAACGAAGGAACTACATCATTTCTGTACATGGTGTCCAACAAGGTGATGGCAACCATCAGAATGAAAAAGGAGACGGCCATGATAAGCAGCATGGCATTGAATTTAACATCCCAGTACAGGTTCATGAAAAATGCAGCTACTAAAAATGCCTTCACCAGTGCAACAGCCATTGCTGTAACAACATCAAAAGGAGGCGGGATGGCGACAAATTTGGCCAATACCACGGTGATGATGGTCAATATTAATAGTGCGGTTCCGACGGCCCAAAGCTGGCCTGCAGAAGAAACGTGATGTTCGTGATTATGTTCGCTCATAATATCTATATTCTATATTCTTTGGTGATGATATCAATCTCTGTCATTCAATGAGGTAGAGAAGTGGAAACAGGAATATCCAGATGAGGTCAACCAAGTGCCAATACAAGCCGGTGATCTCAACGGGGGTATAATACTCACTGCTGAATTCGCCTTTCTTGGCACGAAGGTAAATCCAGTAAATAAGACCAATTCCGATTAACACGTGAAGGGCGTGAACACCGGTCAGCATATAGTAGATGCTGAAGAAAATAGCCGCCTGTGCATGTTCCAATCCTTCATAGGTATAGAATTCGCCCGGGAAGATACCAAGGTGGAATTTGTGTGAGTACTCAAAGCCTTTAATCACCATGAAGACAACGGCCAGAGCAATGGTAATCAACAGGTTTATCTTGAGTCCTTTGATCTGATCTTTTTGTACCGAACGTATGGCCATGGCTACCGTCAAACTACTACCGATCAGCACTACCGTGTTAACGGCACCCCAAAAGGTGTTTAGTTCAAGAGCTGCTTCCGTGAAGAGTTCAGGATACCATGCTCTATAGATGATATAAGCACAGAATAATCCGCCAAAGAATAGGATTTCGTTTACCAAGAACACCCACATACCCATTTTTGCGGTATCAAATTGCTGATCGGAGTCAACAAAGTGATGCTGCACATGTGAGGGGTGTGAAGTCGAATGATTCGCCATTTACTTCCCGAGTTGTGTTGTTTGAATTTAAATTTTTAGTTGGATTCTGCTGTCTGTTTAGCAGCAATTGAATCGTGACTTGGGTCGTGTCCATTGTGTGAGTCCGCAAGTCCAAGCTGGAATTCTTCCATCGGCTTGTGATAATCATACGGTCCGTTAATAATAACCGGTGTATGATCGAAGTTGTGAAAGTCCGGCGGTGATGTTGCCTGCCATTCCAATCCACGACTACCCCATGGGTTAGATCCGGCTTTCTCACCTGTAAATAATGACTTCATCAGGTAATACGCGATAAGCAGGAATCCAACACCAAGGATGTATGATCCAATGGTCGAGGTTTGATGGAAAATGGTAAACTGATCGATGTAGTTGTAATACCGTCGTGGCATTCCTTGTGATCCCATAATAAACTGTGGGAGGAAGGTTACATTAAAGCCGATAAATATAAGCACGGCCCCGATTTTTGCCTGAAATTCGTTGTACATCTTGCCGGTCATCTTTGGCCACCAGTAATGGAGTCCGGCCAGCAGAGCAATAAGAGTTCCACCCATCATCACATAGTGAAAGTGAGCAACCACGTAGTATGTATCGTGCAGGTGAATATCGGCAGAGAGAGAACCCAGCATAATTCCTGTAAAACCGCCAATGGAGAATAAGAACAAGAAGATGAATACATAGAGCATCGGGGTTTTCATCTCAATAGACCCTTTGTACAGGGTAGCCACCCAGTTCAAAATCTTAATACCTGTTGGGATACCTACAAGGAAGGTCAGGAATGAGAACACCGTAGTCGCAACAGCAGACTGACCGGAAGTAAACATGTGGTGTCCCCAAACGAGGAATCCGATGAATGCAATGGCCAGAGAAGAAAGTGCAATAGCCCAGTATCCGAAGATGTGTTTTTTGGAGAATGTGGTAATTACTTCAGAGATGATTCCAAAACCCGGTACAATCATGATATATACGGCAGGGTGAGAGTAGAACCAGAAGAAGTGCTGGAACAACACAGGGTCACCACCAAGAGCCGGGTCAAAAATCCCAATCCCCAAAGTACGCTCCATAGTGAGTAGAAGCACAGTAATAGCCAGTACCGGAGTTGCCAATACCTGGATAATACTGGTTGCATACAGCGCCCAGATGTTCAGCGGAAGCTTGCCCCAGGTTATTCCGGGAGCTCTCATTTTGTGGATGGTGGAAATAAAGTTCGTACCGGTTAAAATAGAGGAGAAACCAAGTATAAAGACTCCAAGCGTTACCCAAATTACACTGGATGTGGATTCGGAACTGTATGGGGTGTAAAATGTCCACCCGGTGTCCAAGCCATTGTTTGCAAGAGCGATGAAAGTAAATATTGCCCCAACTACATAAATGTAGAAACTGGCCAGGTTCAGCCTCGGGAAGGCTACATCCTTTGCTCCAAGTTGCATGGGAAGCACAAAGTTACCCAATGCGGCCGGTATCGAAGGAACCAGCACAAAGAATACCATAATGGCACCGTGCAAGGTAAAGAACTGGTTGTAAGTGTCGGCTTCGATGAACGTTTTTGCAGGAGTCAGTAGCTCGGTTCTTAATAAAAGAGCAAGCACTCCACCCAACAGAAAGAATAAGGCAACCGAACCCAAATACATAAGTCCGATTTTCTTGTGATCTACTGTCGTCATCCAGGCCCACAGACCTTTTTCGTCGGTCAGATAGGTATTTTTCGGGTCTTCGGACGGCTTAAACCGCTTAACTTTTAATGTTCGTACGTTCCCTGAAGAGGAAGGTGTTACTTCAGCTGTTGCCATGTTATTCTTCTAACGTTTTAATGTATTCAATAATGTCGGAGATGTCGTCGTCACTTAGTCGACCCTCATAGCTAACCATTTGGTTTTGATATCCTTCAACAATTTTGTCGCCGGGATTCAGAATAGATTCTCTTATATAGTTTGCATCGGCTACTGCAGAAGTCCCGTCATCAAAATTACGTTCTTGTTCCCAGAGGCCTTGCCAGGTTGGCCCGATACCATCGGAGCCATCCATAGAGTGACAGCTTACACAACCTTGTAAAGTAGCAAGTTGTTCACCGCGTTCCACGGGAGTTCCGCCGCCACCGGTTCCCTGCTCATCCAGCCAGGCTTCAAAGTCTTCTTCGGTGTGCACTATAACTTTGGCCAACATATCAGAGTGTGAGGTACCGCAATATTCAGTACAGAAAACCTGTGATTCACCGGGTTCTTCAGCCTGGAACCAAACATAAGTGTATCGGTTGGGCAGTACGTCTTGCTTAATTCGGTAGTCGGGAACAAAGAAGGAGTGAAGTACATCCTGAGACTGCATTACCAACTTAACAGGCCGACCTGCAGGTACATGAACTTCATTACCAACCTGTGCTCCGGTTTCATATTTGAAGGTCCAGCCCCATTTGTAGGCTGAAACCTGAATTTCGTATGCGTTATCGGGTACGGTTTTGAGATTCAGCCATCCTTTGTATCCCCATCCAAAAACAACAAATACTAATAAAAGAGGGATTACCGACCAGGTAATTTCAAGCGTGTTGTTGTGAGTGATAAGCGGCGTTTTATCATTTTCAGATTTGCGCTTGTACTTGATTGCAAAATAGATCATTGCAATGGTAACACCGGCAAGAAGGATAAAACTGACGATGTGGATGAATGCCATCAGCGCATCGGTACTTGCTCCCGTCATTGGAGATTTAAGCTCCGGGAGCATAAAATCGAATAAACTGCCCATTAGTTAAATTCAGTTTTTGAGGTTGGTTTTTTGCGTTTTTCGCGAAGCCAAAGCACGCCGAGGAATATACCGAGAATTATCAGTGTAGCCAAGCCGCCAAGCTTCATAATATTAATTGCTACCGGCGCATAACTGCCGGAGTCCGGATCGTATTGATAACAGTACATCACAAGTTTATCGACGGTGTTACCAATCTTTCCGTCCGCAGATTCATACAAGGCACTGCGAACATTGAATGAGTCGTAGGAGATACCGTATAAATAACGGGTTATCTTGCCTTCCGGACTCAGGAGCATGATTGCCGCACTATGGGCAAACTCTCCGGTTTTTTCAATTTCTTTGTACTCAAATCCAACGGCTTCAATTACCTTGTCAATCTGATCTTTTTTACCGGTGAGGAAGTGCCACCCTGCTTTGGTGGTGGAGTCCATGCCGGCCAGGTAATTTTCCTTCGACTTAGCTGCCAGTTCAGCATCTTCTTCAGGATCAATGCTGATTGAGATTACAATAAATTCTTTGCCGGGTTTCCAGGCCAGCTCATCTACAACAGTAATGACCCCGTCTATCACAAGCCCGCATAGCATCGGGCATTCATAATATAAGGGGTTCAATAAAACAGGTTTTCCTTCTTCCAGTAAATCACCAAGCTCTACACTATCTCCTTCGGAGGTGGCAAACCTGGCATCAAGAGGGATAAAGTCTCCCAAATGCTCATCAATACCGAGATCTTGCAGCGCATCCGGTGTTTCACGATTTACCTGCGCATGGGCAGATTGTGAAGTCAGAAACACTGCGAGCATGCTAATTGCTAACAGTGTAAAACGTCTCATGATGTTGGTGTCAGTCTGTGGCTATTCTACTAATAGCGCTGTCAATAGGAATTCTGTAAATACCTTCTTCAAGGTCAACCACGCCAAAGCTATTCAGCTCTTGATCTTGTTCAGCTTTTAGCTCTTGTATTTCTGAATAACCGCTCTGGGCTGATACCTGTTTTTGAGCTTCAAAAAGGCTGTATTGAGAAAAATAAACTAAACCGATAACAAAAATAATAACGAGTGATGTTCCCAGGGTAGACCAGAATATCAATTTGCTGTAGTTGAGGTTGTCACTCATTACGCCGTGTTCTACGGCACCTGCAAACTCTTCGTTTTCAGTGGTGATATCAACTTCCTCAACCTCGGCCACATCAGCGTGAGCTGTTTCAGTGGTAAAAATCCGGGAAGCTTCATCCTGAAGCTGAGCGGCCCATTCAACTACATCATCTTCTGAAACGTCATGCTTTTGAGCAATTTTCTCAATCACAGAACGTCCCTGAGCTACAGCTTCGAGTGCTACTTTTGCTTTAAATTCTGAGCTAAACTTTTCTGACATCGGTAAATTCGATTATTGGTGATACGATTTGGACAGGCAGTCTTCCAGTTTTGGATCATTCTTAGGCACCATGTCGTGTTTCTTGAATGTGTTAAAGAAAAGTCCAAAGAAAATACCTCCCAATCCAAGGAAAGTAGTGATATCCATCCAGCTGAAGTTAATACCGTGATCAAACAACACCGGCATGGCAATCCAGTAGATTTCTGCAAAGTGAATAATGAGTACGATCGCTGATACAACGCCTAAAACCATTCGGTTCTTCTTGGCTTCACGGTTAAGCAATACCAGGAATGGCAGGGCAAAACGGAAGATCAACAAACTATATGCAATGTATTTCCAGCTGCCTTCCAATCGGTGGAAGTACCACAGAGTTTCTTCAGGAAGGTTTGCATAATAAATAAGTAAAAACTGACTGAATGCGATGTAAGCATAGAAAACGGTGAAGGCGAAGAACCAGGCACCCAGGTCATAAATATGTACCTGACGAATGGTGTTTTTCAAAATCCCTTTGCTCTGCATAAAGAACACAAGCAGGATCATAACAGGCCAGAACGCCTGGAAACTAATGGCAAAAAAGTACACTCCGAACATAGTTGAAAACCAGTGCGGGTCAAGAGACATCAACCAGTCGAAACTTGCAAATGCAACAGACAGTGCAAACAATGGAATACCCGGAGCACTTACTTTACGAAGCAGGCTGCTTAGACCCCAGTCTTTGGTTTTGTCCATCTGAACAGACACTTTGTGCAGCTTATATCCGAGATATCCCCAGATGGCAAAGTAGATAAACTGCCGTGCAATAAAGAAAGGAGTATTCAGGTAAGCTGATTTCCCTTTAATAATCTTGTCATAATAGGGAGAGCTTGGGTCGAATAACTCACCATGACTCCAGTGATAGAGGTTATGTATTCCAAGAATTACAGGAATCACAAAGATGGCCCATATCCAGAAGTTAGCAGAAAAAGACTCTGAAATACGTCGGAAAACAACGCCCCAGCTTGAGCGGGTTATGTGATGAAGCATCACCATAATAATGGCTGCAAGTGCTATTCCGGTAAAAAAGACAAAGCTAACCAGGTACGAAAAGAAGAATTGGTCGGCATCTAAAAAGTAGCCAACAAGACTGGCAATCAGGCCAACGGCGCCAACACCGAATAGGGCACGAGGAACTTTGCTGTCGGCTGGAAATTGTAAAGAATCTGTTATTGTAGGCTTATGACTCATTGTGTAAGTGTATTAAGCAAAGTTCTTAGTTTTCAGATAGATTTTTGATGTACAGTACGATCGACTCAATTTCATGATCGGCGAGGTAGCTGTAAGAAGCCATTACACCCTGAGCGTAATCAACAGGTTTAGCAGCTTCAGGAGCAACAATAGACTCACGAATGTAGTCTTCATCTTTAGTAATGGTGATGGTTTCGCCATCTGCTGTTATTACCTCTCCTTCACTACCAAAAAGCCCGGCCCATGTTGGCCCGATACCACCGGGCGTGCCGTCTTCATTATGACAGGCAGCACATCCATTGGCTGTAATTACTTCTTTACCCAGGTCTACAGTCGGCTGCGGCGCATCTTCAGGAGCTCGTGCAGCGGCAATTGAATCTTTTTTTGCTTGCTCAGCAGTAAACGCTGTCTTCATAGCGTCAACATCAACCGGATATTCCTGAATGTCCTGCTCGTTGATGTTCTGGCTTTCCTGTAAAGCCCGGATGTAGGCCACAATCGCCCATCGGTCTTCAACAGGAACCTGTGTGGAATAGGAAGGCATGGTTCGTACGCCGTTATAAATCGCGGAATACAACTCACCGTCTGATAAGTCTCTTACCCTTTGGTCGTGATAGGAAGGAGCCGGTACATAACCGTAATTCCCTTCCATAATGATACCATCACCTGCACCGGTTTGTCCGTGGCAGGGTGTACAATAAATTTCGTAGCGTTCTTTACCTCTGTAAAGGAAGGATTTGGTGAGGTCAACCGGGATATAATCTATAAAATCGCCGTTCTCATCAACCCCTTCATAATAAGCGAGATCAGTTTTCGCTAAACCACGGGCTACAGTTCCTTCTACCGGTTGACGCATAGCGCGTCCATCTGCAAAAAAGTTATTCTCTTCTTGTGCTTCTACTCTCGGCTGCTGGTCCATATTCATGTTAGGGTGAACAGGAGGCTTTTCAGAAAGCTGTCCCTGGCAGGCCGATAAAGTGACTCCGAGCGTAAAGATGCCCGCAATCTTAAACATTTTCTTAATGTCCATTGCTGGAAATGATATTTGAGTATTCGTTTTATTCATAAACTTCCTCAATGTGAGTAGCACCGGCTTCTTCAAATAGATTCTTAACCTTTTCGGCGTCAAACAGATCGTCTTCAGCTTCAATACAGGCAAAGAAACCATCGTCGGTAGCTTTCTTGAATCGCTCAACGTTGAAGAGAGGATTATTCAATTTCGGAAGCCCGTTCAGGAAAAACATCCCGAAAACAGCTCCGAAAGAAGACAGAAGCACTGTCAATTCAAAAGTGATGGGGACCCAGGCAGGGGCGTTAAAAAACGGCTTACCACTGATATTCATCGGGTAATCGACTACAGCCATATAGTACATCATGGCGAGGGCTCCAAAGAAACCAATGCAGGCATGGCCGATTACAATCCATCCGAGCTTCGACTTTTTCAGGTTCATAGCTTTATCCATTCCATGAATTGGGAAAGGACTAAAAGTATCAAACTTGCTGAAACCTGATTTTGACATTGTTTTTGCAACGTCAATCAGTTCTTTGGGATTTCTGAACTCGGCTATAACGCCGTATAAATCATTCTTTTCTGTTGTACTCATAATCTTAAACCTTCTCAGCTTGAGGTTTCGGTACTTCTACTTTTGGAGCTTCAAATTCTTTGGTTTCCTCGTCGTAATTGTGAGGATCTGCCAGAGGGATTACCGCTTTAACCTCAGCAAGTGCAACCATTGGCAGGAAGCGCAGGAACAGCAGGAACATGGTAAAAAACAGACCGAATGTTCCAACATAAGTTAACACGTCCCAGATGGTCGGGGAATAATAATCCCAACTTGATGGCAGGTAATCGTTTGCCAGTGAAGTTACCGTAATTACAAATCGTTCAAACCACATACCGATGTTCACCACTATAGAAATAAAGAAGGTGAAGCCAACGCTACGGCGTAATTTCTTGGACCAGAAAAACTGAGGAGACAATACGTTACATGTCATCATTGCCCAGTATGCCCATGCATAAGGTCCGGTTGCTCGAAGCATGAAAATAGCTTTCTCGTACTCTACGCCACTATACCAGGCGATGAAGAACTCCATCATGTAAGCAAAGCCTACCATGGAACCGGTTACCAGAATCACAATATTCATTTTTTCCATGTGATCATCGGTCATGATCTCCTTCATGCCGTAGATCTTACGGGCAACAATCATTAGGGTAAGCACCATGGCAAAACCGGAGAAAATAGCACCGGCCACGAAATAAGGAGGGAAAATAGTAGTGTGCCATCCCGGAATCATGGAAACGGCAAAGTCAAAAGATACAATGGTGTGTACCGAAAGTACCAGAGGAGTAGCCAAACCGGCCAGAATCATATAAGCCTTCTCATAATTCCACCAGTGGCGGTTAGAGCCTGTCCAACCAAGAGAGAAAATTCCATATACAACTTTTCTGATTTTGTCGGTAGCACGGTCACGGATAGTTGCAAGGTCAGGAACCAGTCCTACATACCAGAATAAAAGGGAAACAGTGAAATAGGTAGATACCGCAAACACGTCCCAAAGTAGTGGAGAGTTGAAGTTTGGCCACATTGCCATGGAGTTTGGAACCGGGAATACCCAGTAAATAACCCAAATACGCCCAACGTGGATAGCCGGGAATACACCGGCACACATTACGGCAAATATGGTCATAGCCTCCGCAAAACGGTTAATGGCGGTACGCCAGTCCTGCCGGAAGAGGAATAAAATCGCTGAAATAAGAGTACCGGCGTGGCCAATACCAACCCACCATACAAAGTTAATGATGGCCCAACCCCATCCAACGGGATTGTTAAGTCCCCAAATTCCAGTTCCTTCCCAGATCAGGTAGCCAATGGCGGCAACCATAACAAAAAGCAGGCCGTTCGCAGCAATCATGCACAGGTACCATGCTTTTGGAGTAGGGCGTAAATTTATATCGGTAACTAATCTTGTAAGGCTCGAAAAGTCATGATCGCCTTTTACAAGAGCGGGTTCCGGTACGTATTGGTATTTACTCATGTTTTGGATGTATTCCTGATTAATATCTTAAGCCAAAGCCGGGTTTGGATTCGTAAGTTTAGCCATATAAGATGTTCTTGGACGCGTGTTAAGCTCCTCAAGCATCTGGAAGTTTCGTTCGTTGCGCTTCATTTTCGCAACTTCACTGTTATCGTCGGTTAAATCACCGAAGTAGATGGCATCGGCAGGGCATGCTTGCTGGCAAGCAGTTTTAACAGCGCCGTCGGCCGGTTTTGGAGAGCCGGTTTCGTTTTTGGCTTCGATTTTAGCACGGTTCACGCGCTGAGCGCAATACGTACATTTCTCCATCACACCACGGAACCGAACGGTTACTTCCGGATTCATCGCCATTTGGATGATATCAGGATCGTCGCCCGTAGTTAAGTATTCTTTTGGATAGTTGAAGAAGTTGAAACGACGAACTTTGTAAGGACAGTTATTTGCGCAGTAACGGGTACCGATACAGCGGTTATAAGTCATTTGGTTCATGCCGTCATCACTGTGGGTGGTAGCCGCAACCGGGCAAACCTGCTCACATGGTGCGAGCTCGCAGTGCATACAAGGAACCGGCTGATGAACCGCTTGTGGTGAATCAGCATCATCACCTACATAGTAGCGATCATTGCGGATCCAGTGCATCTCACGGCCGCGTTTCACTTCTTTCTTCCCGATAACAGGGATATTGTTTTCCGACTGACAAGCAATCACACATACTCCGCAACCAAAACAAGAATTCAGGTCGATAGCCATTCCCCATTGTGGTTCATGGTCGGGGTAGGTTTGCTCATCAAAGAGAGAAATAGGTCCGTCATCTTCGCCCATTTCTTCCGCTTCTTTCATGCCCGGCACTTCATAGGTATGAACCGTGGCAAAAGAAGCGAAGTCGGGATTTTCTTGGTATTCAGAAATAGAAGCCTGACGATACATATCTCGTCCTTCAAGGCTATGGTGATCCTGAACACAGGCAATTTCGTACGTGTCTCCGGTTTTGGAAACGCTGGCAGAGGCATACAGCATATTATCTGTACCTCTCAGTGGATACACATCCACTCCACCTGCGGTATAATCGATATAAGAACTGGCTACACGGCCAATTCCTTCCCGTCCATAACCGGTAGTAAGGGTAATGGCATCATCAACATGGCCGGGCTGAATCCAGGCTACAATATTAATACTCTTGCCATTTACCGTAATTTCTACAACATCGTAATCATCTTGTCCGGCCCCGGCTTCTTCAATTCCGAGTTTCTCTGCAGTAGCAGGACTCATCAGCGCCACGTTATCCCAGGTAACTTTCGTCATTGGGTCAGGCAGCTCCTGAAGCCATCCAAGGTTGGCATATCGTCCGTCATATAAAGTAGCATCAGGACGAATAACCACTTCCATTCCGGAAGTTGAGGAAATATTGGATGTAGCACGGTTCATTGCTGAAGAAAATCCAGAGCTTAACCGAACATTCACATCGTTAAAGTTCCCGGTTGTATCAATTCCGTCGTGCAGGATATTGGTCCATCGGTTATCAAAACCGGATCGGTAATATCCCCGGAAGGTATCTCTTACAAGGTCATAGCCGGATTCAATTGAGCCGGTTACGATGGTTTTTAAAAATTCAATTTCGCTTAACCCTTCATGTAAAGGGCGAATTTGAGGCTGGATCACTGAACGTGCTCCGCCAAAAGAGTATCCGTCTCCCCATGCTTCCAGGAAGTGTGCACGGTTTACGTGCCAGGTTGACTTCAGGGAAGTTTCATCAACGTAATCAGATAGGTTGACGACAGTTTCAACATTGGAGAGTGCGTTTTCAAAGTCAAGGTCAGCCGGGGCGTTGAATACCGGGTTCACACCCACCATAACAACGGTGTCGATGTTGCCGGCTTTCATTTCAGAAACCACATCAGCAAAAGCTTCAGTACTGCTTTGCTCATCAAGGTGTGGTACTTCTAAATAGTGAACGGTGCTGCCTGTGTTTCCTAAAGCATTGTTAATAGCCGCAACTGCAGCATGCACTTCAGGTTTGTGCTGACTTCCCGCTGAAAGAGCAGAGCGTCCGGCATTAGCAGCCAGTTCGTCAGCCAGAACAGTAATCCATTTGTGATCAGAAAATTCGTTGGAATAACCGCTGAATGCACTTAATCCGTTAATTCGGGTTGAAAGTGCAGCCGCCAGGGCATAGGTAAATGCTTCCATTTGGCTGGCTTTCAGTCTGAGGCGGTGGTCGGCATAAGAACCGGTCAGAGAGAAAGAATCTTCCACTGAGTAGATACGGTTCATTTCACCGTCTGTATCCGTCACTTTTCGTCGGGAAGAAACCTGCTTGGCGTATTCAACACTGTTTGGGTGGGTTGAACTCATGAAATCATCATTCAGAGAAACAACAACATCCGCGTTTTCAAAATTGTAATGGGTTCTCAGGCGTCCGCCAAAAGCAATCCGGTTACCTTCAACTACATTGTCTTCGCCAAAAGGCTCGTAAGTAACCCAGGTTGCGTTGTTGAACTTCGAAAGGGCCTGCTCCTTAATATTGTTATAAGTAGGAGAGGAGTTGGCTTCTGAAATAAAAGCAATTCGCTGACCGGTATTTGCAAAATGAGATTGAGCGAATGCTTCAAAGTCAGCTTTGCTTGCTTTGTCACCATTCTTTAAAGGTGATTGTGATCGATCAGGATCATACAGGCCAAGAATAGCTGCCTGATTAAAAATACTGGTTCCTCCGCGGCTGGCCGGGTGCATGTCGTTACCTTCCAGCTTGGTAGGTCGTCCTTCATGGTTTTCAGCAATCAAACCAACCAGGTTGCCCTGAACAGGCATTGCCGTTGCATAATATAAAGGTACGCCCGGCACTACATCTTCGGGCTGCTTGGAATAAGGAAGTATCTTTTGAACCGGTCGGCGACAAGCTGCGAGTCCGGCCAGAGCTACAGAAGCTCCCATAACACGCAAAAATCCACGACGTGATACCCCATCCGAAAGTTCGGTGGCATTTTCAGGAAACTCGCGCTCGGCGAATTTCTGGTATTCCTTATTATTGGCTAGTTCGTTTAAACTCTTCCAATACGTAGTTTCTTTCACTTCTTCACTCATCTGTCGATCTGTAGATTCTAAATCATTCATTAGTAATGGCAACCCTGGCAATAAGTTGGAGCATGAACATTCTTTTTATCTACCAGTTCACGGCCAATTTCTAACTGGTTTTCAACCTGGTACCCCATGGTTGTAACTTCATCAACGGGACGTATATACTTTTCCGGCTCACGATGGCAATCCAGGCACCAGCCCATGCTAAGTGGCTCCGACTGATATACAACTTCCATCTTATCAATTCTGCCGTGGCAACTTTCGCAACCTACTCCCACATTGGTATGGGCAGAGTGATTGAAATAAGCATAATCAGGCAGGTTGTGTACACGAACCCATTCAATAGCTTTTCCGGTTTCCCAGCTCTCACGAACCAGCGCCAGCTTATCGCTGTCGGTCTTAATTTGATTGTGGCAATTCATACAGGTTTGTGTGGCAGGAATATTTGCCTGCTTGGAATCGAAAGTGCTCGTGTGGCAGTACTGACAGTCGAGACCCAGCTGGTCCACGTGTAATTTGTGGCTGTAGGGAACGGGTTGTTCCGGAGCATAGCCAACGTCAGTGTATTCTGGAGAGAAAAAGTACCAAACACCAAAAATGATTGCGTTCAGTACCACGATTAATCCAATTAAAATTTTTCGGGGAACCTGATTTGTCCACTTGGGGAAAATCTGCGCCATAAAGATTGCTGATTTAAGTTTACGTATAGAGCAGGATTGCTCCCGTTCTTAGGCCGGGCAAATCTATCAATTTTTTCATTCTAAATTGAATAAAAAGGACGGAACGCCTTCTATTTAAAACAGTTCTAAATAGATTTACCAAGACTCCGGTCACACCCTGAAGATGTGAGGGCGAAAAGATAGTATACATTTAGCAAAAATGCCGAAAAAGGAATGGAAAAAACTAAGATTCCGATCAGCTTTGTTTTAACTTTGCCTTGCAAACATATACAGGAGAAGTTGACAATCGGAGGTAATTAATCTTTCAAGATCAAAGAAAATATTTGGTCAAATAGGTGCGAGGATTAGTTGTTTTAGAAAAGTGATCACATTTTGGATCTGAAAATCACGAATCAAATTTTGGAGTAAAATAGTAAGTGCCATTCAAGAGCCTGACACCGTAAAAAATCTGATCATAAAATAAAAGTGTAACAAAAGTCACTTTACTTCCTCGTTATATTACGTAGGCATAGGTCGAAAAAAATAAGGCCCTACGAGAGACATTAATAAATACAAGGGGAAGCCATTGGTTGCTAAAGAGAAGCATATCAGGGTTAATTTAGCAGTCTCAATATTTCTTTATTGGGCTGCTTGTTTAGACAAGTACAAACTTGGTCTGTTTTGGTAGTTGTGGGTGGTACGGTTTCTTATTTGAAAAAATTTCGGGAGTCGATTATGAGAAAGTCGAGAATCATTTTAAGCCTTTTAGTTTCATCATTAGTATTGAATAGTTGCTTTGCCGATTTAGGGTGTCTTTTCGAATTTCCTGAGCATAAAAATGAACTACGTCTCATGGAAATTAAATACAGCGAAAGTATATCGGATGTCCAGGTTCTAAGAAAAAATGTATTTATTGGGGAAGGCACTAACATACCTCATGAATTCGAACTCAATCGTTTATATTACTCCTACGATGGAATGACTTCTTATTTTCGGCATGGAAAAAAAGGGTTCATGAATTATGGTTCAGATGAAAAAGTTTTTCAACAACCTTTGCTAATAAATCATCCAACATTTTTGGAATACTATTCAAGTCCTGATCGTAGTGACTTTGACTATCAACTGAGTTCAAATACCTCTATTTATCATGACTACATACTTCATAGAGTTGAGAACCCATTTACAGGAGATTCGATTTCTACTACTACAGAATTCCTTATTGAGTTTGATCATAATTTGAGTAGTTCGGATACGCTGCAAAGATTTGAGTCTGTTTTTGTGGACTCAATTACTTATAGAAAAGACCGCATAGTCGATCAACGTTATACACCGGAGGGTGAAATTTTAATGGTGACAGGAAACATCGGCTATACTATAAAATACAGTGAAGAATATGATTATTACTTTGGTGTCAAAACGGCTCAACATTCTTATCATCTGCTGAAAGTGAATAGGGGATTGCTGGTAGATACCCTGTTTACCGTTCATAATGAGGAAGAACCGGCTTCAGGATTACTAATGGCTGTGTCTGCTGAAAAGATTTTACTTTCAACTAGAGGACCTAATACTTATCAGTTTAACGGTTCAGATGGATCATTAAAATTTTTATATAGTGGAGGCAGACCTCGTAATATAGCAGTTGATGATCAGTCATTGACCTTTGACAAGGGGAGGAAACATTACAGTTTTTTAGAAGAAAAAGTTACTGACCTCACCAATTACTTTGATGATATCATTTACAGTATGCCGTATAAAAATTTGGTAGCTGTTCAGACGCGTGCCGATGAAGATAAAATTTTCGTATTTGACCTCAACTCAAAATCCATTAGTTATACGATCAGAGTTGATGACCTCCCTGAGTTTAAGCAGGTTGTTGGAAATTCTTCTTATCGATTAGAAAACCCTATTTTTACCGAAGACGGTGAATTGATCTTCATGTATATCCGCGAAACCTATCTCACTGATGTAGAATACGAAAAGAGGTGTGGTTAAGTACTCGAACTCTACCTTTAACCTCGTCATCGTGCCCTACTCCGACATGCGTCATGAAAGCTCCTCCTCAAACTGCATTCATAAAGTCCAATGAGCCCAACCTCCGGCTACCAACCAAGTCGTGGCACCCACCGGGCGGAGGTTTATATTTTGGTATTGATTAGCCCCGCCCTAAAGGACGGGGCTATAGCTTGTGGTCGCGGTCGCAGGCAATTTTAACTTTCGAATCCACTGGGCGTTTCAACCCTAATGATATTATTAACCGCTACCATCCGCCTGATCCGTGTCATCCGTGTTCCATTCTTTTCGTGTTTTAGAGCTTTCGTGGCAAAATAAAAGGAACCAAAAAAACTCACCTTTTGGTTTAGCATGTCTTAACTTTGGCTCGCAAACAAATAGAAGTAAGAAAGATATGTCTGAAAATTTCTCCTTACCTGAATCATCAAAAATATTAGAACAAATCAGCGCGAAGAAAGCAATCGGATTGATTGCCGGCCTGAGTGCTGTTGCCGTACTTTTTCTTTTCTGGCTGATCTATTTCAAAGAAGGAGCCGAGGCTCCGGTTCCATGGATTAAGAACCTGTCGGCTGTAAATGCCGGGCTGAATTTCCTGAGTACCATCTTTTTGGTGCTGGCTTTCCGGGAAATAAAACGAAGGGATTTCCAGAAGCATATGCGTTTTAACCTGGCCGCTTTCGTGACCTCCTCCTTATTCCTTGTGAGCTATGTGGTGTACCATCACTTTGTTGGAGATACTAAGTTTATGGGCGAAGGATTTATCCGTCCAATCTACTTCTTCATATTAATTAGTCATATTGTGCTTTCTGTGTTCGTAGTGCCGCTGGTACTTTCCAGTTTCTACTTTGCTCTCAGCGGAAAATTTAAAACTCATAGAAAAGTATCGCGGTGGACCTTCCCCATCTGGTTATATGTGTCGGTAACCGGTGTTCTGGTTTTCTTTATGCTAAAAACATGGGGTTAGAAAGAACACCCAACAAGGAACATCCAACTTTTAACGGTTAAGGTGTCTTTCTGCTTAAGTTCAAAGTTCGGTGTTTACTGTTCATTGTTCGATGTTCATAAACAGGAATTCACCAAATCTTCAAAAACAAGGGGTATCATAGCTTCATAAATCTATGAGGCATGATGAATACTGAATTAATAAGAAAGTACAACGTACCGGGACCGCGCTACACCAGCTACCCGACGGTTCCATTTTGGAACGAGCAGGATTTCACCACTGAAGACTGGGAATCCACGCTCATAAGCTCTTTTGTAGAAAGTTATGCAGAAGGAATCAGCTTGTATATTCACCTTCCGTTCTGCGAAAGTCTGTGTACTTTTTGTGGCTGTCACAAACAGATAACTAAACGTCACGATGTTGAAGACCCGTACATCCAAACACTGTTGAAGGAATGGCAGCTGTATCTGGACTTTCTGCCACTGACTCCGGTAATCAGGGAAATTCATTTAGGAGGAGGAACGCCCACCTTCTTTAGCACATCCAACCTGGAAAGGCTGATAAACGGTATTCTGGAGCAGTCGGAACTCGCGGAGGACTATCAGTTCAGTTTTGAAGGCCATCCCAACAATACCTCTAAAGAGCATTTGAATACTTTGTATGATTTGGGCTTTCGGCGGGTTTCCTACGGAGTGCAGGATTACGATCCGCAAGTGCAATTTGCTATCAACCGCATTCAGCCTTTCGAGAATGTGAAGCGCGTTCATGATTGGTCGCGGGATATTGGATACACATCCGTGAATCACGATCTGGTATTCGGTCTGCCACATCAAACGCCGGAAAGTATTGAAGATACCATCAACAAAACGAACGAGCTGCGTCCCGACCGTATCGCTTTTTATAGTTATGCTCACGTCCCGTGGATGAAGGGCAACGGTCAGCGTGGTTTCAATGAAAAAGATCTGCCTAAAGATCATGAGAAAAGAGCCTTGTATGAGCTGGGTAAGCGCATGTTTTTTGATAACGGATATGAGGAAATCGGTATGGATCATTTTGCGTTACCTTCTGATTCGCTTACCGAGGCAATGAAAGCTAAAGACCTACACCGAAATTTCATGGGCTATACTTCCGGTTCAACAAAAGCTTTAATCGGGCTGGGTATGTCGGCCATTAGCGACAGCTGGTACAGTTTTGCACAGAACGAAAAGAAGCTGAAAGATTATCGGCAGCGGGTGGAAGAAGGGAGCCTACCCGTTTTTCGTGGTCACCTGTTAAGTACCGAAGACTTATTGCTTCGGGAGAACATCCTGAACATTATGTGCAGGTTTGAAACTGAGTTTGAAGGAGATGAAGACTTGTTCCGGATGATTAAAGAAGACTTAGAGGAACTGGTAGCTGACCACCTGGTTCACATAAACGGCCGCAAAGTGACGGTTACCCCGGAAGGGATCCCTTTTGTGAGAAATATTTGCATGGCCTTCGATCGAAAACTTCAGGAAAGCAAACCCCGGGAAAACCTGTTTTCCAAAACCGTATGATGAATTGTAATCCATATCTTCATTTAACCTTAATGAAAGAGATGTATTCTTTGGAAGTTGAAATTAACATAGGGATTGTTTGATGACTTCGTTAGCAAAAAATTCAGGAATTTGGCAGTGGGCTATGTTCAGTTTTGTACTGGCCGGCTTAACCGGTTTTGTGTTCCGGTTTGGCTTTGTGGAGCCGTTGCCTGTAGACTTGAATCTCGATAATGTAAGGCATGCCCATTCCCACCTCATGTTTTTTGGCTGGGCTACATTGTTACCTCTATATCTGATTAAACTGGATGTCGTTTCAGGCTATCATGCTGCTTTAGGCGTTCGGTTAATGAAAAATGCCCTTTGGTGGATTGTCGTGTTCAGCTTGTTGTCGTTTCCGGCCTTTCTGCTGTATGGATACAAACCCGTAGCTCTGGGGAATGCCTCACTTCCGCTGTCGGTGATTTTTTCGGGGATGGTGATGCTGGGGTGGTATGGTTTTATGGCCGGATATTGGATCACACGACGCCGGAAAAAGGGATATACACCCAATCCATTTTTTGATGGTGCCCTGGTGATGTTATTTGTGAGCTCCCTCGGGGCCTGGTCGGTCGGTATCTTACAAATGGCAAACGTGGGCGGTGTATTACTATCCAAAGCACTTACGCATTTCTTTCTTGCGACCTTCATTGAGGGGTGGGTCATTCTGGTGTTGATGGGATTGGTGGCAAAAGCCCTGCAGCTGAAAGAAGATGAATGTGAAGTATCGCCTAACGTCTTAATAGGATTGGTAGCAATCGGGGCACCGCTCACCTTCCCGTATGGTATTGCAGACGGACTTATAAATTTTGACTTGTCCGTTGCCGCAAGAACCGGTGGCGTTCTTATAGCCGAAGGCGTGCTGCTATTTGTGTATTCTGTGATAAAAAACAGGCGGACCAACCTCTCAATCTGGATATGGCCATTACTGTTTCTGGTGTTGAAATCCGTGATGCAGCTGGTAGCATCGGTTTCACCTATGGAAATGTGGCTTTCCGATCACGGAACGCGAATATTGTATCTGCATACCACTTTGTTGGGGGCATTTACCGTTGGGGTTATCTGGTTTTTACACCAACTGGCCGACATGCCGAAAAAGTACTTTTATTCCGTGCTCTCATCTGTAGCTTTGCTGATAATGAGCCTGGTACTCATGACTACCTTATGGCCGGCTTCTTTAAGCGGCCCCTGGATTTTTGATGTTTTGGCAACAGTAGCAATCTTTCCGGTAATTGCTGTTGTGTTTTTCTGGATTAAACTGAAAAGACTGGTGGATGAGGAACATCATTCCGTGGAAGTTATCCGGAAAGAAGTTGTTCTATAAAGCTCTTCAAAACCACGGTGCTGTTGTGTTCCTCATCTTTGGATGCAAATACAAAGGTAACGACATCTTCCTCTTCTACCGTGTTAATAAGTTGTTGAATGGTCTCAGAACCGAATAACTCTTTCCGGTAGCGGTCTTTGAATTCGCTCCACTTCTCGTGGTCGTGATCAAACCATTTTCTTAACTCATGGCTGGGGGCTACGGCTTTCATCCACTCATCAAGATTAGCTCTCTCTTTCGAAACCCCGCGTGGCCACAGGCGTTCGGTAAGTATTCGGTAGCCATCTTCCTCTACCGGTTCGTCATACACCCTTTTTAGCTTAATCATCGTTAGGCGATTCCTTAATCTTCTGAGAAATATCCAGCGATTGAATAGATCCGATAGCAGCCTCAATAGCCCCTTCCATACAAAGCCCACTCATAGAAGCATCCATGAAGCCTTCCCTTGCTGCTTCGATACATGCATTTCTGATACACTCGATTTGTGTGCTGCTGAGTTGACTTGTGACTTTTTCTTCTTTCTTATTCATACTAATGAAAACCTGAATTTACATTACTGCCTGTGAAGTTTATTAGGGTTCAACCTTGCTCATACAGTATATAAATTATTGAATAGAATAAACCCTTTCGATTCCAATATTTTATGCTTTGGACAAGCAATTCGATCGAACTTATCCAAAGGTTATTGAGTTGACCTTTTAGAGAATCGTAGTTGTGAAGACATATATTTATTTATGGAATTTGGGATATATACCTTTGTAGAAAATACACCAGACGCCGATAGTGGAGAAACGCTGCATCCATCTCAACGGCTTAAAAATCTGATGGAAGAAATTGAGCTGGCTGATGAACTTGGCCTGGATGTGTTTGCTATTGGGGAGCATCACCGGGAAGAATACGTTTCCTCATCCCCAACTACTTTACTGGCTGCAGCAGCAAGCCGAACCAAAAATATCCGGTTGAGCAGTGCAGTTACGGTACTCGGTTCCGAAGATCCGGTTCGGGTATTTCAGCAATTTTCAACCATCGACCAGCTAACGGAAGGGCGGGCAGAAATTATGGTGGGGCGCGGTTCTTTTATTGAGTCTTTTCCATTGTTCGGCTACGATTTGCAAAATTATGAAGAGCTTTTTTCCGAAAAACTAAAGTTGTTGATGAAGCTCCGGGAAGAAGAGAAAGTGAGCTGGGAGGGGAAATATCGGCCATCTATTAATAACAGGGGAGTATATCCTCAGCCTTACCAGGATAGATTACCTGTTTGGAGGGCAGTTGGGGGAACACCGAAGTCGGCTTATGAAGCCGGAGCCATGGGCATGCCGATGGCGATAGCCATAATTGGAGGACAGCCTGCCCAGTTTAAACAAATGGCTGAACTGCACCGCCGAGCTGCCGAAGAACACAATCAACCCAAGCCCGCATTGAGTATAAACTCCCACGGGTTTATTGCAGAAACCACACAGGAGGCTGCTGATATTGCTTTTCCGGCTTTCAAAACTACGATGGATAAAATCGGAAAGGAGAGAGGGTGGCCTCCGATGAGTCGTTCGCAGTTTGATGCTTCCATCACTCTGAAAGGGGCAAATGTAGTTGGAAGCCCACAGGATGTAATCGATAAAATCATGTACCAGCATGAGATCTTTAATCACGATCGGTTTCTGCTTCAAATGAGTGTGGGAAGTGTTCCCCATGAAAAGCTTTTACGCTCTATTGAACTCTTTGCCAAAGAAGTTGCTCCAACCGTTCAAAAAAAGCTTGAGCAGGTTTCATCGTCTTAGCTGATGTGGGCTTCAAGTTGAGCCCTCCGGCTTTTGAGCTCCTGAGATGCTTTCGCGTACCCGCCATCGGTTCCATCTACAAAGTGAATGTGATTGCTTTGATAGCTTCTGACAAAACAGGTAACCATAGCGGCAAAAGAAGCGTGAACGCCATAAACGACACTTCCTTCACTGAAAAGCCCTTCTAAAAAATCTGTCATTTCCATTCGTTGTTTTATAGTACCGGAGGCCACAAAACGCAGTCCGTCACCAAATTTTTTATAGTCTGCATGGCGGACTAAATCGGGTTTGTAATCCCCCCAATTGGTAGCCGATGTTTTCTTTTTGAACTTCATCAGATACAATCCGGTGATAAGCTGAAAAATCATTAACCCAATGTGCCTGAGCTTTTTTGAAAGGGTCGGGGGTTGGGTTCGGAGTTTCCATTCCACCCCAAGGAGCAGCGGGTTGGTTGTCATTTGCAAGTCATCTTCCCGAAGAGGATGGAAGTTGTCTTCCGTACCGTAAATCTCCTCGATCTTTTCAAAACACTGCTCGTAAATTTCAGCACTTGCTTCATCATTTTTATTAAATGACTGAATAATGTAAGCGGCAACTTCATCTTTATCGCTGGGTACCTGGCTCCACCGGCATTCCAGTCCTGTGAAGTCAGCTTCTATTGGTTCAACATCCTTAAGTCGGTCTTCCTCTTTGATAAGCTGCTCGGCATAAGTTACCCCGGTTCCCCAAAAAATAGTTTGATCCAAAAATTCGGACATAGCCAGCCGGGCTACACTTACGTCATGTCCAAGTTCACGGAGTTCTTTCACCTGGATAATTCCGATGGCCATTTCAAGTCCATATGCATCTTTTACCGCTTTACGGCAGAAGGATAACACTCCTTTTACTTGCTCAATTTGGCGATCGGGCAGGGCAATCAGGGAGCCATCGCCACCAAAGAGATAGGGAAGAAGGTCTTCTTTTTTGTAGAGATTATTTAATGCCGCAATGATGGAAGCCCCGGCCATGTTTACTTCTTTATATTTCCCAAGGCGGATAGCATCGGTGGATCCTCTCACGTCAGCAAGGGCAATGTACCAATCATCAGGCAGAGGAGTATACAGGGAATGATCAGAGACCTCTTTAAATGAAAAAACAATATTAAGTTTTTCGTAAAACTCTTGGGCGTTCATAAGTGTCGGTTTGCAAATGGGTTACATGCGGTTTATAGCATAACAAATTAATTTGGAAATAGTTGATACAAAAAAGCCCGCCATTAAACGGACTTAGATATATACGACATAATTAAGGAAATGGATTAATAGAGAACTCCGGAGCTTTCTATCTCAACGGTTTCCTTAAACTCAAACTCTTATGAGCCTTCAGGTTCAATTTATGTTTTAACCCGCTCCTCCTGAAGCGCCCCCACCGGCTGAGCCAGCTGAAGCACCCCCGCCGGAGAAACCTCCACCCGATGATACTGTTCCTGTTGCAGCAAGGTTGCTGAAAGAGGTGGCAATACCGGCTGGTGAATTATCACTTCCCGGAATAATCATCATCCAGGTAATAGTTGAGACCGCCGCTGGATTTTGTTCAAACAGATGCTCAATATGATCTTTACTGAGCCCGAGTGCGATGCTGTATATAAAGTGCCGGCCAAGGTGATGGTCTGGTATGGAATAGTCCTTCGCATTTTTTAATGCCTGCTGATAGTTTGTCCAGCTTTTGTACAATTCTTCCCCTTTCGGAGTTCTCCTGATGATAACAAGGGATAGTACTGAACTTATAAAAACAACAATGGCCGAGAGTCCAGCTACCGGGTGCAGCATAAATACACCCACTAATGCCGCCAGCATCAACACCATTTGCAAGCCAAAATTTAACCAGGCACCTCTGTAACTTTTTCTGTCAATCCAGCCCTGTTCTTCGGCAAAAGATTTGAGTTCCGTTTTCCATTCACTAAACCATTTGGAAACTTCACTGTCGGTAAATTTGAATACCTTTTTGATATCTGAATGGCCTTCAGAAATTCGTTTCTTTACGAAATTCAGCAATGAAATTTCCCATTCAGCAAGAGATGAGTCAGGCTTTTGATCGGTTTCAGTGATTATAAAGGTATTGTTCTCATTTGGGTTAGAAAACCAGCTGTCGTCTTCTTCAGGTTCAGCTTCAGTAATTACGAAATATCCGCGTCGGGCCAAATCGAGCAGGGTTGCTGTTACATGCCCACCGGTGATCGTGCGATGCATGAGAAGCCAGCCAATGGTAGCCGGTTGTTGTTTGCCGGGAACCATAAGGCTTTCATTCAATGACAAGTTGATCTGATGCCTGCTTCCATATTTCCGGTAGAAATACACAAAACACAGGATACTCAGGCCAGCTAGCACTACAGCTAACTCAATGCCGAAGGTCATCATACGCTCGCGCTCTTCAGCTTCTGCAATTTGTTGCTCCCGGTAATTGGCTTCGTCGTTTCTGGCCCAGACGAGTGAAAAATCTGCATCGGTGACATTGGTTCGGGAAGCGTCAAAAACGGAGGCAGGAAAGACCGTTCTTATCACCACAGCCTGACCCCGACTGATGTCAAACCCGGTAAATTGAAGTCCTTTATCGAAAGAAGTTGACTCTATCTCCCATGCGGGTTCACGCACCCAGGAATGTACACTGGAGTCGGCAACCGTTTCAGGTAGTTGAAAAAGAATAGATAACTTTTCGGTAGATTTCTCCCGACCTGCAGCCGCGTAGTTCCAGAAGAACTCACTCCACTCCGGCCCGATTACGACGGCTCCTTCCAGCGTATAGGAAATGGAAAATACCCGTTCTTCATCTTCGGCATCATAAAACCATTTTATATTGTATGACCGGTTTGACTCTTCCACCAGAAAAGTACCGGGTTCTTCAGAGTTCAGGTTTATAAAGTTAGAGCCATTCTCAGAAACCTGAATGTTTCGGATAGCGGAAAACCCGGATTTCGGGAGTTCGTAATTGGCCCAGGAGAAATCACCGTCAAAAACGTACGTTCGGTGCTCGGTTATGGTGACGGTGCCATCGGGGTTTATCGAAACTTCAATTTTGAGCTCGGGGATGGCATATTCTTTAGCAAGAGCTGTGGAGCCCAAAAAGTTTAAGGTGAAAGTAATGACAAACAAAAAAAAGAATTTCGAAATTCTCATGTCCGGGTTTTTGCATTTTTTAATTCTGAAGGATACATAATGATCTTTTCTACTCAAAAAAATTCAAGATGTTATACCGTTGACATATAAACATAAATATGCATAGTTTATCGCCATGAGAACTTCTGTAGATTTACCCGATGAATTGATGAAAAAGGCCAAAATAAAGGCCGTTGAAGAAGGGATTAGCTTAAAAGACCTGATCATCCGATCATTAAGAAATGAACTTGACCAAACAAAAGAAATTCAGGGAACTCCCTGGAAAGACCTGAAGGGGAAAGGTACGGCTTCGGGGCTGTCCGCGGATAAATCAGGATTTGAAGAATAAAAGAGTGTAGATGATTTTACTTGATACGCACGTTTGGTTATGGTGGCTTTTGGATGAAGGACCTTTAACCGACGAAGAAAGGAAAACACTGGATGAGTCGGCCGCTGAGCGGGAAATAGCCATATCGGCTGCTACGGTTTGGGAGACGGAAATGCTGGCCCGAAAAGGAGTGATTGACCTGAAGCCTTCATTCAAAAAATGGATGGAGCTTGCTACAAAACCTCAGGTTTGTACCGTCATTCCTATTGATAAAGATGTAATTTTAGCCCAGGAAAAGCTTCCATCCAACTTTCCTGATGACCCTGCCGATCGGTTAATCGTAGCCACGGCCTTGCTCAATGAATTTCCGCTGGCTACAAAGGATGATAGGCTTCAGAACCTGGGTTTTTAATTACCCGAAATTCCAGGTTACTCCACGCCCGATTTCAGGATCGGGATAATTCCAGTCTACCGCTCCCTGATCGCAAGCATACATGCACGTTCCGCACTCAATACAATCTTCTACCTGAAAGTGAACTTTGCCGTTATCGTCCATCGTGTAGCAATTGGCCGGGCAAACGTAGGTGGTACACTTATGCGGGCATGTTGAATTACAAATATCCGTATCAACAACAATATGTGGCTTAATCTCCGACTTTGCCTGGTTACGATAGCTTACAAGTCCGAGTCGTTCCGTGAGTTTTAGGTTTTTCATGTGCTTTCTATTTGTGAAACGGCAAAGGTGAAAACTTTGCTGACTTTTCAGATTGAATTTTTTTAAGTATCTATTTGTGAATAATTAATCAACACGGGGTATTATGATCAATTTGAATCACAAACAGTTAAACGTTTATAAAAAAGTGTCGAATTAGTTAGTGAGATTTATAGGTTAACTGAAAATTATCCAAAGACCGAAACTTTTGGCTTAACAAGTCAAATGAGAAGAGCTGCCGTTTCAATTCCTTCCAATTTATCAGAAGGTGCTTCAAGAAAATCTGAAAAAGATCGAAAGCGATTCTATCGGATATCCAGATCTTCTTTAGTTGAACTTGATACTCAACTCGAAATCTCTATTAATCTCAATTATCTAAATAACAATAACACAAAGAAGGTGGAAAAACTGGCAAACGATGTATTTGCTATGCTGTCAAATATGATATAAATACTTTCTTCTTCTGCCTTTTCACCTTTCACTTATAATGATTTTCCTGCTTTGAATCCGAGTTTTGCCAATTCCCAGATAGATGAATGACGTTTGATCGCTCCCTTCAGCATGTCCTTCGATTTTGGAGTCGGCTCATTTTTAATGGTGAAGAACTGACGACCGAAGTCACAAACTAAATTCGGGACCTTTTGTTGCATGGTTTCGGTATGGAGAAGATGCACCGCATCCTGGAAACCATTGATGTCTTTCATCACGTAACTCTCATCCATCACCTTGCGATATTCTTTAAGCGTGGCGGAAGAGTAATCTCCTTTGTCTTTAGCTTTCACTATGGTTTCAGCGGCAAGAATTCCGGAGCGCATGGCATAATCCATACCCTGAATCGCTTTTCCGGCATTCATGAGCAAGTTGGCTGATTCACCGGCCAGTAAAATACCGTCTTTGTATAATTCTTTAGGCATTGCTCGCTTATCCCCGGAGGAAACAACATGAGCCGAGTACTCAACAATCTCGCCATCCTTTATGATGTCAGCGATGGTAGGATGAGTTTTGAAGTGATTCAGAATGTCATGCGGACTTTTCTGCTTCTCACGCATATCTTTGATTCCCAGTACCAAACCCAGTGAAATCGTATCGCGGTTGGTGTACAAGAATCCACCGCCTTCTACGCCATCGGTTGCCCAACCCACAAATTCGTTGCTCATTCCGCTGAGTCCATTCAGCTGAAATTTCTGTTCCAGTACGTCCTGGTCAAAACGTATGATTTCCTTGATTCCGGTAAGCATGTGGTCGGCAGGTACGTATTTATCCTGCAGTCCAACCTGTCGGGTAAGCAAGTTATTTACCCCTTCAGCAATGATCACTGAATCGGCATGAAATTCATCCTCGCCCGTTTTGATACCTACAGCCTTGTCGTTCTCCATGAGTACTTCATCCACCTTAATGTTGGTAGCAATGAAGGAGTCCATGGCATAATCAGAAGCGTCTATGGCTTCCTGTACTTTACCCGACAGCCAGTTGTCAAACTTGGAACGCAATACAACAACACCGGAATAAGGCGGCTCATTGAAGTGAGAAGACTTAAAATCTAAGGAGAAAGTTGATTGTTCATCCATCAAGGTAAGCCGGCGATGATTTATAAATCGTTCCCAGCCACCATCTTCTTCTTCCCAATAGTTGGGAACCAGTTTGGCAAGGTCGCTTCCCCACAACACGCCACCGGAAACATTCTTGGAACCGGCAAATTCACCCCGTTCAATTAACAGAAATTTCATGTTGTTTCGTGCAAGGGTCATCGCTGCAGCGAGACCGGCCACGCCACCGCCAATAACTATACAATCAAACTTTTCGTCCATAGTGGAAATTTTAAATGATGAATTTTAAATGTTAAATGAGACTACTAGTTCATTTAACATTCAGCAATTCACATTAAACATTAATTTTTGATTTTTTTGATTTCTTCGATGAAGGGAGGGAGAACCTTATACAAGTCTCCGACAATCCCGTAGTCTGCTACTTCAAATATGGGTGCATCAGGGTCTTTATTTACAGCAACGATCACTTTGGAATTTGCCATCCCCGCTACGTGCTGAATGGCTCCTGAAATACCTACGGCGATATACAGCTGGGGGGAAACTACTTTACCGGTCTGACCAATCTGCAAACTCGGGTCATAAACTCCGGCTTCGGTTAAGGCTCGTGAAGCTCCGATTCCGGCATTTAAAACCGAGGCCAATTCAGAAATGAGATTTTGTCCTTCTTCATCTTTTACGCCACGGCCGGCAGCTACAATTGCTTCGGCTTCGTTCAGGTCTATAGTGTCGCCGGAAGCAGAAATAATTTCTTTTAGCGTAGCTTTAAGGTCATTGTCATCCATGCTGAAGTCAATATTTACAACTTCGGCATCGGTTTCACTTTCAACTAAATCATAAGAGCCGGAGCGAACGGAAACTAAAACCTTATCACCTTTGGCTTCGGTATTGGCAATGATTTTCGCTGCCATTACAGGGCGTTTAGCAGTAATACCGCCATCGGCAAGCTCAAAGGATGAAACATCAGGAAGTACAGAGGCATCCTGATTAGCGGCTAAGGCACCTAATATATCTTTGGTTCCTTCTGTGGAGGCAAAAGCGAATACGGATGGGTTTGCGGTTTCCATCACTTTGGCTAAGGCCCTGAGTAACGGGGTGTTCATATGATTTTTGAAAATGGGATCTTCAATAGTATAGATTTTCGAAGCCCCGTATTTTTTTACTCCGTCAACAAAGGAAGAAGCTTTTTCATCAATAATAACAGCCTCTACAGAGTGGCCATCGGATTCGGCTAATTTTTTGCAATGAGATAAAACTTCCAGGGAAGAACGCTTAATTTTACCGTCTGAGATGGCAATGTGTGTGAGAATTGTGCTCATGAGTTTGATTTAATTTCTTTTGCTTGTTCAGTTTTGGCTTAAGCTGAGATTGTTAAAGGACGTTGGCTTCGGTATCCAGAAGCTGTGCTACTTCACGGGCAATCTCGTCCGGTTCACCCTCAAATTTCTTACCGGGCTCGCGGCCGGGTTTTTCTTCATACCCTTTCACGGAAGTATTTGGGGTAAGTTCATCATCACTTAACCCTAAAGCAGAAAGCTCGATCTGCTCAACCGGCTTACGCTTGGATGCCATAATCCCTTTCAGGTTAGGGATGCGTGGCTCGTTCATGTCATTAGAACAAGTAACGGCACACGGAGTGGGTAACTCAATCATCTCCTGCCCGGAATCACCCTGTCGCTTAACGATTAGCTTGCCTTCTTCGGCTTCCAGCCCAACGGCATTGGTTGCATAAGGCAGCTCCAGAAGCTCGGCTACCATGCTGCCCGTTAAGCCGGAGTCGGTGTCCTGAGATTGCTTACCCAGAGAAAGCACATCGTAATCTTTATCTTCGAAAAATTTAGCAAGAATGCGGGCGTAAGAACCGGAGTCGTATTGCTCATCACTGGTTGTCTGGATGTGAGTGGCTTTATCTGCTCCCATAGCCAGCGCCTTACGGATGGTTTCTGAAGCTTTAGCTGAGCCGATACACACCACCTCAACTTCGCCGCCGTGTTTCTCTTTAAGTACCAGGGCTTCTTCAACTGCCGAAGCATCGTAGGCATTGAGAATCATCCGGTCAGCATCCTGAATTAATTGTCCGTCTTTAATTTGCAGAGGTGCGTTAACATCAGGCACCATTTTAATACATACGTAAAATTTCATTCGCTATAATTTTTCGTCTTAATAAATTCAGTTATGGAACCGCTTTTTTGGGCGGCTAATATACAAAACCAGCAGATAAATATTTTAGTTCTGCAAGCTTTCGTACTCAGATAAATGTCCCTGATCCGTATTCTGTAAAACGTCATAAGCTTCCAGTCGGACATCGGTTTCCGCTTCATCAAAAACAGCAGCAATTTCCCGGGCTTTGGTATCAAAGAAGATATCAAAAAGGAAGTTACTGGTAGATCGTCGTTTGGTCTCCTGTATGGTTTTCAGGGAACTTAAGATTTCTCCGCGGGCAACATCCGGGTTAGCGACAAACTGGTCGAGTCCAAGGCGGTGATATCGGTAATAGGCCGTTCGCAATGGCCGATAGTTGGAGGAAACCAGATCCGTGATCATGGTATTTCTGTTTCGCCGGTTATTGGTGCTGCGTGTCCAGCCGATGGCAGAAGTACTTTCTGCAAGGTTTAAAATATTCTGTGCCTTTCCAAAGTAAGGGTCGCCGCCATGTTCAGAAAAAGTATCGAAATCGTACCCGAGTATGGTATAGCAATAAAAATCGATAAAGCCGGTGAGCGCATCAAACTGAAGCTCGTCATGGATAAGGCTCTTTCCTTCCGGATAAGAAAACTGCCAGGCGTTATCACTGAGTAAGACCGTAGTTGTTTTGGCGGTTGTGTTGTAAATAGGTCGCTGAACCTGGAATACCACTTCCGCAGAAAATGTATAATCGGAAGTACCGCTGTTAATGGCGACCTGAATTTGGCAATCAATACGTTCTTCTTCAGCAAAGTCCTGCTCAGTCCACCGGTACTCGTTTATGTAATTTTCGAGGGTGGGTTTCAGGTTCTCCAGGTAATTAAACGAAGAACCCTCAAGCTGATCAATATTCACGGTAACAGTACAATCAAATTCTTGCCCTTTTGAGGTAAAAGGGGTAATGAGGAAAATTATCCCGCAAAAAATGAGGGGCTTTATTATTTTAAAGATATAATTAGTGAGAGAGATCATATTTATTAGTCGACATTTGGGGTACTAATGATACGAATACGACACGTTCTAAATAAATTTTCTTTGGGAATTATTCTGGGATTGATTTCCATGCCGGCTTATGCTCAGCTTTCGATGGGTGCGCGTGGCTTGGGAATGGGGCAAGCTACAACGGCACTTCCCGGTTACGACTGGTCCCTGTTCTCAAATCCTGCCCTTTCCGCTAACGAAGATATTGCCGTAGGATTTTACGGACTTCGAAATTATGGCTTCCCGGAGCTTACCGATATGTCGGCATTGGCGCGGGTTCCTACAAAATTTGGCGGTGCATCAGTAGGTTTTCACCGGTACGGTGATAATGTGTTCAGTGAAACAAGGCTGAGAATTGGCTATAAGAATGAGTGGCAGATGCTGCATTTTGGATTAGCCGGAAACTATAACCATATATCATTCGGGGGTGATTATGGGTCAGGCGGAGCTATTGGGGTGGATATTGGGATAGCTGCTGAAATCTCAAATAGCCTTTGGATTGGTGCGAAAACAATAAACGTTAATCGAGCTTCTTATAACGGAATTCGGGAAGATCTGCCGCGAGAGACCACTGTTGGTTTTTCATATGCCCTAAACGAGCAGGCCTTATTCGCTTTCGATGTTGTAAAGGACGTGAATTTCCCTGTAGCATATCGGGGAGGAGTAGAAGTTAAAGTAATAGAAAACCTGAAAGGAAGGGTAGGTATCACCACGGGGCCACTAACTTATGCGCTTGGTTTTGGTTATGGACGGGAGCAATGGGATATAAATTTCGCGGTACAAAAACATGAGGTTCTGGGATTTAGTCCCGGGCTCGATTTTATGATCTATTTTTGATGGGTAAGAAATGGAGAGTCATATCGTATCTTTCTTTATTTGGGGTGATGCTGGTTTGCCCCGGTTATATTGTTGCGCAGGAAGATACCACAGCTACCCGCGTAGAAGAACAACTCGAAAAAGCCTTTGAAGAATTAGATACGGAAGAAGTAGGAGAAGCAGGCGAACAATTAACTCAGTTCCTGGAGGACCTTGCTTCCAATCCGGTAAACCTGAATAGTGCCGGACTGGATGATCTTCTGCAGGTGCCTGGCATCAACCTTAAAATAGCCCGGGCTATCATCGACTTCAGAAACACAAAACCATTTGAAGAGAAAACAGAACTTCTGGATGTATGGGGAGTCGGCGAAGCAACCTATCAGCGAATGGCTCCTTATGTTACTATCGGAGGGGTAGAATCACAGTTTCGGGATTTATATATGAGGCCCGAATACTGGATGGCAAACCGCAAGGTTGAAGTCTTTTCCCGCTATCAACAAAACCTGCAAATCCGGGAAGGATTCAGAGAACCGGATTCTTCAGGTGGATATCTTGGGAGTTCTGCCAAGTATTATCAGCGGTTTCGGATAACCAGTAACCACCTGTCTTTAAACCTGACTCAAGAAAAAGATCCCGGCGAAACCCTGCAGGGAATAACCGGATTTGATTACAACTCAGGTCATATCGCCTTAACCGATAACGGAAAACTGAAAGATTTTGTAGTTGGGGACTACAGCCTGAGCTTTGGTCAGGGCTTGGTGCTTTGGACTGGTGGTGCCTTTGGAAAGGGGCGTGAGGTGATTGGAACTATCAGCAAGAGCGAGCGTGGTGTAAAAGCCTATTCCTCGGCACAGGAAACGGATTTCTTTAGAGGGATTGCTGCCACCTATGGTGAAAAGGTAGAACTGACCGCCTTTTACTCCAGTCGCCCCAGAACAGCATCGGTTATAAACAGAGACACCACACGATTTCCAACCTCAGCAGGTTTCCACAGAACACAAAGTGAACTGGAAAGGAAGAATAATATCGATCAAATGGTTATTGGCGGTCGTGCCCGACTGGATACCCCCGTTGGACTGCTTGGTTTAACTGGCTATTACAATGAATTCAACAGCTACATTGCAAAAGGTACTTCACTCAGTAACCTGTATGACTTTGAAGGCTCAGAAAACTCAGTTTTAGGCATTGATTATCGGGGGCTTGCAGGGAATGCCTTTGTTTTTTGGGAGATGGCACGCAGCCGGAATGGGGGTTTAGGGGCTGTTGCCGGATTAGAGGCTCCGATTTCAGAGAATACGGAACTGGCAATTTCTTACCGGAACTATCAGAAAGACTTTCAGTCATTTCTGTCAAGCGGATTTGGAGAACGGTCATCAGCTCCGCAGAATGAAGAAGGGTTTTACGTTGGCATCCGCCATCAGCTTAACCAAAGAATATCTCTCAGCGGATATGTGGATCAATACCGGTTCGCTGCTCCTCGCTTTGGCACTTCTCAGGCTACCGGAGGCTTCGACTTGCTGGGTTTGGTTGAAGTTAAATTCTCCCCGAAATTGAATGTATATGTACTGCTTAGAAATGAACTTCAGGATGAAGAATTTGAAATAACCAATGAGCGGGGTGCACAAGAACTTTGGTTAGGCAGGGAAAAAAGAGCGAGTATCAGGGCAAACTTTGAATATCATGTTAGTTCGGCAGTTCGCCTGCGATCACGGATAGAATTCGCGCGCAATAAAGAGGCGGGAGATGGCTGGGAAAAAGGTTTTTTGATGTATCAGGACGTTCGGTTACAGCCAATTGATGCTCTTCGAATTGACGCGCGGGTGTCTGTATTTGATACGGAAAGTTTCTCAACAAGAGTGTATCAATTTGAAAGTGACTTGCTGTATGTGCTTTCAAATACGGTTTTGTACGATCAGGGCCAGAGAGCGTATATAGCTGTAAAATATACAGTAACCGAGTTTTTGGATCTGTGGTTTAAGTATGGTATTACCATTTTTGAAGATACTCAGGTGATCGGAAGCGGGCTTAGTAAGATTGAAGGTGATGTAAGAAATTCAATAGGTTTGCAGGTCAGAATTCAGTTTTAAGAGCCGTTTATATTAATAAATTATAATATTTAAAGAACGGACGTTGCTAGTTGGTGGTTATTTTATATTTTGATGATGTAGATACAAGGGGTACATAATACTCGAGAGAATTTGGGTTAGACTAAACTATATTTGAGATGGGTATACGAGTTATAATGTTGTTATGGGTTGGGTTGTTTTTTTCAGCTGTTTCTGTGAATGCACAAAGTTCTGTACAGGAGGAGTTGTCACGAAGAAATTTAACATTATCACAGGCGCAGGAGTTAGCCAGACAAGCGGGAATTAATCCTAATGATCCGGATCAGATAGCCAGAGTTGCGCGAGCAAGGGGGGTTTCGGAAGAGCAAATTCAGGAGTGGCTGATTGATCTTAGGTTAAATAATAGAAACGATACCAGTGGCACCGGGTTTGAAAATCTGCGGGGAAATGTTACAAGTGCAGATGATATTATTCTAAGTGCAAGTAGTGAACAGGACAGTGTTCCAAAAACCACCACATCTAAAGATACCTCCGGGTTGGAGTATTTCGGCTATAACATTTTTTCCGACACCCCTGACCCTTTTAAGCCAAGAACAGTTGGACCCGTTGGGGATGGATATGTTGTGGGACCTGAAGATCAGTTAAGGCTTACTGTGTGGGGTGCAACCGAATTTCAGTACGAGCTGCAGGTAGATGTGGAAGGCAGAATTTTGATTCCAAATATTGGTTTAGTCACGGTGGCCGGACAAAAACTTTCAAACTTAAGAGAGTCTTTAAAAATAAGACTTGGAAAGAGCTATTCGGGATTACTTAGAAATCCACCTACTATTTTTATAGATCTGACGGTTACTCGATTAAGACCTATTCAATTATTTGTGCTGGGTGAGGTTAAGAATCCCGGAGGCTATTCCTTCACCCATAATTCTACTATTTTTAATGTGTTGTACGGTGTTGGCGGGCCTAAAATATCCGGTTCATTGCGAGATGTTCGGATTATCAGAGAGGGTAAGCAAGTAGCATCTATTGACCTGTATGAACTTTTATTAAACGGTACGGATAACCAAAATATACCTTTACTGAATAACGACCGAATATTTATCCCTCCCCGCGAAAGCACTGTATCTATTCAGGGGCAAATTCGAAGGCCTGCGATTTATGAAATGAAGCCTGATGAGGGACTAAGTAAACTCATCGAGTTTGCGGGCGGGGTGAAGTCAGAAGCGTATGGAGATCGTTTTCAGATTAGCAGAGTGATACCTATTGAGCAGAGAGAGGATCCAAGTTTTGCCCGGCAAATAATTGATTATCCACTAAAAGAAGTGTTATCCGGAGAAAGAGAAGTTGAGCTCTTTGATCAGGATAAAGTGCGGATGTTCAAGATATCTGAAGTATCAGATGATTATGTTCAGATCACAGGGTTAGTAAATCAACCGGGAATCTATGAACTATCTGAAAAAATCAGGAAAATCAGGGATCTGATCTTGGCCGCCGACAGTTTGCGAGACGATGCCTTTTTAGGAAGAGCCATTCTTACCCGAACCAATGATGACTCTACCACCACGGTGTTTAGTGTTGACCTTCAGGCAGTGATTGAAAATGAAGGCGGGGATCAAAATATTACGCTTCAAAAAAGAGATCAGCTACAGGTTTTCAGAAATACGGTTGAGCTTATTGATCAAAGATATGTGAATATAACAGGAGAAGTGAGTAACCCCGGCCGCTACAAATACAGCGAGAACATGAGCCTTGAAGATTTGATTTTGAAGGCCGGAGGATTTACCGAAGCTGCGTACATCGGGGATGCAGAAATCACCCGAACGGAGAAAACGTCGAGTAAGAACATGCTCACCAGTAAACTCACACATGAATTGACTTCAGATTCAGAAAAGAAAGACGATTTTTATTCTGTAGAACATTTCTGGCCTATTCTTGATAATGCCAAAACATTTGAGCTTGAGCACAGAGACCAGGTGTACATCCGGCGAAACCCGCGCTTTAACGAACAGCGGTTTATATCTATTGAAGGTGAGGTCGAATTTCCCGGCACCTATACCATTCTTTCTGAAAATGAGAAGCTTTCAACTGTAGTAGAGAGAGCCGGAGGGTTAACCAGGGAGGCTTATGCAGCAGGGGCCCGGTTATTCAGGGGGGATAAGGAAGTGGTTATAAATCTTAAGGAATTACTCCAGGGAGATAGAACCCAGGAAATTTTTGTGAAATCCGGTGATTCAATTCGAATACCACAAGTACCAAGTACTGTTTTGGTTACAGGAAATGTTGCTCTTGACGGGTTCATTAAATTCAAACCGGATGAACGATTAACATACTACCTGGATCAGGCAGGGGGTATGCAGAAAAACAGTTACAAATACGTTCAGCTCACACAAGCCAATGGTGCTATTTACCAGGTTCGGCGCAAAGGGTGGTTTAAGCAAAACCCCAAAGTTGAAGATGGGGCACGTATTAACGTAATTTACGAGGCGCCGGAGCCCGAATCTGAAAAACAGAGTGCCGGAGAAATTTTGCAAAAATCTGTTGCCACACTTACCAGCGCATTGACTATTATTATACTCGCAGAAAGAGCTTTTAATTAGTTAGTGAGTTTTTATATATGACAATTGAAGGAATTGCGGTATTGTGTGTAATTCTGATTTGTTTAATCCTATTAGTCAGCACAACAGTATCAGTTGATATCGTTTTATTCGGGGGGCTAGCTGTTCTCTTTATTTCAGGCGTAATACCCGCAGAGCAGGCACTTTCCGGGTTTTCTAATGAAGGAATGCTTACCGTGGCGGCACTGTATATAGTCGCGGCCGGACTTAAAGAAACAGGGGCCATTCACTTCATTGTACAAAAAGTAATGGGCAATGCCCGAACTGTTAAAACTGCACAATTACGGATTATGAGTCCGGTTATGGTGATGAGTGCTTTTTTGAATAATACACCCATCGTAGCTTCTTTTATTCCTGCACTGGAGCGTTGGAGCCGAATTTCTCAAATTCCTGTATCCAAGATATTAATCCCTCTAAGTTATGCGGCCATCTTAGGTGGAACATGTACGCTTATAGGAACGAGTACCAACCTGATTCTGAATGGGTTAATGATTGAAGAGGCGTCCACAAGGGCAATTGGCATTCTTGAACCGGCGCTAATCGGAATTCCCTGTGCCATAGCCGGTTTTATTTATCTTGTGATTTTTGGTGATAAACTGCTGCCTGAACGGGGCTCCAGTATGGATACATTTCAAGACCCCCGAGAGTACACTATTGAGATGATCGTGAAAGACAGTGCACCATTATCAGGTAAAACCATTGAAGATGCCGGTTTAAGAAATCTCCCCGGTTTATTCCTGATTGAAATTCAACGAAATGGCAGAGCAATACCTGCCCCAGGACCTTATGAAAAGCTGAGAGGAGAGGACCGGTTGATTTTTACAGGTATAGTAGATTCGATTATTGATCTGCAACAGATTACCGGACTAGTACCGGCAACAAATCAGGTTTTTAAGCTGAATGCTCCCAGAAATGAGCGGCAAATGATCGAAGCTGTGGTTTCAAGATCAAATCCTTTGATGGGGAGAACGATAAGGGACGGAAACTTCAGAGACCGATATGATGCCGTAGTTTTGGCTGTATCTCGCAGCGGAGAGCGCATCAACGAAAAAATCGGTGATATCACACTCAAAAGTGGTGATGTTTTATTGCTTGAAGCACATCCGAATTTTGTTCAGAAATACAGAAATGCCAACGACTTTTACCTGGTAAGTTCCATCGAAGATTCTTCTCCGGTGACCTATGAGAAAGCCTGGGTGGCTGCTCTTTCCCTCTTAGGCATGGTTGTGCTGGCTGCCACTGGGGTTCTCAGTATGCTTCAGGCGGCTATTTTTGCTGGCGGACTTTTACTCGTTACAAAATGCTTCAGGTACACCACAGCGCTTGAAAGTGTGGACTGGCGGGTATTGATTGCGATAGCTTCAGCCTTAGGTCTTGGTAGCGCTCTGCAATACACAGGGGTTGCAGAACAATTGGCGACTAATCTTCTATCCTTCGCAGAGAATGATCCTACACTCGCTCTTTTATTAACCTACCTTGCCACCTGGCTACTCACAGAAATGATTACCAACAATGCGGCGGCTGTGCTGATATTTCCAATCGCTTTATCACTCGCACAGTCGATGGGGGTAGATTTTATGCCTTTTGCTATGGTTATGATTATAGCTGCCTCCTCCAGTTTTTCAACACCGATCGGGTATCAGACCAATCTGATGGTGTACGGTCCGGGCGGATATAAATTCACCGATTTTGCCAGAATAGGTCTTCCTTTAAATTTGATCGTAGCCACAGTAGCCGTATCTTTAATACCTTACATTTGGAGCTTTTAAAAGATAATCAGAGTTGATGCTTAACCAAGTCATTAAGACGGCAGAAGAGGCAGGAAAAAAAATACTAGAGTTTTATCAAACGGATGTGGAAGTCATTACAAAAGACGATGACTCACCACTCACTAAAGCCGATCTGGCAGCGCATCATATTATCGTGGATGCCCTTAAGGAGATTGATCCCGGAACCCCAATAATATCAGAAGAATCCGGAATTCCTGATTTTAACGAGAGAAAAGAGTGGAACCGGTTTTGGCTGGTGGATCCTCTTGATGGCACAAAAGAGTTCATCAAAAAGAACGGAGAGTTTACCGTTAACATCGCCTTGATTGAAGATGGAAAACCCATTCTTGGAGTTGTGTATGTGCCGGCCAAAGATGTTATGTACTACGCTGAAAAGAGCATAGGGGCATTCAAAAAAGAGGCTGACACAGAAGCCGAAAAGCTGGAAAATGTTTCATTTGAGAAACCGGGAGAAGCAAGAATAGTAGTAAGCCGTTCTCATGGAGATGACCAAACCGCTAAAAAGCTTTCCGGAATTGGGATAGAGGTTATAGAAGAAGTGCCTTCCGGAAGTTCAATCAAATTTTGCCTGGTTGCAGAAGGGAAAGCGGATTTATATCCCCGCCTGGGACCAACTATGGAATGGGATACGGCTGCAGCTGATGCCATTTACCGGTATTCATCCAAAAACGGCGAAAAATACTCGCCATTGGTGTACAACAAAGAATCCCTTAAAAATCCTTATTTTCTGTTGGGATTAAACGAACATGTTGATGTCGAGAGTTTATAAGGAAGCCTGATCATCAGAAAAATTTACATTATACTTTTTTAGAAAAATGAGTGAAAAAAGATCACATTCACACCTTAAAGAACTGGAAGACGAAGGAATTTATGTTATGAGAGAAGTGGCAGCTCAGTTTGAGCGACCTGTTTTACTTTTCTCAGGGGGGAAGGATTCTATCGTTATGTTTCATCTGGCCCTGAAGGCTTTTCATCCGGGAAAGGTCCCCTTCCCGCTTATGCATATTGATACGGGGCACAATTTTCCCGAAACCATAGCATTCAGAGACAAGCTTGTCGAAAAATACGATGTGGAACTGATTGTGGGAAGTGTACAAAAATCTATTGATGAAGGCCGGGTTGAAGAAGAAACCGGGCCCGATGCCAGCCGAAATGCCCTTCAAACAACCACGCTTTTAGATACTCTAAAAGAGTATCAGGTTGATGCTGCTTTAGGCGGCGGGCGTCGTGATGAGGAAAAAGCACGTGCCAAAGAACGTTTCTTCTCACACCGGGATGTATTCGGTCAATGGGACCCTAAGAATCAGCGACCTGAACTTTGGAACCTGTTCAACGGGCGAAAGAATCAGGGGGAGAACTTCAGAGTATTCCCGCTGAGTAACTGGACGGAAATGGATGTATGGCAGTATATCGCCCAGGAAGAGATTGACATTCCGGAGCTCTACTTTGCCCACGAGCGAGAAGTTTTTAATCGTCGAGGAGTATGGCTTGCCGACACAGATTTTGTAAACCGAATGGAAGAAGAAGAGCTGGAAACGAAGACTGTACGCTTCAGAACTATCGGGGACGCAACATGCACCGGTGCTGTATTGTCAGATGCATCCAATATGGAAGAGATCATACAGGAAGTAGCTTCTGCCCGACAAACGGAGCGCGGAAATCGTCACGATGACAAACGAAGCGAAACCGCAATGGAAGACCGAAAACGTCAGGGATACTTCTAAGCCATCCAAACACGATCCACTAAGAATACTGAACAACGAATTTTATTTCTCAAATGAGCGAAAGTAACGGAAAATCGAACAACCCGAACACAGACAATAAATACCTGGATATGGATCTGCTCCGGTTTACAACAGCCGGAAGTGTGGATGATGGAAAAAGTACGCTGATCGGCCGGCTATTTTATGATTCAAAATCTATTTTTGAAGACCAGATGGAAGCCATCGAAAAATCCAGTAAAAGCAGCGGAGAAGAGGATGTAAACCTTGCCTTGCTTACTGATGGATTGAAGGCAGAGCGAGAGCAGAAAATTACCATCGATGTTGCGTATCGTTATTTTGCGACCCCAAAAAGAAAGTTCATTATCGCGGATACGCCGGGGCATACCCAGTATACCCGAAATATGGTTACCGGAGCTTCAACAGCTGATTTAGCAATTATCCTGGTTGATGCTTCCAAGGGATTATTGACTCAATCCCGCCGACATGCGTTTATTTCCTCACTGCTGAGAATCCCTCACTTGGTGGTAGCTGTTAATAAAATGGATTTGGTTGGATATGATGAGAAAGTGTTCAATGAGATCGTAAGTGATTTTAGAAGCTTTGCCAAGAAACTGAATGTCAGTGATATTACTTATATCCCGATATCAGCGCTAAAAGGGGATAATGTTGTTGATAAAAGTGAGAACACAGATTGGTACAACGGCTCGACTTTGTTGCATCACCTTGAGACCGTGAAAGTAGATGCTTCTGATAATATCGTTGATTTCCGTTTTCCGGTGCAGTATGTAATCCGACCGAATCAAAACTTCCGGGGTTTTTCAGGAAGAGTGGCTTCAGGTCATGTTCGTCCGGGTGATGAAATTACAGTGTTACCGTCCGGCCTATCATCTAAAGTAAAAAAGATTGTTACCCGGGATGAAGATTTGGATATTGCCTATCCGGGCGATTCCATAACTCTGACCATTGAAGACGAAATTGATACCAGTCGCGGCGATATGATTGTTCGTAAGAATAATGTGCCGACCGTAAGTAACGAGTTTGAAGCTTATATTTGCTGGATGAATGAGAAGGACATGGAGCTGAATAAGCAGTATGTTCTGCAGCACACCACCCGTACGGTTCAGGTTTTTATGGAAGACCTGCTCTACCGAATGAATGTGGATTCTCTGACCCGCGAAGATGCTACCAAGTTAAGCCTGAATGAAATTGGGCGTGTTAAGCTGAAGACCAGCCAGCCTATTTTCTATGACCCTTACCAGGTGAACCAGAAGACGGGAAGCTTTATCATTATTGATCCTGCTACGAATGTTACGATTGGGGCAGGGATGATCCGGGCTGGTTCTACAGAATCCAAGTCGTCTAAGGACACATCTGAAGCAGGTATAAAGGGCAGACAAACCCGACCAAAATCACCGAATGTAGTTTGGGAGCCATGGAATATACCTCGTGAAGAACGGGAAAAGAGAAATGATCATAAGGCAAGTTTGCTATGGTTTACCGGAATCTCCGGAGCCGGCAAGAGTACCATCGCCAAACAGCTCGAAAGAAAGCTGTGGGAAAATGGTAAGCAAACCGTGCTTCTGGATGGAGATCAGGTACGCCATGGATTGAATGGTGATCTTGGCTTCAGTCCTGCCGACCGAACCGAGAATATCCGTCGGGTGGGTGAAGTAGCCCGTTTGTTCTATGAGCATGGAAATATTGTGATTTGCACATTCGTATCTCCGTACATTCAGGACAGGGAAGCTGCTAAACAGCTTTTCCCGGAGGGGGACTTCAAGGAAGTTCATATCACCTGTGATCCGAAGACAGCACAGGATCGTGATCCAAAAGGCTTGTACAAAAAGGCTCAGGAAGGCGAAATTAGCGGTCTCACCGGTTACGATGCGGACTATGAGGTATCCGATGACCCTGCTTTGACTATCGATACAGATTCAATGTCGGTGGATGAGGCTGTACAAGAAATTCTGAAACTGATCAGTGAATAATATTTTTACCAGGTTTTAAAAAAACTGGGAATTCCTCACTGAATTTTACAGATTAGTGACATGCTTCAAACATTCACTAATTATATCGGGCGAACACACCGGGTTGCTATTCTTGTAGCCATTGGGATTCTGCTTACCGCTTGTGCGCCTTCGATTTCTCAATTCAATGAGACGGCTTACCAACAAGCGGTTCAGCTTAAAGTGAAGTCGATGTCATTAATCGATAAAGCGAATGAACCGTATTCGGCTCATGAGGAGGCAGCTGTTCAGCTAAAACAGAACTTGCTTACCGCTTATGAGTATGCAAAAGGCCGTCCAAGCAATGAGATAAGTACGCGACAATGGGAGATTATGGTTGATGCCGAGCGTAACCTGATGGGGGGATTTTTAGTGCGCTGGAAAGAACAAGAGACTTTATCCCCGGCTTTCATTGGAGAGTACAGCAAAGTGATAGCAGATGCCTTCGATACTATCATCGGGTTGGAAAGCGGAAAAATTAAACCGGGTGAGGTGGAGTAGCTATGTTTGACTTCGATGCTTTTCTGGAAACCTTAAAGACTGATCTCACCGAAGTGGTTTCCGATTTTGGTGAAGATTTAAAAGATGATTTATTGAATGATGCCGGAGACTTTGCCTTTCAGACCAAAGAAGACTTAATCAAATGGTCAAAGATGCTGAAAGATGGAGAGATAAGTGCGGATGATTTTGAGTTTCTCCTGAAGGCAAAGAAAGATCTTGCTGAGATGGAAGCTTTAAAGCAAAGAGGACTGACACAGGCTAAACTGGATAAATTGAAGCTTGCCATAATGGATACAGTAGCCGGGTCGGTGAAGAAAGTAATTGCCTGAATAAGAAAAGGGAAACACGAGCTAACGCGCTTCCCTGAAATTGATTTGAAGTAGTTAGTTCAACTACATTCCTGCCTGCTTTTCGTCTTCAGGAATCCAGTCTGCAATCACATCTTCATTATTGACGAGCCATTCTTTGGCAACTTCCTGTTCCGGTTTATCTGATTTATTGATTTGAACCATTAAATCGGATAGCTCGGTATCGGTCAGGTGCATATTGGAAAGAAAGGCGGCCAGTTCCGGTTTGTCTTCCCGAAGGTCTTTACGGCCCATAATGTGTATGCTTCCGGTTTTCCATTTCATCATGTCTTTGTCTTGCTGAAGAAACTTGAGGTCGAAGCTTCCAAACATCCAGTGAGGCTTCCAACCGGTTACAACAATAGGTTCCTCATTTTCATAAGCTTTCTTCAGAGCAGAGGTCATTGCCGGTCCGCTTGATTGTACAAGCTCATAATCAAGGTTGTAGTCCTCAATTACTTCGCTGGTGGTTTTCATGATACCTGCACCGGCGTCAATTCCGGTAATCTCACCGTCGAATTTATCCGCAACGGTATTCAATTCAGAGATTTTATCAATCTCAACATAAGTTGGTACAACCAGGCCGCTTTGGGTTCCCTCATAAACGGTTCCCAGATCAATGATGTCTTCCTGATATTGCTCAATGTAATCTGCGTGAAGGGTGGGCAGCCAGGTTTCCATAAAAGCATCGGAATCACCATTCGCAACGGCTGTATAGGCTGGTCCAACTCCGGCTGAAGTAATTTCAACCTCATAGCCCATCTTATCTTCCAGTACTACTTTAGCAAGGTTAGTGTAGGCAATCCCTTCAGCCCAGTTTACATATACAAGGTCGGCTGTTTTTGTTTCATTTTCTGATTTTTGATTACATGCGGTAATCAGCCCAAAAGCCAGGACGAATATCCCCAGCTTTGAAAGCATAACCGATATTCTGTTATTCGTTCTCATTGTTCTTTTGGTTTAATGTTACGGTTCTGTTTATATCTAAAACTCTTATTGGGTTGAAGCACCTAATGACTGCGTCACTCTATCCAAAAACACGGCCAGAATTACGATAGCCAGCCCGCCTTCAAATCCAAGGCCAATATCCAGCTGTTGCAGGCCTGTTACCACAGGCTGACCTAACCCTCCGGCTCCAATCAAAGCTGCAATAACCACCATTGATAGAGCCAGCATAATGGTTTGGTTTACTCCCGCAAGGATTGTGGGGAGGGCAACAGGCAGTTCCACTTTTAAAAGCATTTGTTTGGAATCGGAGCCAAAAGCCAGGGCAGCTTCCCTGATTTCTTCCGGTACCTGCCGGATTCCCAAATTGGTAAGTCGTACAGCCGGTGGCATAGCAAAAATGAGCGTAGCGATCACGCCAGGAACCTGACCTATTCCAAAAAATAGTACGGCAGGGATCAGGTACACAAAAGCGGGCATGGTCTGCATAAAATCCAGAATGGGACGGACAACCTTTTCCACTGTTTTGCTTTTGGAAGCCCAGATCCCCAGCGGGATGCCAATCAGCAGTGCAATTACAACCGCGGTGATGATCAGGGCCAGCGTCTCCATGGTTCCGTCCCACATATCCATACCTTCAATAACGAGCAGACCAAGTATGGTGAAAATTCCGACTCCCTTTCCTGATACATACCAGGCAATGGCGCTGAACAGCACAATCATTATAATGGGGTGGGGAAATAAAAGCAGGTTCTCTATCCCCACCAGAAAAGAGTCAACCACCAGGGTCACAAGGTCAAAGAATCCGCTCAGGTTATTGGTCAGCCAGTTGATTGCAAATTCAAATGCATCTCCAACAGGTAGATCAAACATAATCAGGAAGTAGTAGTTTTTTTATTAGTCTTGATTTCTTTGTTTTGGGTATCTAAGCCATTTTCGTTGAGCTCTGCCATAATCGTAGCACGATCTACAATTCCTGCCAAGCTGCTGTCATCTTCAATTACAGCGATAGGGTATTTGGCTTCAATAGCTTTGGGAAGTAATTGATTGATGGGGGTTTCTGGTCCACAGACTTCAATATCTGAAATAATAATTTCCTGGAGGTCCTTAACTCCGTCTTCCTTCAACTTAATGGCGTCATCTATCTTAACAATGCCTTTTAGATATCGGTTTTCATCAACTACATACGTTGTAGAAACCCCTGTTTTTTCCATATTTCGGATAGCAACGGATGGACCGTCTTTAGGAACCTGAACGGTTGGGGCTTTCCGCATGATGGCCTGCGCCGTAATGATCTTTGTTCGATCTACATTCTGTACAAAAGCTCTCACATAGTCATCAGCGGGGTTGGTAAGAATTTCTTCCGGCGTTCCCACCTGAACCACATATCCGTCTTTCATGATGGCGATGCGGTCTCCGATTTTAAGCGCTTCATCCAAATCATGCGTAATAAATACGACCGTTTTATGAACTTCAGCCTGTAGCTCCAGCAGTTCGTCCTGCATATCGGCGCGAATGAGAGGGTCGAGGGCGCTGAATGCTTCATCCATCAGCAGGATTTCGGGGTCATTAGCCAAAGCCCTTGCCAATCCGACCCGCTGTTGCATTCCGCCACTGAGTTCATCAGGCTTCTGTTCTTCATATCCTTTTAATCCAACCTTCTCAATGGCTTCGTAGGCTTTTTTCTTACGTTGATCTTTATCCATCCCACTGATTTCCAGCCCGTATTGCACATTTTCTGAAACGGTGCGATGGGGAAATAAGCCAAAGTTCTGAAACACCATCGACATTTTTTTGCGGCGCATTTCCAGTAATCTCTCCTTATCTACCTCGGTAATATCTTCGTTGCCAATCATTACCTGACCTTTGGTAGGTTCTATGAGCCGGTTCAGGCACCGCAGCACGGTGGACTTCCCACTTCCGGAAAGCCCCATGATCACAAACATCTCTTTCTCTTTAACCTTAAAGCTGGCATTATTGATACCGATGGTATTTCCTGTTTTGTTCAGGATTTCATCTTTGGATTTACCTTTTTCTATTAACGGGAAGGCTTTTTCAGGATTCTTCCCAAAAATTTTAAACAGGTTTTTAACGGTTATAGCGGCCATATCTCCTTCGTTCAATTATAATTGAGTTATATGATGTCCGGGACCTCCTCAAAAGGGAATATGCTTCCGTTTTCAGGACATCCCGCATCAAGCAGGATGTATGTTAATACTACCGTTTAGAAGTAGTACCCAATATTAATGTTGAACCGGGTGTTCCAGCGGGCGTCATTTACACCTTGTCCAAGACCCGTTCCGAAATTGTCGGTAATCCATGGCTGATTACTGCCTCTGGCAATGTCAAAGTAGGTATATACATTTCCGGCAGAGAGCAGGAAGCCAACCACATGTTGATGGGCATCGTAAAAACCGTCGATGTTTTTCTGAAAGTAGGAGTAGTCGTTATAGAAGTTCAGGTTTGTGATGGGGCCCCAGTCCACATCATAGCTGTAGCTTAACCCGGCAGAGTAGATGTTCATTGCTGTAGCCACCGAATATGGAGTACCGTATGCACCCATATTTACGATATCAACACTCTGCCCGCTGTTATTTTGGGCATCCATTCCATAATTGATAAACTGCCCTTTGAAGTTCCAGTTGCCATAATCTATATCTGTGTGGGCAGCCAATGCGTAGCGGGAAGAAGTTTCGTTCAGTGCTTGGTTCCAGATTTGCCCAACTTCACCACTTGCACCAAACTCAATGCTTCCCTGTTCGATATCAATGGTTCGGGTAACACGCAGATTCAGTTGATTCCGTTCGTAGTTGGTTTGATTTCCGGCAGGAACTATATCATAGGAATATCGTCCTGAGCCCCCAAAACCAAACGATCCGCTACCGCCGGCCGGACCTGCTGGTTCGGGCTGAAAGAAGTATGCGGCCATTAAGTCCCAGTTATCAGCTGTATGGGTATATTTCAGTCCCATGTCATGATCATCTTCCAAGCCTACATAATAAGGCCCCTGAAACCACCAGTTATGCGAGTTATACTGCAAATTCCCGAAAGGCACCTGAGTAACACCTATCTGAAGGTTATTCTTTTCGTTAAAGTCGTAACCCAACCAACCCTGTTTTACAAAATGAGTATTAAAGGTAGGGTAGAAGCGGTACTCAAAATTAAGTTTCACTCCATTCTTCTCGGCGTTAACATTCAGCCGCCAGGTATCCCATGTAAACTGTGCATCATTGTTGTTGATGGTGCCGTCTTCATAATCGGTTAGCAGTACGTTATATCGTACAGCACCTCCTACCGATAACGAAGATTCATCTTCTTGCGCAAAAGCGAATGTTGAGAAGAACAATAGAAATGTTGTGACAAGAACGCTTAGTTTTTTCATGATTAGCTCTGAAAATTTAATTTAGTTACCATTACGTAATTAGATGAAAGAAACTCAGCCTGAAGCATTAGGCGAGAACACCATGAAGTTTTGTAGCAGTTAACTTCATTTATCAGGTGTTTTGATTTTTGGTGGATTAAAAAATCCAACGGATGAACCACCTTAAGATAAAAGGCTGAGACGCTATTGCAAACGCTGTTTGTCAGACTAATTATATTAAATCATCGACCTAAGCACAGCAACTAAGAAATATTAAAAGTTGGATAGCGTACAAAATACTCCGTCCGCTATCATAAAGGATAAGAAATTGAAAACGTTCAGAATTTTAACACTTGTTTTTTTATTTATAATGGCGGTCGGATTACCGGATATAAATGCACAGATTTTTACTCCACAAACAGAGTTCACCCATCAGGATAGCCTAAGGGGTTCCATTACAGAAGAGCGGAAATGGTGGGACCTGACATATTATCACCTGACAGTAGATGTGAACATTGCAGACAGTTCCATTTCCGGTTCCAACAAAGTACAGTATAAAGTACTGAAGCCTTACCAAACCATGCAGATTGATCTGCAGCCACCGATGGAAATCAATAAGGTAATCCAGGCCGGTAAATCGCTGGACTACCGCCGGGATGGAAATGCTTATTTTATAGTGCTCACCAAAAACCAAAAAACCGGAGACGTAAATGAGCTTGTTGTTCATTTTTCAGGAAAACCGAAAGTTGCTGTTCGTCCACCCTGGGATGGCGGTTTTACCTGGACTCAGGACAGTAATGGGCGTCCGTTTGTAGCTACTTCAAATCAGGGGATTGGTGCCAGTATATGGTGGCCCAACAAAGATCATCCCTATGATGAAGTGGATAGCCTGCTGATCAGTGTAAATGCCCCGGATTCACTCATGGATGTGTCGAACGGGAGATTGAGAGGTGTTGATGAACATCAGAACGGAACCAAAACCTGGAATTGGTTTGTGTCTAACCCCATCAACAGCTATGGAGTAAATATAAATATTGGTGATTATGTGCATTTCGGGGAAGAATACGAAGGGGAAAAAGGAATCCTGGATTTGGATTATTATGTACTCCGGGAAAACCTGGAGAAAGCCAAAAAGCAGTTCAAGCAGGTTAAGCCCATGATGGATGCCTTTGAATATTGGTTTGGTCCTTACCCGTTTTATGAAGACGGTTTTAAACTGGTGGAAGTTCCTTATCTGGGAATGGAACACCAAAGCTCGGTTACCTATGGAAATAAATACCAAAACGGATATTTAGGCCGGGATTTAAGCGGATCGGGCTGGGGTTTGAAATTCGACTTCATCATCATTCATGAAACGGGACATGAGTGGTTTGCCAATAATATCACCTATGCCGATGTAGCTGATATGTGGATTCATGAAGGATTCACCAATTACTCAGAAAGCCTGTACCTGGATTATCACTATGGTGAACAAGCAGCCAATGAGTATGTACAAGGGCTCAGACTCGGAATTCAAAATAACAGTCCGTTGATTGGGGTTTATGGGGTGCATCACGAAGGGTCGGGTGATATGTATAACAAAGGCGGGAACCTGTTGCATACGTTACGGCAGGTAGCGGACAATGATTCTCTATGGCGGGAAACCTTGCGGGGGTTGAACCGGGAATTCTACCACCAAACCGTAACTACCACTCACATTGAGAATTATATCAGCGATAAATTAGGCATGGATTTAGATTCCGTCTTTGATCAGTATCTGCGGGATATTCGAATTCCTGCCCTCGAGTATGCTTTTCGGAAGAACACGCTGATGTATAGATGGGGGAATACAGTAGCCGGATTTAACCTGCCGGTAGATGTAACAATCAACGGTGAAAAGCTAAGGCTGGAACCCGGTACAGGATGGAAGACAGTAGCCCTGGAATCCAATGAGTCATACACACTTACAGTTGATCCAAATTACTATGTGGGAAGTTTTAATCTGCTTGGGAATTAAAAAGGTTCAGGGCAAACCTGAACCTCTTTATAAACGATCTGACTGTTAGTCTCCGACGGGTGTAAACCTCGTGACTAAATGTTGAACAGGAGCGGCTGTGCGCAGGTAAGCGTAAATGGCTTTCAACTCCTCTTCCGACATTTGGGCGTACATAGTCCAGGGCATGGCTGTGTTAAATTCTCCGGCAGCAACTTCATGATACTCAAAAGTGGAGTCAGCATATACTTTAAATCGGTTTACAAACTGCTCCTCTGTCCATGTTCCTATACCTGTTTCAATATCCGGAGTAATGTTCGCCGTCCTGACAATACTGCCGTCTTCCATTGGGAATTCCATCCCCCCTGCAAGGGTCATTCCCGGAATAGGAGCTCCTTGCTCCATTGGGGTGTGGCAATCCATACAGCTGGCTGCAGTTACCAGGTACTTCCCCCAGCTTACGGGATCAGTTGTGGCTGGTTGATTATCAGAAAGTTCGGTCTCAGCAGGTATGGTATTTATGATGAAATTCATAGGGAAAAAAGATTCTGATGCAGGTACTTCATTTTCAATCGGCTTTAGTGTACGCAGGTAAGCGATAATTGAATAAACATCCTCTTTGCTCATTTTTGCATAATTCGGGTAAGGCATAATCGGAAATAGAGCCCGTCCGTCTTTGCTTACGCCTTCGGTTATTGCCCGGTAAATTTCCCCATCCGACCAGCCGCCAAGGTTGGCGGGAGTCAGGTTAGGGGCATAATAATTTCCCGGAAAACCTTCTTCAGTACCAAAACGGGTTCCACCGGCGGCAAACATGTTCTTATCAAGAGGGTGTGTGAATTTTGATTTTTCCTGCGGCGAGTGGCAATGGGTGCAAACCATTACGTTATTGGCAAGATGTCGTCCCCGCTCGATTCTTTCCGCAGTCTGTTCAATCTGAATTTCTGGCGCAGGTCCAACATTCGGGAGAGCCGTAGAGACATAAATCAATAAACCAGCCAGTCCGACAATTACGATTAGAAACAATGCTCCCAATGCAAGTAATAACTTTTTCATAGTATTTCATTTGTAGTTAGAGAAGCTTTGGTACCCCTTATTTTCTTTAAACCCAAAAGCCCCATAGGATTGAGACTAATTTGCATAAAAAAAGGGTGATTTTCTACTATGCGGAAAAGTGTGGAAAAATATGCTAAAGCAGGAAGGTAATATGCCTTCCATCGATGTCTAACCGGCCGAATCCAAATTCAGATTTCATCCAGGTGAGCGTATCGGGATGGTAGAAGATGACATGGGTCTCATCACTTTTATAATACCAGCTGTGGAAATCGATATCGTCGGTATAAATATCAGTTTTGAGGAAAAGCCCACCGCCCGGCTTTAGCATATTTCTAAGCTTGGTGAATTCCTTATGAGGATGGTGAAAATGCTCCATTACTTCGCAGCTGACGATGTAATCATAATTTAAATCCAGAACGGAAGGATTATTGTCAAAAAACGGGTCAAATGTATTGACGGAATACCCTTGGTCGGTGAGCATTTTGGTAATTACAGGTCCCGTACCCGAACCAAAGTCCAGCCCCAAAGAATCGGGGGGGAATTTTTCGGTAATCTTTTCCACTAAAGGCGACACAAACTCCTGATAACGCGGATCTTCCACGTCATTATCGTGGCTTTCATACCTGAAAATCTCTTCTTCAGGAGTTGGGTAATCTTCAGTATCCATGAGAACCGCCCGGCAGTAGGTGCACCGGTGATATTTCCGGTCTTCATTCTCGTAATGATAAAACGGTTCTGTTTCAGATGAGCAGAGCGTACACAGCATAGATTCTTTTTGAGGGAAGGTAGGAGTTACGCTCAACAGATGTTAAGCTCTATCTGGGGTACCAGTTTTTCAGTCGTACTTCGATATCTTTGTTTCCTGTATCCACCAGCTTTTTGAATTCCTGAATGTCCTGCCCGCGGTGGTGGTAGGGGTATATGATTGCCGGTTCAAAATCCAAAACGGCATCGGAGGCCTGGTTAATATCCATGGTGTACGGCAGGTTCATGCATACAAATGCGATGTCTATGCCCTGGAGATTTCGCATTTCGGGGATTCCTTCCGTATCACCGGAAACATAAACATCCTTTCCCCCCATGGTAAGCACATATCCATTACCCCAGCCTTTAGCGTGGCGGGCACCTTCTTCGGGAAGATTATACATAGGTACTGCCCGGATGGTAATACCTTCATATTCCATGGTTTCACCATTGGCAATCACTGTTGTCTGGCCAAGGAATTCTTCCGGCATTTGATCAGCCACAGCTTGTGGAACATAGAATGAAGCGCTTTCAGTATCGAGGCTGGCCAGTGTTTCGGGACTGAGGTGATCGCCATGCGGATGAGTGATAAGGATGATATCAGGAGCAGGTTTGTCATCATATAATCCGGCTTGTCCCCAGGGATCTATATATACCGTTTGTCCGTTCCACTCAAAAATTATCGAACCGTGCAATATAGGATGAATGACCAGTTCTCCTTCATCGGTTTCAATTCGGTCGGGATTATTATTTAGCTGAGCCAAAGCAGTAGTAATAGTTAAAAATCCTAAAACGATAGAAATGAAAAAGGTACGAAGCATAGCTGGGTATTAGTTCTGGGTTGAAAGTGTAACTCTGATAAATGACGGATCATTCAACCATCATTTGGTACATGCCGCTATGTTGGATATCCGCCACCGATATAATTACGGAGGGAATCAATCTCTGATTTCTGATGAGCAATCACGGTTTTTACAACGTCACCTATAGAAATTACCCCCACTACTTGCTCGTTCTCAACAACAGGCAGATGCCGGATTTTCTTCTCAGTCATAAGCTGCATGCACAAATTGACAGTATCTTTGGGCTCAACTCGGATGACGTCCCTGGTCATGATATCCTGCACTTCCGTAGTCTTGGAGGTTCTGCCCTCAAGAATTACCCGGTTCCTGTAATCGCGCTCTGATATTATTCCCTTTAATTTAGAATCTTCCATCACCAGTAATGCTCCGACATTGTATTCAGCCATTTTGGCGATGGCATCAAATACAGTGGAATCCGGCTTTACAGAAAATATGTCTCTTCCTTTTTGATTTAAGATCTCTTTTACCTGCATAATCCAAACCTCCCTTATTATAATTGGCTGTTTCTCTAATAAAAGGATTTTTTGGAGATTTGCAAGCGGAAAGGAAGTTACATGCGTTCTGTGTTCCTGAGCCAACTAAACATTTTTTCAAAAGCGTGCTTTCGCACTCCCGCCCCCGAAAGAAAAACATCGTGCATGGCGCCTTTCACTTCGGCCAGGGTAACATTGTCTCCTAATTTTTCCCCATACTTTTTTATGTGCTCCACATTCAGAACCATGTCTGTTTTCAGGATGTTTTCGTTCCAGCTTTGGTTGCGGCTGGATTTATCTGAGTGAAGAATCAGAATCGGAATTTTGATCGGGGAATGACGGCGGAGATTTTTCTGAGCTTGATGCATGGCGGTAACCCATTTCAGATAGGCGGGAAATCCCCGTAGCGGTTTCCAGTCGGTATTGTAATCCCATTCTCCGTGTTTTTTGCTGGAAATACTGGCTCCGTACAAATGAGAAAATGGTTTCTTCAGGGAAGCGTATGGCTTGAAATTTGAAATCAAACGCGCAGCGGGAAAAAGAATAGCACGTTGCCAGAGACTGAGGTTGAACTGTAGAAAAGGGGAATTCAGAATCAATTTGTCTATGCATTGCCGGTTTTCGCCTTCGTTCAGGTAAAGGCTACCGGTTAGTCCGCCCGTGGAATGCCCTAATAAGATGATTTCACTATTATTTTCAGATTGTATGAATTCCAGGGCCCGGTCAATCTCGGGGAAATACTCTTTTACTGACCGGCAGTAATTCGGAGTTTGATGTGGAAGTAAAGAGCGGCCGTGTTTCCTTAAATCCAGGGCATAAAAGTTGAAACCTTGTTTATGAAAAGCCTCAGCCACGTGCGCCTGGAAAAAATAGTCGCTCAATCCATGGATATATAAAATGGAAGGCCGTGAAGCATCATGCTTCGGAGATTCCATAAGGGTTGCTATTACTTTTCCTTCATAGTCTTCTCCTAAATCGAATGTATGTTCCGAAAAATCCCCGAGTTCCATATTGATTAAAGAATTTTCTTTACCCGCCCGATTTGTCCATCAGTTAATCTGACTTTAATGCCATGCGGATGTGTGGCCGAATTCGTCAGGATATTTTGCACCTCACCGTTGGTGACTTTTCCACTTCGTTGGTCTTTCTTTAGCACAATTCCAACCTGCATGCCGGGTCGGACATTAGCTCTGTATTTTCCATCCATATTTTTTATGAAAGAGATTTCCGTTTGTTGATTACAAGACTAACACAAATTCGGAGACGAATGTTTAGTGTTATAAAAATAATTCAAAATTTTCTTTTGTTTAGAACGGTAAATCTGTTTGGGATTTTCTGACTTAGACGCTATATACAAATCATGAACAACCCACTTAAAAAGTATTTTGGTCCCAGTACGCTGGTAGCTGCCGCCTTTATTGGCCCCGGAACGGTTACAGTATGTACTTTAGCCGGGGTTAGATCAGGATATGTATTACTTTGGGCGCTTCTATTCTCTGTGATTGCTACCATTGTTTTACAGGAAATGACCGGGCGTTTGGGTATCATTACCCGCAAAGGGTTTGGAGAAGCCATCCGGGAACAGATTGGAAATCCGGTAATCAGAATATCGGCCATTATCCTGGTTTTCAGTGCCATTGTAATTGGTAATGTAGCGTATGAGGGGGGGAATATATCCGGAGCCGTATTGGGTTGGGAGGAGCTTTTTGCCGGATTTGATGTAACGGTGAACGGTTCTGTTATACGTCTCAGCTCTTTAATCATAGGTGTTGTCGCTTTCCTATTATTGTATTCCGGAAACTTTAAACGAATTGTGACTGTAATGACCGCGCTTGTGGGCGTAATGAGTATTGTATTTGTAAGCACCGCAATTGTTATACAACCGGATATAACGGCTATCTTAAAAGGGCTGTTTATTCCCACAGCATCCGCTGATGAATTGCTGACGGTGATTGCCTTAATTGGAACCACGGTGGTCCCATATAATCTATTTTTGCACGCCTCAACCGTTCAGGAAAGGTATTCAAGTTACTCGCAGCTATCGGAAATGAGAGTAGAAAATGCCGTGGGTATTATTTTAGGAGGGCTGATTTCGATGTGTATTGTCATTACCAGTGCCGCTGCAGCCGATGGGTCGCTGGCTCAGGTAAACAGTGCGGCCGATATGGCTCAGCAACTGGAACCTGTGCTGGGTACCTGGGCAAAATCGTTTATGGCAATCGGACTTTTTGCCGCGGGTATCACTTCGGCTGTAACCGCCCCCCTTGCAGCTGCCTATGCTGCGAAGGGTATGTTTGGCTGGAAAGCCGATCTAAAGGACTTTAAGTTCAGAGTGGTATGGATGCTGGTGCTTTTTACAGGCATGGTGTTTTCCGCTTTTAGTATTAACCCGGTTAAACTCATCGAATTCGCTCAGATAGCAAATGGAATCACACTGCCGGTGATTGCTGTTTTCTTATTGTACATCATGAATAAGCCACTGCTGCTTGGAACCAACTCCAATTCGACCCGACAAAATATACTTGGAGTAGTTGTGATTTTAGTCACTATCCTGGTCGGGTTCAGAAGTTTGAATTCTGTATTTAATTTCTTTTAGCTATGATTAAGCAAATTGATTTGAATTGTGATTTGGGTGAATTCTACGGCATGTACGATGAGCGCCGAGATTCTAAAATCATGCCTTATATTTCGAGCTGTAATATAGCTTGTGGTTTTCACTCGGGTGATCCCGTCACAATTTCAAAAACCATTGAATTAGCTTTGCAACATGAGGTGGCAGTAGGGGCACACCCTTCGTATCCGGACTTGCAGGGATTTGGCCGGCGCATTATGAACCTTTCGGCCGAGGAACTGGAGGCATGTATTCTGTATCAGGTGTCGGCCTTGAAGGGGATGACGGAATCGCTGGGAGGCAAGCTTCATCATGTTAAACCACACGGTGCTTTATATAATCACGCCGCCAAAGATGAAGAAGTTGCTCTGGTTATAGCTAAAGCTCTTGTTCAGATTCAGAATGATATGATGATTTATGCCCCTGCCGAATCCAAACTGGCGGAAGTGGCTGAAGATGTAGGGCTGGAAGTACGAAGTGAAGTTTTTGCTGACCGGCAATATGAAGACGACCTGAGCTTACGGTCAAGATCTTTGGAAGGAGCCGTTCTTCACGAAAAGAAGTCCGTTTTAAAACAAATGGCTTCTTTTCTGGATGGAGTAGTGCACACCCAGGGCGGACTTGACCTCCCCATCACGGCTGAAACTGTTTGCTTGCACAGCGACACTGAAGGAGCAGCAGAATTAGCTAAAGAAATCCACGATTTTTTGGAGAAACATGAGGTCGAGATTACTTCAGCTTAAGAACAGCAGCTGGGCGGTTTCAGCCCTTGGGGAACAAGCACTTCTCATAAAGCCGAAGCAGGATGAAGTTTCTCTACAGCTTATTCACGAATCATGCAGAATAATTGGTGAATCATCTATTCCCGGTGTTGTCGATATCATACCGGCTTATGAAAGTATTGCTGTTATTTATGACAGGGTGCTGAATGATCTTGACAGTGAGATCGAAATACTTTTAAAAGCCTTCCAATATTTTTCGGCAGAAAACCATTCACCCCAAAAACATGTGATACCCGTCTGCTATGAATTAGGCCTCGACTGGGAGGAGGTTGAAAGTCACACCGGAATGAAAAGAGACAGGATTATTCAAATTCATTTAGCAGGAGCCTATACTGTAGCCATGATGGGATTTCTTCCCGGTTTCTTATACTTGTCGGGCTTAAATGAGGAGATAGCTTGTTCCCGAAAGCAGGAGCCTCGGAGTCAAATTCCGGCCGGATCGATTGGCATTGGTGGAAAGCAGACGGGGGTGTACTCGTTGGAAAGTCCCGGTGGCTGGCAAATCATTGGCCGAACGCCTCTTTCTTTTTTTGATGTACGGAAAGACCCGCCAACTGTGGTAAGGGCAGGAGATCAGGTAGTTTTTGAACGCATCCGGGAAAAAGAATTTTCCGCACAAAGAGGAGATACCTAATGGGCAGCCTGGAAGTGATAGACGGTGGATTATTAACTACTGTTCAGGATGAAGGGCGATTCGGGTACCGCCAGTACGGAGTGCCTGTTTCAGGTGCGATGGATGATTACGCCTACCGGTTAGTGAATCAACTGGTTGGGAATGCGGGCGATATGCCGGTATTGGAAATGACCCTGAATGGGGGAAGATATCGGTTTAAAACAGACTCAATCATAGCCATAGCCGGAGCTGATATGCACCCCACAATAAATGATGAGGATGTTTCACTGAATACTCCATTAAAAATTGAGTCAGGTGATGTTATCTCATTCGATTACTGCCAAAAAGGATGCAGAAGTTACCTTGCAATTCGTGGTCAATTGGATATCAGGAAAGTGTTGGGCTCCAGTTCAACCTATATAACCGGAAAATTCGGTGGATTTGAAGGACGTGCTTTAAAAAAAGGGGATGTACTTTCGTGGATTGAAGAAAAGGGAGGTTATAATCCGGAAAAAGTATCCGAAAAACGGTTCCCTTATTACTCATCAAAAGTAGAATTACGAATTATTGAAGGCCCGGAGTGGAGCTGGTTGTCCCAAAATCAAAAAGAACAATTTCTGAATACTGAATTTGACGTTAGCCCTGACAGTAACCGAATGGGGGTACGATTAAAAGGGAGCTCTATCCAACCTGTAGGTCGGCAGATGGTTTCGGGGCCGGTTATTCCCGGAATGATACAGCTCCCCGAAAACGGACACCCTATTATAATCATGAAAGACGGACAAGCGGTGGGAGGGTACCCAAGAATTGCTAAGATAGCAGATGCTGATTTGTGGAGAGCCGGTCAGTTATGGTCGGGGGTACAGCTAACATTCAGTAAAATCGACAGAGAAGAGGCCAACCGATTGAGTAATTATCATATAGAAGTACTCAGTTAAGAGCGATTTTTAAAAGTTTAGGAAATTTGTACAACCCGATGACAACTCGCATTTATTGAGAAGTTATAGCAACCATTTCAAAGTTCAGGCCGGTTATTCATATAAAGCTAATTGTTGGTGAAAAAAATAAGACCAAAGAAGCAGCCACCGTAAATAAACCCGCTTTCTGTTTAAATCTTTTCTTAATATACCGATAACGAGAATGCCGGTATATGGTACCCATACTTACATCAATAAAAGGAAGGTCGGCATTTACCAAGACTTAGGTTAGTTACTTTGAAGGATTTAGTTGAAAAATACAGGCTTTTAGGCTCTTTTTTGATCGGTGTAGTATTGAGTTTTTTTGTTATTCTGATTTGGTTTGGGAATCAAAAGAGTATAGAACAAAGCCAAAAAAATAAAGTTAGGGAAACAGCTAAGCTTGTTACGCATCAGTTTAAAAGTGCTGTACACGACAACATTAATACGCTTCTGAATTTAAAAAGCCGGTTGGAAATAACCGATGGTACATACTTCGATTTTTGGGAGTATGATGCCGGGCATATAATAAACCAGGATTCCTCTTTCTTGTTGGTTGAATGGATCGACAGCAGCATGGTTATCAGAAAAGTTGAACCGCTGGAACCTAATAAGAATGCTATTGGTCTCGATATTTCCAAGCTGGATTACAGGCGTATCGATTGGCTTCAGGCCAGACAGGATTCTTTAGTTAACATCACACATTGGCTTAAACTGGTGCAGGGGCCCAATGCTTTTTTGGTGGATGCCCCGGTTTATTACGACGGTGTTTTCCAAGGTACAATTAGCGCAGGGATGGATTTTAATCCACGTTTTGATCTGATTATGCAGGGATTGGATCAGTACTTAGTGAAAATTTATGATCATAAAGGAACGTTGTTTTATCAACATGGCGACAGCTCAGTAGCATCCAGCCTGAAAGGATTTTCAGCAGAGGAGAAAATCACTTTAGAGGGAACAAATAAAGATTTTTGGAAAGTCAGCGTATTTCCGAATACTATTTTTGAGGCTGAGAACAATTCGGATGGTTTTTTTCTGAACATTGCTCTGGGAATAATCCTCTCGGTAGTTATTTCGGTTCTTTTCTATTTCATGCAAACGGCATTTATAGCTCAAAAATCTTTCAGGCAGGCAAATGATAAAATCCGGGCTTTTATTGATTCATCACCAATGGCTATTTATACAATCGATACCGATGGGATAGTACGCGATTTTTGGAATAAGGCAGCAGAGGATATGTTAGGCTGGACCCAGGAAGAGGCAATTGGACATTTCTTACCGCACGTTGGAGAGGAGATGAAAGGTGAATTTAAACAGTTGATGTCTGTTAACCTGAAAGAAAAGGAAGTCAAGAATAAGGAGATCATAAGATATCGAAAAGATGGATCTCTGATTCAAATGCGTCTAAGTGCCAGCCAGATTATCGGCAATGGAAGTGAGAAAAAGCAAATGCTGATTATAGCAGAGGATATAACAAATGAAGTTGAGTATAAGAAGCAGCTGGAAAATTCCGTGCATGAAAAAGAGGTGCTGCTTTCGGAAGTTCACCACCGGGTAAAGAACAATTTAGCCATCATAGCCGGTTTAATAGAACTTCAAAAAGAAGGGCTCTCCGACGAAAACCTAAAGCTTATTTTGAGGGAAACTCAAAACCGGATTTACTCCATTTCAGGCGTACATGAGTTGCTCTATAATACCGACAGTTTTACCGAAATTACCTTTGGGGAATATGCTGTTAAACTAATTGACAGAATCCGGGGTATGTTCGACAGCCCGGGTAAAAATGTGGTTATTGAGCACAAGTTTGATTCCCGGCGCCTTAATATAAATCAGGCTATACCATTGGGTTTGTTGGTAAACGAACTGATTACGAATTCTTTTAAACATGCTTTTAATGATCGGAACGAAGGAAGGATATACATCAGTCTGGAAGAAAAAGAGGATCTTATACAGGTAGTTTATGAGGATGACGGACAAGGATTTGATGAAAACCTATTTGATCAATCTAATACACTTGGGGTAACACTTATCAAAACGTTGGTCGACCAGCTTAATGCAAAATACAATATTGAGTCGGATAGCGGATTCAGGTTTGCCTTTTCGTTCAAGATAACCGGCCGGGGTGCTCATTCCAATTTGTAATTCAGGTGAGTTTACTGAGGTCAAATCCTGATTCGATGCCTCCCATTTTTGATTTTAAACCATATGATGGTTTGCCAAATTGGTAACTATCTCTCCTGAAACAGCACATAAACAAGATGACTTTGATGCAGGGCTAAAAAGGAATCAGTATCATATTTCCAGGTATTGACACTGACTTTCAAACTGATCAAGATGAAGGAAAAGCACTGCTTTGTACTAGTCACGCTTTTGAGTAAAGTGAACCTCATCAACAGGTTTTTGCTAACTGTAATTATAGGTTTTACCAGTTGTACTGCCAATAATTACGAGCAAGCCGAATGGCAATTCACCAAAATCGATTCCGACTTCACCGCTCAACGAGCAAGCACCGGGGGAATTAGCCTGATTGATATAGACGGCGATTACGATCTGGATGTGTATGTGTCGAATGGCTATGATGTCAGCTCAGGTGATCCTCAGCCACAGAAGAACCGCTTATATATAAATGATGGTGATGGAAATCTGAAACCGGAAGAGTCTTCCATACTCAGTAATGATGAGATGTTTTCGTCAGGAAGTGCCTGGGCAGACGTCAACAACGATGGATTGGTTGATGTGTTCATAGCTAACCAACGATCGCAGGATAACGCTCTTTTCCTGAATATGGGGAATGGTGATTTCAAGCAGGTTGAAAACTCTGTGGTTGGTAATGATGGCGGACATTCTTACTCGGCAAACTGGTCTGATATCGACAATGACGGCGATCTGGATCTGTATGTAGCGAATGGGGGAATAAGTCATCAGCAAGCGGACTTCCTTTATGAGAATAACGGTGATGAGACGTTCACAAAAGTTCAAAATACTCCCATCACCAGAGACACACTTTCAACGGTTGGGGGATTATGGAGAGATTTTAACGGGGATAACCTGCCGGACCTTTACGCATCGTACAGGCTTCAAAAAGATCGGATTTATTTTAATAATGGTGGCTGGGAGTTTGATGAATACACCCTGGATGCACCCGGGACAGAAAGATATTCTTTCCCAAAAAGTGCCGGAACTGCCGGAGATGTAGACAATGACGGAGATATCGACATATATCAAACTTCAATGATGGGCGGGGCAAATTTTTTGTTTATTAATAATGGAAAAGGTGAATTTGAGTTTATGGAATCCGGTAGGTTGACTTCAGCCGGAGGTCATACTTATGGAGCTTTGATCACAGATTTTGATAATGATGGTTTACCTGATGTAGTTGCTGCCAATTGGGGGAGTTCAGTAAATTTGTTCAGAAATCAGGATGGTCGGTTTGTACCAGAATCAAATACCGCTTTTTCCGAGAGGGTATTTTATGCATCCACCATAATCACCGGTGATATAGATGGGGATGGAAAACAAGACATCCTCATTCCTCAATGGCCCAATACAAAAGGGGATTACGAAAGAAACGAATGGTATCAAAATAGCGCAAAGAAAACAGGAAATTGGCTGAAAATAAAGCTTAGAGGCACACAGTCGAACAGCTCCGGTATCGGAGCTAAAATAGAGGTTACATGTGAAGAAGGAAGCGAAATAGTAAATCAAACAAGAATCGTTTCCTCACAGCAGACGTGGAGATCTCAGGGCGGACTTATACAACAAATAGGCTTAGGAAATTGCTCTGCAGTAAAAGAAGTTTTGGTGAGATGGCCTTCCGCAAGGGAAAGTATTATGGATGAAATACCGGTCAACCAGCTGCTGGAAATTACCGAACCGGATTAGATGTAATTTCATGGAATCGAATGGTAATAAAGCACGTGATGTATCTCTGAGAAAATTTTGCCCTCAGGATTTAAAAACATTGCTCTACATTTTCAGGCTGAATGTGCCTGAATACTTTGAAGCCGGAGAAGAAACGGATTTCAGAAATTATCTTCAGCTTAATTCTGACACCTATTACACCATTCTTAGCAATGGGTTAATTGCAGGGGGAGCAGGTTACAGAATCAATAAGGAGGAAGAAACAGGTTCCATTACCTGGATATTTTTACATCCTGATTATACCGGGGAGGGCATTGGTAAATACAGTGCAAAGTTCTTGTTGGGTATTCTTCAAAACCATGAAAATGTAAAATTTTTGCGAGCGGATACATCACAACATGGTTATAAATTTTTTGGTTCTCTGGGCTTTAGCATGGTAAAGAAAAAGAAAGATTTCTGGGGCAGGGGATTAGACCTCTACCGAATGGAAATGATGAATACTGAACCAAATAAATGACCAATGAATAAGTACTTTTGTATTGAGTTTTCTGTAGTGGGATTTACTGTGGCTTTAGCTTTGATATTTACGATGTCTCAACCGGTATATGGTCAAAGGAAAGATGCCGAACAGCTTTTTAAAGAGATCAGGAAAACCCTTAAAGCTCCGGAAAATGAAATTGAAATTCATTCTGTAGCCGAATGTTTCGGGCCGGATGGTACCTATACGTCAAAAGCAGAAGGTGATGGAGTAAACCTCTATTTCAGCCAGGTGTTTTCTTATCGTGACGAACCTGTAGAACTATATATAATGGGGAATGAAGGAAAGAATGCTTCCGGGGAAGCTCTTAGCAACTTCATGATTTTTTACGGTCGCATGCACGACTATGTGAGGATAGCCCTTCAGCCCGAGTATCTTCTTCATAGTGTAGATACAGTAATTACAAAACAGGATAACATTGCGGTTGATGGAAAAACCCATATGGATTACAGAGTCAATTATGTAGTAAACAACCAAAAGCTACCAATCCGGTTCACATTCTATTTGAATGACGAACAGCCTATAACCACATGGTTTGAAGAATGGATGATTACTGCTGAGGGCGTAAAAGTTCCCAAAAAAGTCCGCATCGTCGATGAAGAAAAAGTATTCACATTTAACTACACCGAAATTTCCATTAGAGAAATGGGAGAGAATTAATGAAATCACTGTTTAAATATTGGGTATTAATAGCTTTGTTGATGACCACTTCGTGTACTGATGAGGATAAGCTTAAAGAAAAATACACCCGCCAAGTTTTGGAAATGCATGATGCCCAACGTGAATATCATTTTGAGAAAATGTCGGCAGCGTTTGCAGGACAGCTTTCAGAAGACTTTATATCCGTTAACAGGGGTGAACTTTCCCAGATGAGTTATGAAGAGCACAAAGCAAGATACGATCAGTATTTCTCAGCGGTAGAATTTGAGTACTGGGATGATACAAGAGAGCCTTTAATCAGGTTTTCGGATGATTACTCACTTGCTTATACCATTGTTGAGAAAGATGTGATTTTGAATTATCAGGATGAAAATGGCACCATGCTTAGAGACAGTGTGCATTATGCATGGCTGGCCGTTTATCGAAAACAAGACAATGGTGAATGGAAAATAGAGTCGGTGGCCTCTACTAATTCAGAGCCTGTGGTAGAAGAAATCAGGTAAGGTTTATTCAGGTTAAGGAGAGCAATATTACATTCGTTTATGAGTCAATTTTGTAGTATTTAAAGGAAAAATCCATCTCCACTGAAACTAAAAAGACTGGGCGAAATGGTTCCACCAGATATCATAAAAGCTACTGAAAGTCATATCGAAGAATTATCCCGCTTGTTCAGCGCATACAGGGATTTTTACCGGATGGAGACCGACCTTGAAGGCTGTAAATCATTCTTAACCGAAAGAATAGAAAACGGAGATTCTGAGATCTATATTCATATCAATGAAGAAGGTTCTCAAACAGGGTTTGTACAGCTATATCCGCTATTCTCTTCTACAAGAATGGCGAAGTTTTGGTTGCTCAATGATCTATTTGTTCACCCGGATTACAGGGGAAGGGGTATATCAAAAAAGCTGATAGACGTGGCCAAAGAATTATGCCGAAATACCCGTGCCTGTGGTATGATGTTGGAAACGGAAAAATCAAATGACATTGGCAATAACCTGTATCCCAAAACCGGGTTCAAACTTGATACAAAACATAACTTTTATACCTGGGATGTATAGTCAAACATGGTCTGTAGATTGGGTGAAATAAATCCGGTCTTAGTCTGTATAATTTCTTTATTATTAGTTTGATAAACTTCTGTTTAGTGCCTCTTCTTCCGTGTTATTAAGCACCAGCATAAGAACATAATATCTGTATTTAAGGAAGTACTTTTAGTCTGTTAAAAGTGCTGATTGATTCAGCTCATTCAGCGAACGAGCCGCGCAGCTGTTATACTTATTCAAAACGAATATTATGACAGCTTCACCAATAAAAATATTGATCTGTGAGGATGAAGGTCCTGCCCAAAAACACATTGTAAAGTTGATCAATCAGGTTAATAAAGATGCTGAAATCGTGGCCGTAGTAGAGACCGGAGAAGAAGCCATCCAAAAAATTGAGCAAAATCAGTTTGATCTGATTTTCATGGATATTGAATTAGCTGATGGTCCCTGTTTTCAAACTTTGGAAGGAACAGATATCGATTCACCGATCATTTTTACGACAGCCTATGACCAATACTCGCTGAGGGCTTTTGATTTAAAAAGCATTGATTATTTGGTGAAGCCCATCTCCAGATCCGATATCGAACAAGCCTTTGTAAAGTTTGAGAGCATGAAGCGCATGTTTGTAAAGGGGACACAGGTGCATTTTCAAAACGAGTTGAATGAAAAGAAACTTCAGAACCATCCTGATCTTCTGGAAAAACTGGAGGCGTATTTAGAGAGTAATATGCATTCTCAGAATGTCATTCAACGATTATTCATCAAAACTGGAGAGACCATCGAAGTTGTGCAAACCGGCGATATTCAGTGGATCGAGGCTTCCGGTAACTACATCAAAATTATTACAGGGAAAAAGAAATATTTACTCAGAAGCACATTGTCAGGTATTTATAACAAGCTGGATCAAGATCAGTTCTTCCAAATTCATAAATCGACCATTTTGAATATCAGGTATGTGTTAAAAATTGAAGAAATGGCTTATGGCGACTTTACCATCATCCTGGAAAATGGAGAATCGTTAAAAATGAGCAGAAACTATAAAGAGCTCATAAAGTCGTTTTGAAACTCTGCGGTTGATAATACAACATCAGCTTTTCATCCCTGCCTGCATCGTTTCATCACATTTCTCTTAAGGTTGGTTTCAAGGCCTCATATATATAGGTGTATTCACCATTTTGGTGGATTTTTTCTAACCAAAACTAAGAGGACTTTATGAATAGAAAGCTACTATTTACCATATTTGTTTTGTTATTGTCGGCGAGTGCGTTTGCACAAAGCGGGGAACTGACAGGGCAAGTTACAGATGCTGAAACAGGCGAGCCGTTAATTGGTGCCACTGTTTACATCGAATCGCTTAACAAAGGTGCCCAATCTGATATTGACGGAAATTACACCATTTCCGGAATTGAAGCGGGTGTTTACACCGTATCTTATCGATACGTTGGCTATGAAACAGAAACAAGAAGTGTTGAAATCGGTTCAGGTACGGTTACACTTGATATTCAATTAAGTGTAGACGTTGTTGGCCTCGATGAACTGGTTGTTTCCGGCTATTCTGTTGAACAGAAGCGGGAAATCACCGGGTCAATTTCAACGGTTTCATCCGACGAATTTGAGAATGTTTCTCTTCAAAGTACCGAGGCTCTGCTTCAGGGTCGTGCTGCGGGGGTAAATATTACCACTACTTCCGGTAACCCGGGAGGAGCATTTCGGGTAAGTATTCGAGGAAATGGATCCATCAATGCGGCAACAGAGCCGCTCTATATTGTGGATGGTGTGCAAATTTCATTTGCTCAAACATCTTCCCAGGCCAGTACAACACCACTTAATGCTATAAATCCAAGCGATATTGAGTCTATTGAGGTGCTTAAAGATGCGGCTTCTGCGGCTATTTATGGTGCTCAGGCTGCTGCCGGTGTGGTTATTATTACCACCAGGAACGGTAGTGCCGGACCAACCCGAATTACTGCCAGTGCAGAAACCGGAGTGCGTTCTTTGGCAAGAAATGTAGATTACATTTCCAGTGAAGAGTACGTTGCCTATTTAGGAGAAGGGCGTGCACTGAACTTTGGCGAAACACCGGGTTCTGATTACAGTACGGACGAAGACTTATACCGAAACTTCCTGATTACCAGTTACGGTGCAGATCCAGATTCTGATCCTAATAATCCTCAGCTGGCAAATACCAACTGGCAGGATTTTATTTATCAAGAGGGGGTAACTCAGAAATACAATGTTTCTGCAGCCGGTGGTAACTCATCAACCAATTTTCTGCTTTCCGGTGGATATGAGGATACCGAGGGAACGGCGTTCAATTCAAATTTTACCCGGTTGAACCTTAGAACAAATATCGATCATGACTTATCGGAGAGAATGCGTGCATCGGTACGGTTAAATGTTTCCCGGGCAGCTCAGAACGGCGTATGCCAGGATGGTAACTTTATTAACTGCCCGACCTCACAGGCTATGTTTGAACCGCGATTCTCTTTCCCATACTTAGCGGACGGTTCATACAATCCGAATACCAACTTCGGGGGATCAAATAACCCTGCGGTAACAAAAAATGAAGTAGATCGGGAGAATACCGTTACTCAGATTCTGAGTACTCTTCGCCTGCAATATCAGGCCAACGAATGGTTATCGTTTAGCGGTAGTGCTAACGTGGATTACCGAAATACACAGGATGATCAATATCGTTCAGCTATAGCATCACCGGCAACGGGGGGATTCATCACGTTTGCCAATCGAAATGTAGAAAACTATCAGGGTAACCTGGTGGCGAATGCGAATCGCACTTTTGACGGTGTTCATGCTGTTACCGCTCTTGCAGGTACCGAATTTCGTTCCGATTATTCTGAAAGTCAGCTTGTGCGTGGGGACGGATTGCCGGGGCCGTTTTTTACGGTTCTTGCTGCCACAGCAAATCCTACCACTGCAAACGGAATAAACACACAGTGGAAGCAAGCCAGTTACTTCGGGAATGTAAAATACACCTATGATGAGAAATACATCCTGAAAGGCGTTGCCCGATATGATGGAAATTCTCGATTTGGTGAAGAAACCCGCTGGGGATTCTTCCCGTCTATATCACTTGGATGGATTATTTCGGAGGAAGACTTCCTGAATGTTGAAGCCATCGATCAGTTAAAGCTTCGTGCCGGATACGGTACTACCGGTAACTCTGCCATTGGAGACTTCGCTTCCCGTGCTCTCTATGAAGCAGTGGGCTCCTATCAGGGTTTTACAGGACTTCGCCCTGATCAGTTAGCTAATGCTAATCTTGGATGGGAAGAAGCACGTGAAATAAATATCGGACTCGATTATGAGTTGTTTGAAGGCCGGTTGTTTGGTTCTGTTGATGCCTATCAGAAAGATAATACCGACTTATTGTTCGAACGACCCCTGCCTATAGACAGTGGTTACGGAGATATCACGGAGAATATCGGTAGAGTCCGGAATACCGGGTTGGAGTTTGAGATAAACTCAGTGAACGTGTCTTCGGCTGGTTTCAGGTGGCAGTCACGCTTTAATATTGCGTTTACTGATAATGAGATCCTGGAACTTCCCAATGGAATCCCAATCGATGAAAATGACCTGTTTGAAAGCCTTCAGGAAGGTAAGCCGATAGGTCTTATCCAGGTAGTGCGCTGGGCTGGTGTAAACCCGGCCGATGGTCGCCCGATGTGGTACGATGCCGATGGTAACATCACCTACACCCCAACCAATGCAGTTGATGCGGTTGAATACAAAGACGGGGTAGCCAACGTGACCGGAGGATTCGGAAACACATTCAGCTACAAAGGGTTCAGTGTGGATGCGTTCCTGCAATTCAGCTTCGGGCAATGGGCCTTCCCTCAAAGCGACTACTTCTTTACAAGAACACCTGATTTCTTAATGCAAATGCATGAAAGTGTGTTAGACCGATGGAGACTTCCCGGAGACCTGACTTACTATCCGCGTGCAATGGAAGCGGGTTCAAACTTCGCTGAAACAGCCAACTACCGTACCCAGCTAAGTACTGCTTCCATCTATAATGCAAGTTATATCAGGCTTAAGAACGTGTCTGTGAATTACAATCTTCCTGATCGTTTTACTCAAAGCATAGGACTTAACAACATACGCTTGTATGCCTCTGCTGTGAACTTACTGACCTGGACTGCATGGCCATGGTACGACCCGGAGGTAGCAGCGGATACTCAAGACATTTTCAACAATGTAACAGCTGCATCATACCCTACAGAACGCCAGGTGAATGCCGGTATAGAAATCCAGTTTTAATATAAAATCAGGTAAACAAATGAACTACTTAAAGACATTAAAATATGTACTTGTTGCAGTGTTAGTGGCAGGGTTTGCCGGCTGTGACAGCTTGTTGGACGGTGTGGAACCCTCCACATCGGTTTCAGGGCAATTAGTGCTTTCAACTGAAGATGGGGTAAACGCCCTGAGAGCATCGATGTATTCAAAAATCAGAGAAAACTTTGATATGACCACCGGTTATTTTGTCGGGCCGAGTGCTTTCGCTGATGAAACACGCAATCGTCCGGGATCAACCCGATATCAGGCATTGAACTCGGCTACCGGAACCAGCGGTGGAACCACCCATCTTGACAATTGGGACTTGTATGATATTATACAGGATGCCAACCTGATGGTCAGCGGGGTGGAAAATGGTGTAATTGATGCAGCCACCCTGGATCAGTATCGGGGGGAAGCACTGGCACTTCGGGCATTTGTCATGCACAATATGGTCCGTGTGTATGGGTATGAGCCCGGTAATTTTGGTGTGGGACCGGAGGCTAACTGGAATGCCGGAATAATCATCCGAACGGAACCGGTGCTGGATGTGGCTGATGCCAACTTGCGCCCGAGAAGTACAGTTGATGATGTATATACACAAATCCTTTCAGACCTGAGCACGGCAAAGACCCTGCTTTCCGGAGTTAACTCTGATAACACGTATGTCACCGAAGCCTTTGTGGATGGTGTGACAGCCCGTGTTAATCTGTATGCCGGTAACTGGGCGGCGGCGGGCACAGCTGCTCAAAATGCCATCGACAATTTTTCCGGCACCCTGATGGATACTCAGGAAGCAATAGCCAACATGTTTTTTGAGGGTTCCGGCGGGGGTAACCATCCGGAAGCTCTGTTTAAACTTGTTATTAATCCTGATACAGAGAATAATACAGGTAACGGAACCTTCTCAAATAACGGACCGGCCACTTACACATCAGACGGTTTTTTGGCTCAATTACCAACTCAGTTCCTTATTGATCAGTATGGTGCCGGTGATTTCCGGAATGGATGGTACCTGTCATGCGATCAAACTCAAATCAACACCGGCCTGGCATCTCCAACCGCCTGCGATCAGGTAAATTCCGGAGGATTGGCCAGTGTTAAGTTTAATGGTGGTAAAGGGCAGTCGGTAGATGATTTGCCGATGATGCGTGTTTCTGAGATGTATCTGATCCGGGCGGAAGCACTGGCTAAAGATGCCAACAGCGCGGCTGCCGGGGTGGCACCATTGCAAGCACTGCGTGATGCCCGAAATGCCGGTGTGGTTCCTGCTTCGGCGCTAACCGATTTAGATGCATTCCAAGATTTCATCCTGGAAGAACGAATGAGAGAATTAAGCATTGAAGGACACCGATTTTACGACCTGAAGCGATTGGCCCGCGACGTTCGGAATCCGGACGGTTCTATTAAAATGAGAGCCGAATCTTACCGAATTCTTGCAGATTTGGGTTCAGGACTAATCAATGTAAACGATTTGTTGGTGGAGAATCCCGGATACAACTAATTCATGGTTCAGCCAAAATTTTAATTCTTAATAACATTATACAATGAAAATAAAAGCACTAATACTTGTACTGATACCACTTCTGGTTGTGAGTTGCGACAGCCTCTTCGACAAAGGTGATGTAGAGAAAAAGTTCAGTGGCCCTGCTCAAATTGAGTTTAAGCCTCTTCAGCAGGAAGCAAACCAAAACAGCGGGTCATTTGAAGTAGCTATACAACTAATCGGAAAGCAGAGAGGATCAGATCTTACGGTTAGCTTTAGCGTGGATGGATCTTCAACAGCCGTTGACGGAACCCACTACACCTTGCCTTCTTCTTCAGCAACCATTGCTTCTGGAACAAGCACAGCTACAGTTACCATAAATCTCATAGATGGCAACCTGGCATCCGGGGAGGAAGTAACCCTGATGCTAAACCTGGAAGATGCAGGTGAAGTAACCGCTGCTCCAAACCTGGATCAGTCTACTACCTTCATCTTTGGCTCTTAATTTAAATCTGACAGACTAAACTAAAGATGAAAGTCATGCTTCGAAAGGAGCATGACTTTTTTTGTTCGGAAAAGTGTGCTGGATGGAATACTCGTTGGCTGAAAGACATAAAAAAAGCCTGATGCCACGAGATACTACTATGTTTAGGTTAGCTACAACCTTTTTTAGTTGAAAAGCGCGGAGGCATCAAGCTCTGTTGAAAAGCTAAAGCATTGTCTTTTCCTGTCAAAAGCCTATGTGATGAGAGGCAGTATAATGTGATGAAGTGGTTTGGGAAGGCAGGCATAAAAAAACCCACAAGAACAATATCTTGCGGGGCAAAGTACCCGAGAGAGGACTTGAACCTCCACGCCCGTAAGGGCATACGCACCTGAAGCGCACGCGTCTACCAATTCCGCCACTCGGGCTTGTTTTGAATGACAGATTTCAAAGATAAAGAGAATTCAAATTCAATTCATAACAGAAATTCAATAAAATAAAAGCCCCGGCACTTAAGTCGGGGCTTTGGTGTATCTGTAATCAGGATTATAGTTACTTCATCAGTATCATTTTCTTGGTTTGGGAAAAATCACCGGCTTCAATTCTGTAAATATATAGTCCTGAGGCCATATCCTGAGCATTCCAGCTAACGGAGTGTTCACCGGCCGTCAGGGTTGAATTGACCAATGTAGCCACCTTCTGCCCCAGCATGCTGTACACGGTTAGTTGTACATCCGTTGTTTGGGGCAGGCTGAAATTGATGTTGGTGGTTGGGTTAAACGGGTTTGGGTAATTTTGACTTAACACAAATTTATTTGGCTGAGCAGTCTCCGTTTCTGTATCGGTTATAATGGCTTCAGCCAGAACCAAATTATTCCAGACTCCGTGTTGTCCGTTGGTATCGTCGTCGGTGAACATATCTTCGAATTCGCCTGGGTCTGTAATAACATGAGTCACATCCTGGGTTCCGTTGCCATCATCAAGCCGAAGAGGAATAGAATTACTATCTCGGTCAATGACAGGCACTATCACTTCATAAGCTACATGCACGATTTGGCCTTGCTCCACATTGAGGTCCCAATCGGTTACATTAAAAGTTTGCCAGCCGGTTCCGATTTCAGAAAAGTCTAAAGAATCGGAAGCCAATACTTCACCGGGGGCACCATTGTTATCTGAATAAACAGCTAACCGAAGGGTTCCTTCTCCTTTAACGCCAATTTGCTCTCCTTCTGCACCTTGTCCGCCTACAACATACAGTTCAAGAGAGTGAACCAGGGCATCAAAACCAATGGTATATTGGTTACTGAAGCCAAACCGCCCCACATTTGAACTGTTTTTATAGGGTATCGGCCAGTAGAATTTGGGAGTATCCGAGTAGGTATTTACCGTAGTCAGGTTATATGCGAGCTCCCCGGAAGAAGAGACCGTAAAAGTTGCCGGTTCACTGGTTCCTGTGTTGGTGTTAACCAGCATGATATATGCCTTATCAATAACGTCGTCTGTTGGTGAAGTGAATATTTCTCCGCTGTTCAGAGAGTTTATTTCAACATTGTTATTTGCTTCGGTGATAACCCGAATTTCTGTAGTCTGGGTATTAGAGGCGGAAACCGTTATTTCCAGGTTTTTGCTTTGCTGAAACCCTATGTATTCGATAGCTCCGCTTTCAACAGCTATTTCTTCAGATGAAATATCAGGGTCTTCGAAATTAATACCTGCTCTCAGGCTGGAGAGGAAGGGGTGTTCGTATCCGTAAAAATCATTTACCTGCTTTGCATTAATGAGGTTGGCAATTCCCCAGTTCACCAGAAACTCTTCAAAACTAAAAGGCGCCTGCAGGTCCGAAAAGGTGTCTTCAATACCTGTTCTTCCGGACAGCGAATTTTGGGTTAAGGCTCCGGAATTCTCAAATCCAAGTTGGTCCCACATATAGCTGGCAAAAGAAGCAGCCCGGCCATAATCAGGAAGGGTATTTCCGCCTGAATTCCATTGAAAAAGGGGGACGTTGGTATCGGCGAGGTAGCTTCCATAACTGGAGTGCGGGAAGTATCCGCTGAGTAAAGAGGCAAAATTGGACTGGGCTTCATTTATAAAAGTGAGTTCACCCTGTACGCCGCTGTTGTAGTTATAATGGATGAGATGTTGGTACTCATGGGATAGAGTCCCCAAAGGTTTGGTTGCATTGGCTTCGCCGTTGTTATAGATGCCGGGATAAGAATCGATGTATAAAACATCCCGTTCGTTGGAGCGATAGCTTCCCCCCGGTCCGGGATCCGGGTTTTGATCAACACCATAAAAGAATCCGGCTGTAAATCCTCCGCCTTCGGATGGGCTCCACCCGTCCTGTATATCCGTAATCAGGAAGTCAACCACGTTATCTCCATCATAATTAGGAGGGTTACCCAAATACTCGTTGCTGAGTTCAATAATGCCTTTATTAGGATCGAATGAGCTTGGGTTGGATTGCTCCTCCAAATATTTGAACATCGTATCAGCCACGGCCGTGTTTAAATGACCATTATCAATTTCAGCCACTTCAAACCAAATCTGAGTAAGGCTGCCTTTTCGAATCAGACGAAAGGTCTTCATGTCAAAAACCAGGTTATTGGATGAACTTGCCTGAAAGTTATAGACGTAAAACGTTCGTTCATCGCCCTCTTCATCAACCACAAGCATGGATTTGTTGCGGCTCGGCCGGGTTGAGGATTCTGCCCGTAAACGTTGCATAAGTTCGCTGTTGTTCAGCTTATCACTAACGTGAACCGTAAAGCTTTTTGGTTGTTGCTGAGAAACCGCAGGTACATCTGTGGCGCGTTTCTCTTGCCCAAAAGCAAATGAGGTGAATAAGAGGAATGTGGTGGCGAGTAGTAATAATTTCTTCATGATTCTAAATCTTATTGTTCGCTCAATTTATAAAAGTGCACTTCCAGTTCAGCTGAGTTTTGTGACTTCCTCACTTTGCCGAAAATAGTAGCCCGCTTTCCATTCAGTTCGTCAAAGGTTTTGGAAATAAAGGTATCATCGCCGATGAGTATATACGCTTCGGAACCGGAAACGAATATAGCCGGACGGGTAAAAGGCTCGTTGCCGGTGTAGTTCAGCTGACCGGTAATTTTGGTTAGCCCGCTTGTATCAGCTTCTACACTGAAAGGCTGTGTTACCAGTGAATCCTGTTGGGTGGCTAGGGATTGTACGTCAGATGACGTTTGGTTATTTGGAGTGCTTTTCTTGTCGGAAGAAGCACAGCTTGCTGTTAACAGGCCAGCCAAAACGATATATGCAAGGGTTTTCAAAACGGATAATGATTTATTGAACTTAACTTTTCAAAAAAGTACAATCTTTTCATCATTAATGACTACGTAAATATTGAAGCGTTGTATTGCCGGTTTTTTAATCATTTAAAGATCATTCAACAGAGTAACTAATCGATCCCAGGATTTATTTCGCGCTATTACATTCGGATCGTCAGAACCAGCATCAGGATTGTCGCCGCGACGCATAAAAGCATGGCCTGCGCCCTCATAGATTTCGTATTGATAAGTTTTTCCAAATTTTTCCATAGCATTTTCTGACCCTACAATGGTGGAATTCACCCGCTGGTCATCGCCGCCATAAAACCCATACACCGGAACCTGAATATTGCTGTAGGCTTCTTCGGCATCCGGACCAGTCCCATAAAACACCATGGCGGCATCTATAGCATCACCGGCATTGGTGGCAAACCGAAAGGATTGAGAACCACCCCAGCAAAAACCAGCTACGGCAAATGACCCATTTCCGGCCTCGATGGTTTTGGCATATTCAAGCACGTTCATCAAGTCAGCAGTTACAAAATCAGGTCCGAGATTGTAGATAGCCTGACGGGCCGCGTCGGAAGTCTCAAAGTCGCCGGTTTTCTCGACGCCTTCCAGGGTATTTGAAATTAAATCAGGCGCAACAGCTATAAAACCTTCACCGGCCAGCTGATCGGCAAAACTTCGTGCCCAGTCATTGAGTCCCCGATTTTCATGAATGACAATTACGACCGGTGCTGGTTCAGAAGTCTCAGGGTAAACCACAAAATTATGCAGAGTCCGGCCATTGGATTCGATGGTCACCCATTCATGGTGCCGGGGTGAATTTTCCAGCTGCTGGATGGCATAATCCTGGGCAAAAACGGATACAGATAAAAGAAATGCGAAAATGGAAAGAAGAGCAGATTTCATAGCAAAGGCATTTGATTAAGGGATAATGGAATAACCTATGAATTCAGAATATCATTTCACCAACAGCATTTTTTGGGTGAGTGTTTGTCCGGCTGTCTCCAGACGATAGAAATAAACTCCTGAAGCCAAATTTCCGGCACCGAAGGTAACCTGATGGCTTCCTGCTGCTTTCCGCTCTCCATTCACTAAAACCGCTACTCTTCGCCCGGTCACATCAAACACTTCCAAACGAACCAAACTGTTCTCCGCCAGTTGATACCTTATCATTGTAGAAGGGTTGAAGGGGTTGGGGTAGTTTTGGTTGAGGGAGACTTGCTTTGGGATATCGGTAGGATTCTCCTCATTACTAACGGGAATTTGCTTTAGAGAAGTTACAGATTTCGTCTTTGTATTAACTTCCAAAAGCTCTTTTCGGGTTAGCACATAAAGCATATTGGAATTTGGTTTTTTGTAGAGGCCGGTGATTGCATCCTCAGAATTATAAACGACATTAAAGCTTTCCCAGGCATTATCTGACAAGTAAACAATATTTGAATCTGCCAATAGAACCTGATTTGGAACTACACGGTCAGTAGTAATAAACTCAAATCTTGTTTCTGTTTCCGGAATTGAAAGTTGGCTCCAGGAATCTTCAACTCCAAGGTTTCGGGAGATCAAAAGTTTTCGTTTAAATTCTGAATTCTGACTGACCGTAACCAATGAATAGATGGTTGAAGAGTCAGCATCAAATGCTAATTTTGTATGCGATCCTGAAGAATCAGCCAGTTTGAAATTTCCGGTATAATTAGTACTTCTGAAAAGATGTCCACTACCTCCTTTGCCAAAATAAAGAGAGTCTATTTTGGGGTGGATGCTTAATATATTCCATTTTACACCCACACTGTCCAAAAAGTGTTCGAAACCTTCATGGTCATTTTCTGAAATTTTCGGCCAATTTTCGGGAGAAGTTGAAAGTGGAATGGTTAAATAGGATGAAAAATCGATATAAACTGAGTCCTGGTTTGGGGAAAGAATTAAACCCGATTCGGAATTTTTTATAGAAATGCTTTTTGGCCGTTGCTTAATCACACAGCCGTATAGAAGAGAAAAATAGTTTTTTTTATAATCTGAGATACCACGGTAACATTGATATCCTCCCTGTACTATCCACTTGTCTGGATCATTATCAAAGAAGGTATAAGAGACTGTGTGCATTCCATCATAATAACCATCAATACACCATTCTGACCATCCATCCCTGAATTTTAAAGAATCGGACTTATTCTCTGTGTTAAAATGTCGGATATCATTGCTTCTGTTGTCAACCAAATGTCCGCCATTTCCTTCTGAACATTGAAACGTACTGGCCACATATTGCCGGTAAAATAAATGTGTTACTCCACTCGAATCTTCCATGCCTTTTAACTCATGGAAATACTGCTCCTCAATCGTAGTCTGCCCAAAAGAAAGTGAGCTTCCAAATAACGCGAAAGAGAGTATGAGTAGGTACTTCTTCATAAGTGACAGGTTTGTCTTTATTTAAAGTAACAGATACGAAGCAATTATTCACCTGCAAAGCACTAGTTACAAGCTTGGCTCTTTTCTGTAAGAAACATTCAAAACTAACCCTCAACTTTAATATCTTTCAGGCTCTGAAAAATCCTGATACACAAAATTTTAATGAGCACTATTGCCCACGAGAAGTACGAGGCGGTGATCGGCCTCGAAGTTCACGCCCAATTGTTAACGCAAAGCAAGGCTTTTGCCCCGGTTACAACCGAATACGGCGGAGCTCCCAACACTCAGGTTACCCCGCTTTGTTTAGGTCACCCGGGAACGCTACCGGTTGTAAATGAAAACCTGGTTCGCTATATCATTAAAATGGGACTGGCCACCAAGTGTGATGTGGCTGAAAAATCTATTTTTGCCCGAAAGAATTATTTCTATCCGGATCTGCCCAAAGGCTACCAGATTTCCCAGTACGATACGCCCATTTGTTTTGACGGCTTTGTGGACATTAGCCTGGAAGAATACGACAAGCGCATCGGGCTCACCCGCATTCATATGGAAGAGGATGCCGGGAAGTCGATGCACGACCAGGATCCTTACAACACGCTGGTGGATTTAAACAGGGCCGGAACTCCGCTTATTGAAATTGTATCCGAACCGGATCTCCGAACGCCACAGGAAGCCTACGCCTATCTTTCCAAGATCAAGCAGATCGTTCAATACCTGGAAATCTGTGACGGGAATATGGAAGAGGGCAGCTTGCGTTGTGATGCAAACGTATCTGTTCGTCCCCGCGGCAGGGAAAAGTTCGGAACCCGTACAGAGCTTAAAAACATGAACTCGTTCCGGAATGTGGAAAAGGCCATTGAATATGAAATTTATCGTCAGATTGAACTGATTGAAGATGGCGGGGAAGTAGTGCAGCAAACCCGTTTATGGGACACCTCCAAAATGCAAACCCGGCCGATGCGTTCCAAGGAGGAAGCGCATGATTACCGCTATTTCCCCGAGCCGGATCTTCCCCCGATCATCGTAACGGACGAGATGCTGAATGAAATCCGCGAAGAACTGCCCGAGCTGGCCGATGTTCGCCGCAAGCGATTCATGGAAGAATTCGGGATGAGTGAAGACGATGCGGTAACCATCACCGACAGCCGGTACCTGGCCGATTACTATGAAGAAGTAGTGGAGCACCTCGGAAATCCCAAGGCTGCTTCCAATATTGTATTGAGTGAAGTGCTTCGGGTACTGAATGAGCAAAGCATTGACATTCGTGAGTTTTCCATTTCAGCAAAACGGGTTTCGGATCTGGTTAAGCTGAAAGAAGAAGACAAGATCAATTCTTCAGCCATGCAGCAGATTTTTAATGCGATGCTGGAAGAAGACAAAGAGCCGGAAGCGTTGGCTAAAGAGATGAACCTGATACAGGTTTCCGATTCCGGTTTCCTCGAACCCATCGTAGATGAAATAATAGACAACAATCCCGATGAGGTTGCACGTTATAAGGATGGTAAAAAACAGTTGATTGGTTTCTTTGTAGGACAGGCAATGAAAGCGTCCCGAGGAAAAGCTAATCCTAAGTTGGTTAAAGATTTAATTTCAAAAAAATTAGACGACTGAAAATACAGTCATTAGGTTTAACATGAGACATTTCGCACTTTATTCTACAGTTGCATTAGTATGGTTAATGGCCGCTTGCTCTAACGAGCCCCGGGAACTGAAAACCGTTGTAAAAGGCACCTTTACCGTAGCTGATTCTGTTGACGACAGTAATGATTTTTCGGGTATCGGAGTAACTATTGTGACCCGTGATTCTGCCAATGCAAAGGCTGATACCCTGTTCCATGAGCTTACGAATGAAGCAGGCAGTTTTATGGGCGACGTTACTTTCCCTGAGAAAAGTTATTACAATATGATCATCAGCAGAAATGAGATCAATCTCGGTAATTTAGGAGTGATTCTGGCTGCCGGCGATACGCTGACGGTTACCGGAGAGCTTCCGGGCCTGAATGAAACCATAGAAGTTAGCTCCCGCGAGCATGAAGCCATGGAAACCCTGGCCCGGGTTAATCGGGGATTTCAGCGAATAGGTGCTTTTGCCCGAAGCGGGGTCATTCCTGATTCGCAACTCATTGATGAGGTAAAGAAATGGTCCGACTTATACTGGGAAGTGTTCGAAAAGCATGAAAATACATTCGCGGCTTATCTGGCAGTAGAAAAATCGGCTCAAATCTTAAGTAGTTTTGACCAGATTACGATGTTAGAAAGAATTGACGCTGCACTTCCGAATGATTATACCGTATCGGTTGCATTATCCCTTGCCAAGCCGTACATCGCTCAAACCAAAGGCTTTGATGCCGCTTCTGATTACCTGGATTCGCTGGTTCAGATTTCAAACAAAGAATCTGTGAAAGAAGCCATTAAGCGGGATAAGATTATGATGTATTTTGACAGCTCCCGTGTAAAAGAAGCTAAAACACTGCTTAGCAGCTATGAAGATCAATACACGGGTTCCGGGTCAAAAAAATGGGCCCGCCGAATCCGATACGATCTGAACTACCTGGCTCCGGGTGTTCAGGCCCCTGATTTTTCATTTGTAACCCTGGCCGGAGATACCGTGAGTAATGGCTCTTTGAATGGGGATGTGTATATTTTGGAAATTTCGCCTTTCGCAAACCCTGAGTATCAGAATGATTACGATCGTACCGTAATTATTCATGAAATTTATAAAAACTATGGGTTGAAAATCTTCACCATTCCACTGGATGAAAGCCCGGTTACTGTTGAAGGGTTTTTCGAAGAACGCAGTAAGGTATGGTCTGTAGCTGAAATCGGTTCATTCGATGTTCAGGATGTCATACAGAAATTCAATGTCGTACAGGTGCCAACCCGGTTACTGATTGATGAAAACGGGGTCCTGATCCGAAAGTACGAGCGCGGCGAATTTGAAGAAGTGATTCAGGGATTGAACAAAGCGTTTGATAACAGTAATTCACCAAGCTAAACAACCATTCACACCATGCGAAGATTTTTGATAGCCGGTAACTGGAAAATGAATTGTGGCCCTTACGACGCAGCCGAACTGCTGGAAGGACTCAAAGAAAAGAAAGCCGATGTCGACGAAAATGTAGATGTACTGGTTTGTCCACCCTTTGTATCTATCGGGATGGCCGTGAATTATCTGCATGACACCGATATTCAGGTAGGAGCCCAGAATCTTCACTTTGAAGAAAACGGAGCCTATACCGGTGAAGTAAGCGGAAGCATGATCGCGGAAAGCGGATGTAATTACGTGATTATCGGTCACTCTGAACGCCGGCAGTATTTCGGGGAAACGGATACAACGGTAAACAAGCGATCCCACAAAGCCCTTGAGCATAAACTGGCTCCGATTATTTGTGTGGGAGAAAGCCTGGATCAAAGAAAGTCAGATGAACATTTCCACCTGGTTAAGAATCAGGTAACAGCAGCCTTATTCGATATTTCTGAGGATGATGTGCTGGATGTGGTGATTGCATACGAACCCATCTGGGCTATAGGCACAGGCGAGACAGCCTCACCGGAGCAGGCTCAGGAAATGCACGAACATATCCGAAAAGTGATTGCTGAGCTGTACAGTGAAGACACCGCCGAACGAATCAATATTCTGTACGGGGGAAGTATGAAGCCGGCGAATGCTAAAGAGCTGCTGAGTCAGCCCGATGTAGACGGCGGACTGATAGGCGGAGCCAGCTTAGACGCTGCGAGCTTCTCTGAAATTATTACCATTGCTGAAGAACTTTCCTGAGCTATGAAATACAACGTTCTGTTACTCGGAAGCGGTGGACGTGAACATGCACTGGCGTGGGCCATGGCTAAATCCCCTTCACTAAATAAGCTGTTCATTGCTCCAGGAAATCTCGGGACAGCGAAAGTGGGAGAGAACGTAAACCTTTCCATCAGCGATTTTGATGAAGTGTGGGATTTTATTGAGGCTAATGATATCAACCTAACCGTGGTAGGACCTGAACAGCCGCTTGTAGATGGCATTGCCAACTTCCTGGAAACGAAGAACCATCCTGTTTTTGGCCCGAAACTACAGGCGGCCATGCTGGAGGGAAGTAAGGAATTTGCCAAAGAATTCATGCAGCGGCATAATATCCCGACAGCAGCATATAAAGTATTTGATCAGGACAATTTTGATGAAGCTGCCGACTACATTAAAGAGCAAGGAAAATACCCGGTGGTGCTAAAGGCTGATGGGCTGGCCGGTGGAAAAGGGGTATTTATCCCTGAAACTGAAGCTGAGGCCATAGAAGTACTGAAAGAACTGAAAACCAGTAATTCCCTCAAAGATGCAGCCAGCCGATTGGTAATCGAAGAATTTATGGTCGGGGAAGAAGCCTCGGTTTTCGCCATCTCGGATGGAGAGTCGTACAAAATAATCGGTAACGCCCAGGATCATAAACGAATTGGTGAAGGCGATACGGGTTTAAATACCGGTGGAATGGGAGCCTATTCTCCGGCGCCTGTGGTTTCAACCGGAATTATGGATCGTGTAGAACGAGAAATTATTGAACCGACCATTTCAGGGATGAAAGAAGAAGGAAATCCCTATGCCGGAATTCTGTACTGCGGGTTGATGATCACCAAAGAAGGCCCCAAAGTAGTCGAGTATAACTGCCGGTTCGGCGATCCGGAATGTCAGGTAATTCTACCCCGCTTAAAGGCCGATATGCTGGAAGTGATCGTGGCCTGTACCGAATCCAGACTGGACACTGTATCCATAGACTTTGACGATGAAGTGAAATGCTGTGTGGTTCTGGCATCAGGTGGTTACCCCGAATCCTATGAAAAAGGAAAGGTAATTACCGGTCTGGACGAAGTTGAAAATGCTATTCTTTTTCACGCCGGCACCAAAACTGAAGGTGATCAGATTCTTACCAACGGCGGACGTGTATTGAATGTGGTGGGATCAGGCAAAGATCTTAAAGAAGCTATTGAAAACACCTATACAGAAGTAGAGAAAATAGCTTTTGACAAAGCCTACTACCGAAGCGATATTGGGGCGAAAGGCCTCAAACATTAGAACATTGAATACGGAACATCCAACATTGAACATTGATCTGGTCTCAATCCGGGATGTGATTCAGTTTTCTTTATCTTACCACTCGTGCCGATCGCTTTGCATCGGAACGAACTTTTTCAAGGCTTTCATAGTAATTCTTGCAGCAACTTTTCTCTATTTCAAACCATTACAAGCGCAATCATTAATACCTATCCACTCCGGCCTTGAGAAAGCCACTTCTCTATATGTCACCCAAAATGAAATTTACATAGTTGAACAGGGCAAAGACAGGGTGCTTAAGCTGGATCACAGCGGAAAGGTACTGGATACGATCGGAGGAAAAGGAAGTGGAAATTACCAGTTCAGTAAGCCGGTGGATGTGGACGCTACGAACGGATTAAAAGTTTTTGTTTCTGATTTCAATAACCGTCGTATTCAGGTTTTTGACCGGCGCGGACAATATCTGAGCAGTATTTCCGCCAGCGATGCATTCGGAAATAATCGCCCATATAACCCGACTCAGATAGCTGTAAATGGATTAGGGGAAGTCTTTTTTGTGGATGAGGCCGGGAATTATATCCGCCGTTTTGATTTGGATTCGAATCTCTTGGATGAGTTTAGAATTTCGTCTGAGATTAATTCTGTGGATGAGATGAATGTTACTTCCCGGGAAATTTTGATTCTCGACAAATCATCAAAAACAATCCATCGATTATCTTTGAACGGCAATTACGATGGGTTTTATCCTGCTGAAGATGTAAAAGCTCTTTTTGCATCAGAATCAGGAATCTGGAAGGCCTATTCTGACCGTCTTGAATTTGAAAACCGCTCAAAGCAAAAGCGGCTTATTCCTTTCACCTCCGAATTTGAAGCTGTAGATATGCATGTGTTGGAGGGAGTGGTGTTTATTCTCAGCGCTGATGAGTTATATAAACTTTCCATTTCTGAATGATGATAACTCCGGAAGAAATTTTTGATACAGGAATCCCTTTTGAAAAGAAGGCTCTTGAAGTCTTTGAATTTCAGCGAAATAATAATCCCGTTTATCAACGTTTCTGCCAGGCCCTCGGAATCGGTGAAATCCATTCTGCATCAGAAATACCCTTACTACCCATTCAGGCCTTCAAAGAAATCGAAGTGCTCACTGCTTCTGAAAATTCAAAATCTAAAACTCAAAATTTAGAATTTCAAAGCAGTGGCACGTCAGGAATGAGCCGGAGCAGACACCTTGTCCCCGATCCGGAGGTGTATCGACAATCGATTATCCGGGGAATGAAGCATTTCTATGAACTGGATGATTATGTGATTTGGGCATACACGCCGGGCTATATCGAAAACCCGAACTCATCACTCATATGGATGCTGAATGCGCTCATAGAGCGGGAGACATCCGGTCTGAGTCGTTTTTTGGATCTTGATCAACCGATTGATCATAAAGAGTTAGATAAAGTCCAAAAATCTGAAAAAAAGCTGATGCTGTTTGGTGCAGCTTTCGGCTTGCTGGATATGTTGGAAAAAGGGGAAACAAAGCTTCCCAAAGATTCGGTAATTCTGGAAACGGGCGGTATGAAAACGCACCGGCGGGAAATTACCAAAGCTGCTTTGCATGAAAAACTGGCTTCAGGATTCGGCTTGCCGAAGTCACAAGTTCACTCCGAATACGGAATGGCCGAGTTGTTAAGTCAGGCTTACAGTCGGGAGGGGGAATGGTTTGAGTGCGTGCCGTGGATGAAGGTGAGTATTCGAAATCCCAAAAATCCGATGGAAGAAGTAGAATATGGTGAAGAGGGGTTAATCGGGGTGATGGATTTAGCAAACCTCTATTCCTGTTCCTTTATTTTAACCGGTGATAAAGGACTGCAGCGAGATGATGGCAAATTTCAGGTACTCGGGCGTTGGAACCCAGAAAACCTCCGTGGCTGTAACTTCTTAATAGATCAGGATTGAATGAGCTGGCTTAAAAAACATATCGAATGCGTCAGACAAGCTGCAGATAAATGGCTCAACCCTGAAAACAATGTACTGCAGGAAGCCATACGGAAAACCGGGGATGAAGGGTTGTTCAGCCGGCAAGACATTGAATTCCAGCTTTCCGTGTTAAGAGAAAACATTCAAAATAATGAAATTGAGCAGTGGGTAGAACGGGCAGGTTTAAGTGATCAAAAAAACGCAAAAGACAATAAAGTGCTGTGCCTTCATGCCGGTAATTTACCTCTGGTGGGATTTCAAACCGCTTTGGGCACAATCCTCTCCGGCGCTGATTATTATGGAAAACTCTCCCGCAAAGATCCGTATTTGCTTGGGTCGTTTTTAGATGGAATATCCAAGGCAGGTTTAGATCAGCACATTCAGTACACCACGGATTTGAGTGACTTTAAAGGCTTACAAGCTGATAAGGTCATATTTGCCGGCTCTGAAGAATCAGTTCCTGATGTGAAAGCTAAAGTGACGGACCTGAATGCAACAAAGGATGAAGCGAAGTATATCATACGAACGGCCAAATTTTCCATTGCTTATCTGGAAGACTGGAATGAGTCAATAAATCAGGAGCTGGTGCAAGCCATGCTGAGATACGGGGGCAAAGGCTGTCGTTCGGTAGCGGTTATTGTAGCCGACTTTGGGTTGGAAGAAGTGAAAGAAGAACTTGAAGAAGCCATAAGACGATTTTGGAGTGAAAATCCTCAGCATTTAAAACCGGCTCCGGATGTACGATACCAATATGCTTACAACGAAGCCGTACAAAGAAAGCAGCTTTGGCTGAAAAATTTCCTGATACAAGAATCCGAAGATCTGCCGGATACCGACTTTACGGTAAACTGGGTGCAAGGAGGAGATGAGAAAGTCAGCAAGTTAAAAACTAAATTCGGGAGGAAGGTACAATCGGTGTATACCACTGGCAAAGAAATAGCCGGGATAGAGACGGAAGATCTGTCGACCGCCCAGCGTCCCAACCTTTGGTGGAAACCGGATGGGGTGGATGTGATAGAACGGTTAATCAAGTAAATCCCACCAATCCCATAAATCACGGTTCTATTTTTGAACCTTGATTTACAGGATTTTAGGATTGCCAGGATTCTCTATTTCATCCCTTCAATATAATCCCCAAACTTCCAGTCAGAGCTAAAGTCTCTACTCAGCTCCTGGTTAGTAAGCAAGGCTTTTACCATTGCGACCGGCATGCTGTTATTTTGGAGGATGGTGTCGTGAAATTCCTTTTCGGTCATTTGGCCAGATTCCACCAGTTCCTGTCGCAGTGAATAAAACTGCATGGCCCCAACCATATATGCAATTTGGTAAAGTGGTCCATAGTTACCTTCAAAAGATCGGCGGACTTCCGCTTCGGCATTGGCATATTCATGGCCCACTTTATCCACCAGGTAATCAATACATTCCTGTGGAGACCAGTTTCCGAGATGATAATTCAGCGAAAACACAATACGGGCGGCACGGTGCATTCTCCAGTACAACATCCCGATTTTGTCTTCCGGATTATCAGGGAAATCTTTTTCCCACAGTACGAACTCCCAGTACAGGGCCCAGCCTTCCGTCCAGAAAGGAGTGTAGAACATTCGCCGGTGGGTTTTATATCGGCGGGTCATAAACTGTTGCAGGTGATGACCGGGAATGAGCTCATGATGAACTACAGCTTTCGAAAAGTGTGGATTGTTTCCGCGCATACTCATCATTTTTTCTTCATGGGTCATCGTGTTGGTGGGGTAGGCTATACGAACCACTTCTCCGCCCAAAAAGAAAGGAGCTATTTTCTGCCATTCCGGACTCAGCATCACCATGCGCCAGGTTTCTTTGGCGAGGGGAGGAATTGTCAGGAGGTCTCTTTCTTCGAGGAAGCTGACGGCTTCTTCGGCTAAGTCTTTTACTAACGGAGGTTGTTCCCCGGCCGGGACATGGGTTGTTTTAACGTACTCTAAAGCAGCCTTCCAGTCATCGCCATAACCCAGCTCGCGGGAGGCTTTCAGCATTTCATTATAGGTCCAAGTATACTGCTCGTTGGCAATATCAATAAGCTGCTGAGGTGTATAGGAAATCATCTCGAAGCCTAATCGTCGAATAATTTCATCCTCACCAATAGGATTGCCAATTATTCCGGATCCATCATCATCTCCCGGTTTTTGATCATAATGCTGAGCAAGGGCTTTAGCGTATTCTTCAAGAGAAGTATCTAACGCTTCATAGGGTTTCTCTACCCACCAGGTGAAATCAGGATCGTAACCGTAGTAGAACTCATACGCTTCGGTAAGGCCCTCTCTTCGCTCTTCGATGATCTCTGCAGCCAAGCCGGCTTGCCGCTTGGAAAGAAGAGGTGTTTGATCCAGTTCTTCGAGAAGTGAAACAGTTGCAGCCTTCCAGTTATTAAAACGTACCGCTACTTTTTTTCCATTCATGGAGGTGCCTGATCGACGCTCGGCGATAAACTCCATCATTTCAGCAGGCGCAGGAATACGATCAACGAGTTTATTAAACCGTTCCTGATCGGCTTTCAGGAAGTATAAAGAGCGCTCCAGATCATTCTTAAAAAGGAGGAAGTCCACTTTACGAGGGTGTGTCAACTCCGAGAAACTAAGTTTATTCAGATAAGTCAGCCAATGGGTATAAAAATCTTCAAAGCGTGAAAAGTACTGGTCTGAATATTCAACAGAATATTTTCGTGACAAAGCACCATGATCTTCCTGATATACAATGATGGCATCGTCAATGGAAGAAAAGGAGGACTGAGCCTGAATTTCAAAATGGACAGAATACAATAAAAGTGAGGTAAAAAAGGTCAGTAAAAATTTTTGCATATCTCCCGCTTTGTTAAAGAATGAATGAATTTATAAAAAGAAAAAACAGGGAGAACTGCTATTGGGAAATTGTTAAGCAAAGAAAAAGCGTTTAACGTATATTACATCGATCAATAAATCGTAAAACATTATGGAAACGGTTAAAATATCTTCAAAATTTCAGGTAGTGATTCCAGTTAAAGTTCGGAAATCACTTGATTTGAAAGCCGGGCAACGGGTAAGGATGATACCTCTTGATGGTAAAATAGAAGTTGTGCCGGTACCGGAGGTGAAATCATTAAGAGGTTTTGCTAAAGGAATCGACACCTCAATAAACAGAGAGGAGGATCGGGTTTGAATGTATTAGATTCATCGGGGTGGCTTGAATATTTTACAGATGATAAATATGCGGATGTTTTTGAGCCGGTCATAGAGAATGATAAAGAGTTATTGGTTCCCTCCATTTGTTTTTATGAAGTCTATAAAGTGTTAAATAGAGAGCTGGGGAAATCAAAAGCTCTGGATGGAATAGCACTCATGGCCAATGGAAAAGAAGTGTCAGTAGATCAGGAGATTGCACTGAATGCTGCCCTCATCAATGCGGAGAATAAGTTACCAATGGCTGACTCTATGATTTATGCCATCTCCCAAAAATATGAAGCCGAACTCTGGACATTAGATGCTGATTTTGAAGGATTAGATGGCGTGAATTTCTTTTCGAAGAAGAGTTGAACCTTGATTTAAAGGAATTTTAGGATAGCCTTGATTAGGATGAAAGTGAAAAGGATCACATAGGCTGTCTCAACTGCTCGAAAAGAATCAGGATAATCAGATAATCCTTCCAATCATGGTTCAAACCATCTAAGCAAGTATCAAATCATTTTGTAAACCCTGATTTATTGGATTTTGGGATGGCCTTGATTATGTTTTAAATCAAAGAGCGGGGTTTATATGAAATATGGAGAGTTAACTCATCAGATAATTGGGTGTGCAATGAAGGTACATTCAGAATTGGGTAATGGTTTTCAGGAAGTTCTATATCAACGTGCCATGGCTTACGAGATGGACTTAAACAAAGTAGAATATGCCAGGGAGGTTGAGATGGATGTGTTTTATAGAGATATAATTATAGGCAGTAGAAGAGTAGATTTTTTGGTGAGTAATGCAATTGCTGTAGAGCTTAAAGCAGTTATTGAACTATTGGATGTTCACCTTTCTCAGGCCATGAATTATCTTGAAGCCTATAATTTAGAACTTGGATTATTGATCAACTTTGGAGCAACCAGCTTGGAATTCAAAAGGATCTATAACAATAAGTTCAAAGGTGAGGGGTACAAAGGAAATCCAAGGCACCCAAAAAATCAGGGTAATCCGTAAATTCTATCAATCATGGTTCTAGCATAGTAGCTTAAAACATTGTGAACCTTGATTTATGGGATTAAAAGATGACCTTGATTGGGTTAATTAGGCTCAGAATTATAGGTATTTACGGCCAACAAGAATCATGGTAATCGGAGAATCCTTCTAATCAAGGTTCAAAATCTGCAATTAACCCCAAAAATCCATTTCAAAGGTTAAACAGGATTATCTTATCTTTAATGCTCTGAGAATTTCGAAATTCAAAAAAGCATAAATGCACTCTTACAATCCGGCAGACATCGAGTCTAAATGGCAACAACACTGGCTCGAGAACAAAACCTTTGAAACGCCCACCGATAAATCCAAACCTAAGTATTATGTGCTGGATATGTTTCCGTATCCAAGCGGTGCGGGGCTGCATGTAGGTCACCCGGAAGGTTATACGGCAACGGATATTATTGCCCGATATAAACGAATGAAGGGTTTCAACGTGCTGCACCCGATTGGCTGGGATGCATTTGGGTTGCCGGCTGAGCAGTATGCGGTGAAAACAGGGACCCATCCGCGAATCACCACAGAAAAGAATGTGAACAAATTCCGCGAACAGCTGCAGGCTATTGGTTTCAGTTACGACTGGGATCGCGAAGTAAATACCACCGATCCGGATTATTACAAGTGGACCCAGTGGATTTTCCTGAAGTTATATGAAAAGGGATTGGCGTACGAAGATGAGGTGGCTGTAAACTGGTGTCCTGAGCTGGGAACTGTGTTGGCAAACGAAGAAGTCATTGATGGCAAAAGTGAAGTGGGAGGATATCCTGTGATCCGAAAGCCAATGCGCCAGTGGGTGTTGAAGATTACGGAATATGCCGAGCGATTGCTTCAGGATCTGGAAGAGCTGGACTGGCCGGAGTCGCTGAAGGAAATGCAACGCAACTGGATCGGTAAATCGGTAGGGGCCGAGATTGATTTTGAGATTTCAGGTCATGACGAGAAGCTTAAGGTTTTTACCACACGTCCTGATACCATTTTTGGTGCAACTTATATGGTGATGGCTCCCGAGCATCACCTGGTGGATAAAATCACGACCGATGAACAGAAACAGGCGATTGCTGATTATCAGGAAATGGCGGCCAAGAAATCGGATCTGGAGCGTCAGGAACTGAACAAAGAAAAAACCGGTGCATTTACCGGCGCTTATGCCATCAACCCGGCCAACGGGAAGGAAGTCCCAATCTGGATTGCCGACTACGTGCTGGACAGTTACGGAACCGGAGCCATTATGGCCGTACCGGGACAGGATGAAAGAGACTGGGAATTTGCTGAGAAATTTGATCTGGAGATTGTTCGCACGGTTCAGCCGGAAGAAGGGTTTGAAGGGAAGGCTTATACCGGAGAAGGAGTGGCTATCAACAGCGACTTCCTGAACGGGTTGAATATTAAAGAAGCCAAGAAAAAAATCATTGACTGGCTGGAAGAGAAGGGAGCTGGTACCAAGTCCGTGAATTATAAATTGCGCGACTGGCTGTTCTCCCGTCAGCGTTATTGGGGGGAACCGTTCCCGATTATCCACGTGGATGGGGAGCCCAAGCCACTGCCCGAATCTGAATTGCCGGTAGAGCTTCCTGAAGTAGATAAATATCAACCTACCGGCGATGGCGAACCGCCGCTGGCTAATGCCAAAAACTGGGTAGAAACCACCGACCCCGAAACGGGAAAAACGGCTATTCGGGAAACCAATACGATGCCTCAATGGGCGGGTTCCTGCTGGTATTATCTGAGATATATTAGTCCTGAATTTGACGGCGGGCCGGTTGATCCTGATTATGAAAAATACTGGATGCCGGTGGACCTGTATGTGGGCGGAGCCGAACATGCGGTTCTTCATTTGTTATATGCACGGTTCTGGCACAAGGTGTTGTACGATATCGGAGTAGTTTCAACCAAAGAGCCTTTCAATAAACTGGTGAACCAGGGGATGATATTGGGAGAAATGGAATTCACCGGTCCCGATGGTAAAAAGATTGATGAAGACAAAGTCGAGAAAAAAGGCGAAGGCTTTGTCCTTAAAGGTACCGATACGAAAGTAGAAGCCCGGGCTCACAAAATGTCCAAGAGCCGGGGTAATGTGATTAACCCGGATAATATTATAGCTCAGTACGGAGCGGATTCATTGCGGCTGTACGAAATGTTTATGGGGCCGTTGGAGCAGGTGAAGCCCTGGAGTACCAAAGGAGTGGAAGGCGTGAACCGGTTCCTGAATCGGGTCTGGCGCTTACTGGTGGATGAAGATTCCGGAAAAATTTCTGCTAAGGTGAAGGGTATCGAAGCAGAAAAGAAACATCTGAAACCGCTGCATGAAGCCATCAAAAAAGTAAGCGAGGACATTGAGGGACTTAGATTCAATACCGCTATTTCCGCCCTCATGATTTTTGTGAATGAAGCCAATGGTTGGGATGAAATTCCTTTATCTGTCGCCGAAGAATTCATCCAGATTCTGAACCCCTTTGCCCCGCATATCACCGAAGAATTATGGCGAATGCTTGGTCATGAAGAAACGCTGGCTTATGAAGACTGGCCACAGTTCAATGAAGAATACCTGAAAGCCGATTCCATTACCTATCCGGTACAGGTGAATGGGAAAGTCCGGGCTGATATCGAAGTGGATGCCGACAAAGCCAAAGACAAAGAGTATGTGCTTGGCTTAGCGAAGAAAGAAGAGAACGTGGCTAAATATCTTGCTGATGGAAATCTGGTGAAAGAGATCTTCGTGCCCGGAAAGATTGTGAATTTGGTGGTGAAGTAGCGTCCTGTCAAAATGAACTTAGCTGATTCATATTTTGATTAGTCATTTCGCGGCGAATGCCCGAAATCTAGTTTTTTGTCAGGAATCCACGGTTCACTGAATGGCAATATTTAGATTTCCGCCTTCGCGGAAATGACCCTGACCACTGAATAATCTTTATACCATAAAAAAGGCCCTGACGTGATACATCAGAGCCTATTAAATTCAATAAATCTGTGAAATCCTAAAATCTCACAAATCTCCGGTCACTTACCGTTCTTCAACCGGAGTCCAGCCCAGGCCTTTCTCACCAACATAAAGGGCACGAGGTCGAATCAGGCGGTTGTTGGCAGCCTGCTCCATAAAGTGCCCGGTCCAGCCGGAAACACGGCTCATGGTGAAAATACAGGTGTATAAATCAGGCTCAATCCCAATAGAATAGTAAACGGTAGCTGAGAAGAAATCTACATTCGGGTCAATGTCTTTCTCACTTTTCATGGTATTCAGCATATCCATCGACCACTCATACAATTGCTCATGTCCGGTTTCTTCAGAAAGATCTTTAGACATGGTTTGCAGCAATCGGGCACGTGGATCAAAGGTCTTATACACGCGGTGCCCAAAACCGGAAATCTTTTCTTTACTTGCTAATTTCTTCTTGGTGAATTCTACAGCATCTGCCGTGTCCGGATCTTTATCCAGCTCAAGCAGGGTATTCATTACAGCGGTGTTTGCTCCGCCATGAAGAGGCCCTTTCAATGCACCAATGGCACCGGTGACAGCAGAATACATATCAGACTGAGTAGCACAGATGGTGCGACAAGTAAAGGTTGATGCATTCATCCCGTGCTCGGCATGAAGAATCAGGCAGAGATCCATGGTTTTTTCAGCTTGCTCACCGGGCTTTTCGCCATTCAGCATATACAGGAAGTTGAATGCGGTGCTGCCTTCATCAAGCGGCTCTACAATATCTTTGCCTTTACGGGCACGATCGAAAGCGGCAATGATGGTTGGGATTTTTGCGGTGATGTCGATAGCCTGACCTTCAAACAACGTGTCGTCAAATTTGCCGTGCGTATCATCAAAATCCGCAAGCATGGAAACCGCTGTTCTTAAAACGGCCATAGGCTCAGCAGATTTGTCGGTCGTTTTAATATAATCGAGTACCGGCTCAGGAAGAGAACGATGCTCAATCAAAAGCTTCTTTAAGCTTTCCAGTTCTTGCGCGTTTGGCAGGCGATCATTCCAAAGTAAAAAGCAAACTTCTTCAAAGGTTGCGTTCTCGGCCAGGGTGTCAATAAGATACCCGGAATAAATAAGTTCGCCTTTTTGGCCGTCAATAAAACTCTTAGACGTTGAAAAGGCTACAATGCCTTCAAGTCCTTTATTGATATAAGGATATTGTTGCTCGTCAAAGCCTGTGTGAATGCCTTCTGACATTTAGTACTCCAATTTATGTTAAAAGAATAATCTGCTCGGCAAGAGCCAACTTCACGCTGCTAACATTTTTAAATTTACAAGCGTTTGTCGTTGGTAATAAAATCCGATTCTCGTTTGAGAAGAGCATCGAATATAGTAAAATGACCGCACAATTTTAAGTCAAAATGTTTAAAACTATGCGAATAAAACAATTGATCTTGAAGAAAGTGTGAAGGCGGTTACACATTGCTCAATCTGTGTGAACTGTAACATTGAAGGTAGTACAGCGTACTTTTTTCATGAACCAATTCAGCTGTCACTATGGAATCTTATCAATTCGATCCGCTTGGACTTGCCCATTTCATCTTTGCCATACTTTCAATGACTTCAGGGGCGCTCATCGTATTTATTAAAAAGGGAGGATCGGTTCATAAGAAGCTGGGCTACTTCTATTTCTTTGCTATGATTGGGCTGAATGGAACCGCCCTGATGATCTACAAGCTTTTTGGTTTCTTCGGGCCTTTCCATGTATTTGCTTTGATCAGCCTTGCAACAACCATAGCCGGTTTTATTCCTGCTTACCTCAAGAAACCAAAGCATACCTGGCTGGAGTATCATTATGAGTTTATGAACTGGTCGGTGGTGGGTTTGTATGCCGCCTTTTGGTCAGAGACGTTCACTCGCTTTTTTAGTTTTCAGGGCTGGGACGGATTTTGGATGTTGGTGGCTATCGCAACCGGTGTTACCTTTGCCATTGGCGCATATCTGATTAAAAAGAAGAAGAATTACTTTATAGATAAATTTGGCGGAAAAGAATATGCACCGACCGATTAGGCCTGTTTCTTGGCTTCATTCCAAAATACATCCATCTCTTCAAGAGTAGCATCTTTAAGGGCTTTTTCCTTCTCCTTTAGCTTCATCTCGATGTAGCGAAAACGATGTTCAAATTTGGCGTTGGTTTTTCGGAGGCTATCTTCTGCATTAAGCTCAAAATACCGACTCACGTTTACGAGGGAAAATAGCACATCCCCAAACTCATCAGCGAGTTCTTCAGGCTTGTTACCTTCTAAAGCTTGCCGGAATTCCTGCAGTTCCTCATCCAGTTTTTCCCAGGCAAGTTTCCATTCCGGCCAGTCAAAGCCCACATTGGCTGCTTTTTCCTGCATACGTTGTGCGCGAATTAAAGCGGGAAGGTGGGCAGGGAGTCCATCCAAAGTGGATTTTTTTCCTTCTTTGAGTTTGATGTTTTCCCAATTTTCAGGAAACCTGTTCTTCTCCGTCCACTTCTGTATCACCAAAAACATGGGGGTGTCGGCGGATGAGCTTTTCCATCAGCGTGTAAATCACATCACCCATATCAAAGGTGTCGGTTTCAGTGGCCATGCGGGAATGAAATACAACATGCAGCAGCAGGTCGCCAAGTTCCTTTTTAAACTCATCGAAATCCTGATGATCGAGTGCTTCAATAGCTTCGTAGGCCTCTTCGATCAGGTTATCCTTGATAGATTCGTGTGTCTGCTTACGATCCCAGGGACATTCCTTCCGGAGTATAGCTACCAGTTCAACAAGATCCTCAAACTTCCGGCTTGGCTTCATAGAAAAATGTTAAGTGTTAAATTTATGAATGTTGAATGCGTTCAAATTTAACACTTAACATTGAGCATTTAACATCGATTATGTTTTTTTCTTCTTCTTTTTGGCGGCAGGGAAGAGGATGTTGTTGAGTATCAGCCGGTAGCCGGGACTGTTGGGATGCAAGGCCAAATCGGTGGGGGGATCGTTTACCCGGTGAGTGTAATCTTCAGGATCGTGACCGGCGTAAAAGGTGAAGGTACCGCGCCCGTAATTTCCATGAATATATTTAACCTGTTCCCGTCCGGGTGATTCTCCCAATATCACAGACGATGATTTTACTTTGTCTTTCTGGAATGCAGTAGTTTGGCCGTAGAAACCCCGTACACTACTCACGTGATTTTGCGTCAGCATGGTGGGAACCGGATCCCATTTGGCGGAAAACTCAAACAGGGTAAAAAAGTCCAGCGACTGGTCAACGCGGTTGATACTTACCGGTACATCAATATCAGCATGCTCGTATTCGCCGGGATTCAGTACAATGTCAAAGTCCTCAAAAGCGAGTGTTTTGCTGAAATCCAGTTTTTCCTGTGCGTTTGGATCTGCAGGATCGCCATCAAATTGTTCCGGGGCAATATCCACGCCTTCAGCGGCCAAAGCAATGTCGAAGGTGTCGGTTCCGGAACACATCGCAAACAGAAATCCGCCGTTTCCTACGTAACGCTTAATGGTGCGGGCCACTTCTTTCTTTTGCTCACTCACCGAAGCATAACCCAATTCACTGGCCATAGCTTCCATTTGTTTCACCTGAGCGATGTACCAGGGCATACTTCTGTAACTGGCCCAAAATTTCCCATACTGACCGGTAAAATCTTCATGGTGAAGGTGAAGCCAGTCGTATTCATTCAGCTTACCTTCCAGTACTTCCACATCCCACACTTTCTCGTATTCCACTTCGGCGTAGGTAAGGGCAAGCGTTACGGCATCGTCCCAGGGTAAAGCCTGATCGGGAGTGTAAACCGCAATCTTGGGCGCTTTCTCAAGGTTTACCACGGCGGTATTGCTGCTGTTGCTTTCCACATTGGCAATAATTTGCCGGGCTTCCGATGCGCTAATGGTCTCAAGAGAAACGTTGCGCAGCCTGCTTTTCCGAATAATGTCATTTTCAACCTTTGCCAGGAAGCTTCCTCCCCTATAATTCAGTAGCCATTGGGCAGTATATCCATCGGTGATATGATTGAAGACGACACCGTATGCTTTCAGGTGATTGGTTTGTGAAGCATCCATCGAAATCAATACATGCTGCTGGGCCGAAACCATAAGAATCGGACTTAGTGCAAATAATAATACCGTAAACAGCCTCTTGATCATATCAGGAATTTTGATTGGTTAAATCTGTAAGTCGTTCTCTGGCATAAGGAGCATAAAATCCTTGTGGATATTCCAGAATCAGCTTCTCGTAAATATCTTTAGGTGAAATTTGAGCTGTTGAAGTTGTTGAATCAGAGTTCCAAAAGCAATCCCCGGCAGATTCACACACATTCCGCACCGACTGTATATTTGTTTGCTCTGCCAGTTTCGCCTGTTCCCAAAGTAACTTCTCTTTGATGGGAGTTGCCGGGTTAGAGGTCAGAAACAGACTCAGTTCATTATATTTAACCGCCTTCTGAATGTGAGGTGATTCTACGAAGAATAGGAGGGCATCATCCTTTAAAGCGGTAAAACTCTCATCGTTGATCATCGCTAAAAATTCTTCAGCGCTTTCAGAGGACTTCCCGTTGTTCTCCATAAAAACAGCATCAGCAAATCTGGAAAGCATCTCCCCGGAAGTGTCTGCGGCCGTTCCCTGCTGTAGCCAAAGGCGGAGTTCCAGAGCATCGTTGGCATAATAAGAGGTGTTCTGCCTGCCCAGTGATTTTAGCTGAATGCCGGCAAACTCATAATCACCGGCGTAGAAGTCGGTTAGGGCAAGGAAATAGCGGGTTTTTTCGGCGAGTTCTCCTATTTCAGCTTGTTTGTTAGAGCGGGTAAAATTGATGCGTGCCTCGGTAAATTCTTTTTGGGCAAGATGAATTCTTCCTTCCAGGTACGGGATTTCAGGAGAGTCTCGCATGGCAGGGAGGTTTCTAAGCTTCCTGAGAGCCGTCGTGGCTTTGCCGAGATCGAACACATGATCGAGAGCCAATTCGGCCCTTTTAAGCTGTACATTTCCCATACCGCTGTAATTATTGGTCTGCGTTTCAATGGAGTCCAGCATCACCGTAGCCAGTTTATACAGACTGTCTCTTTTGTTGGTGAAGTCAAGATTGTAATCATCGATATACTTGGCCCACTTTGAATATGTATCGCCCAGTTCTTCCAGGCCCCGCCATTTAATCTCACCGTAGGCATTGTCTGTATAGTAAGTGAAGGCTTCTTTGGCCAGTTCAAACTCATTATTCTCTGTTAGTTGCCGCCCAAGGTTAAACAGCGAGTAGTTATACGATTCAGATCGGCTTTCATACTCTTTGGCTGTGGCAAGAGCCCGCCGGTACAATTTATTTTCCTGAAGCAGCCAGATTTGCAGCTGATAAAATGTTTGATAATTGGGGGAAGAAATAGACAGATTACTCAATCGCTCATCAAGTTCAATAATGGTGATGTCGTACAGAATCGGGTCGTTGTATCTAAGCAAGCTGCGCTGTATATATGAAATCTGGTTCGGCGAGGCTTCCAATAAATTCAGCCACTCTTCTATTGCCAACTCATATTCCCCGGCTCTCATATACGCATTCGCGATATCCCCGAAAAATAAACGCTGGTTTTGAAATTCATTCCGTGCCTTTTTATACACTTCAACGGCCTCAAGATATTCACGCCGGCTCACCATCGTTCGGGCCGTGGTTATATAGAGCTGTAACTGCCGTGGATTAGATTCCAAATTGGCATACCAAATATCTAACGCTGTTTCAGTCTGCTCCTTGAAATGGTAGATTTCACCGATACGAATCTGTACCTGACTCTCAACTTTAGGCTGATTTTGGTAATTATGTGCTATTTCGAGTCCCTGATCGTACTGTTTTAACTGGATCAGACAGTCGATTAGCCGGTCGGCATAAACGTAGGTTTCGGGATTGTCTTCGTGCAAGTTTTGTAACAGGGGAAGTGCATCAGCATATTGTTGCTGCTGCATAAGTCGGGTGGCAAGCTGAAAGTCGCTGTTGTTTTGTGCTATGGCCGGGCAGCTCAGTAACCCGATGATCAAAAAAGAGAAAACGGTTTTTAAAAAAGTATTCATTAATTCATTAACTCATTATATCAAATTCCGGAAAGAAAGATCTCATCTCCCTGTAAAAACGGTTCAAAGGAAACCCGACCACATTATAATAGTCACCTTCAATTTTTTCTACAAACAAAGCGCCCAGGTCATCCTGAATTCCATAAGCTCCGGCTTTGTCCATGGGGTTGCCGCTTTTTATATACGCTTTAATATCTTGATCACCTAACGTGCTGAAGGTAACTTTTGTTTGTTCATAAAAGGTGTGTTTGCCCTGAATGGTGCCGTTTTTATCAGTTTTAACAAATGCGACACCTGTGTAAACAAAGTGGTGAGTGCCGCTAAGCCGCTTCAAAAAGGCAAAAGCCTCGTCCTCATTCCCGGGTTTACCCAATACTTCCTCGTTATGGACTACAATGGTATCCGAGCCAATGATGAAGCTGTCGCTGAAATTGGTGGCAACATCGGTGGCTTTTAACTTGGCGAGGTCTTCCACCATTGGCCCGGGCTCGGCAAGTGAACTGATTTCTTCCACCTCGCTGGGGGAAACTTCAAAAGCCAGGCCAATTTGTTGTAATAATTTCTTTCTTCGGGGGCTTTGAGAAGCCAGAACAATTCGCATCATGCCGTATTTGTACTTTTGGGTTTAGCAGATAATTAAATAACTTAGCCAACCATTTCGATCTTAAATTTCAACTAAGTTAACTAAAAGAACATGGCAAAACGAGGACGTAAACAGGCGGATCATCAACCGATGTTTTTTTCCGCATATAACTACAAACTTATCGGGATTGCAATTTTCCTGATTGTAGCTGGTTTTACGGCCATGTATCTGGAAAATGAAGTGGACGGCTTTATCTCTCTGTTTATCTCTCCAATTGTAATTATGGCCGGCTATATCCTGGTTGTATTTGCTATTATGAAGCACGACCGGGATGAAGAACCTGAAGCAGCATCCAGCTAAATAAACCGTGCTCGATCGCTGGGTAAATATCTTCTTTTCTTTGGCACTGGTTTTTGTATTCATCCTGTTAGGGAATGCTCAACATCATAACCAGATTCTTCTGGGACTTTTTCTTGCTGCTCTGTTATCTATCACTGCTTTTATACTGAACTGGTTAACGATCGATGGCGCATCGTCAGCAACCATATTTGGTGGATTCGCTTATGGTTTGGGCGGTATTGCCGGGGCTGCTGTCGTGCTGGCTTTTTTTATTTCAGGATCGGTGCTTTCCAAAGATTTAATATCCCGTGAAGGTTTCCTGGAAAAGAAATTCCGGCGTAATGGTAAACAGGTATGGTCGAACGGGTTTTGGTTTGTCCTCTGGATTTTAATTTGGTTTTTGACCGATATAGATGCTTTTCTGATCGGCGCCGTAACCTCCATTGCAACCGCTGCTTCCGATACCTGGGCTACAGAAATCGGGGAAAACAGGCTAAAGGGTAAAACCCGGCTTATTACTACCGGAGAAAAAGTACAGCCCGGAACTGACGGCGGCATTAGCTTTTATGGAACCGTTGCCGCCCTTACCGGCGCAGCTTTTATAGCCGCAGTGTTCTGGTTTTTTGCTATCGACACTATGCTTTCAACCATTTTGATAATTGCGATCACCGGATTTTTTGGTTCCCTCATCGATTCTTACATTGGCGCCCGGTTTCAGAATGCGGCATACAGCCTTCCCGGACTTTCATCAATTGGTTTGGAGAATATGTATGTTAGCAACAATTTTGTGAATTGGATTTCTGCAGGCCTGGCTTCAGTAATCAGTTTGATATTAATCTTAATCATTGGCGTATGAAATGGTATAAAAAATTACACTGGCAAATTATAATTGGTTTGATTTTAGGTCTTCTTTGGGGGCTGTTAGCCAGTGTCACCGGTTTGAATGAATTTACTTCTGACTACATCAAGCCCTTTGGTACTATTTTCATAGCTATGCTGAAGCTTATCGCGATGCCGTTGGTGCTGGTTTCGCTGGTGGTAGGGGTTACCAGTTTAAACGATACGACCAAGCTGTCGCGAATGGGATTCAAAACGGTGTCTATTTATGCCGTAACTACGGTTTTCGCCATTACCATTGGTTTGGTTGCCGTAAATGTCATACAACCCGGAAAAACCCTGCCGGCTGAAACAACAGCAACTTTGCAGGAAAGCTACAGTGAATCGGTGGATGATCGCAGCGCCACAGCTGAGCTGGTTCAGAATCGGGGTCCGCTTGATTTTATTGTGGATATCGTACCGGAAAACTTTTTTGCAGCTGCATCAAACAACTCAAGTATGCTGCAGATTGTATTTGTAGCCATTCTTTTGGGTATCGGGATCATTCAAATTGGAGGGAAGAAAGCGCAGACATTGGTGGACGTGTTCGATGCCTTTAATGATGTCATTATACGCATAGTGGAGCTTATTATGCTCACCGCACCCTATGGGGTTTTTGCTTTGATGGCCTCACTGATTATAGACCTGGCCGGGGATGATTTGTCTCAGGCTATGGAATTATTATATGCACTTGGATGGTATTGTCTGACGGTAATTATTGCTTTGATTGTCCACGTTTTTATCGTGTATGCCAGCTTGTTCAAAGCGATGAGCGATATGAAGCTTTCTACCTTTTTCAGGGCTATTCAGCCGGCGATGTTGCTTGGTTTCAGTACCAGTTCAAGTTCAGCAACTTTGCCTGTTACCATGGAGCGTGTTGAAAAAAATCTGGGGGTTGAAGACGAGGTCGCAAGTTTTGTTCTGCCTATTGGAGCAACCGTGAATATGGACGGAACCAGCTTGTATCAGGCTGTGGCAGCGGTATTTATTGCCCAGGCCTTAGGAATGGATTTAACCATCGCTCAGCAACTAATGATTGTATTAACGGCAACGGCCGCTTCTATTGGAGCTGCCGGTGTTCCAGGGGCCGGTATTGTGATGCTGGTAATTGTACTGGAGGCTATACAGGTGCCAACCGCCGGAATAGCGCTCATACTTGGAGTGGATCGTATTTTAGATATGTGCCGAACTACGGTTAACATTACAGGAGACGCGGCGGTATCAGTGGCTGTGGCCTCCTCAGAAGGACGCTTAGGTGCTCCTAATCTGGATGATTAGAATTTCAGAAAACAGGAAATTTTATATGCCTTTATGCCTGAAAATCTGTTAATTGAAGGAACAAAAATAATGAGTAACACGTGTGCCTATGGCTCAAAAGTTACTATTCGGTAAACATTTAAAAGCACTACATATCGCCCTTTTCTTTCTGGTTGCTACCTTGGGTTTCAAGGCAACAGCCCAGTCTGTATTGCTTCCGGGCGATGTAGTCATTGTATCTGCCAATGCGGATACTCAATCCATCGATTTTATACCGCTTATCGATATTGAGGAAGGTACGGAGCTGTATTTCTCAAACGGGAAGTGGGATAGGCAAGCTCAAACTTTATCCGGGAATGAACTTAAAGTAACGTTCAAAAGCTCTGTTCAGGCCGGTACAAACATTCACCTTAACGCCTTAAATGACGAGCGGCTGGATATAGAAGGTAATATCAGTTTTGAAGGAGGGACATACCGTCTGTTTGCCTATCAGAAAGAAGAAGTGTATCGGTTTATCTTTGCCGTTGGCTGGGGAAAGGGAGTTATCTGGAATACCTCAGAAGAAGAATCACTGGGTTCAGATATACCGGAAAGTTTAGAAGAAAGTGACCACACGTTTTTGACATTAGGAGATGCCTCCAATTACCAATATTACATCAGAAACGGTGCCAGTGGAACCCGGAATTTGTTGTTGCAATATGTAGGAAATGAAAGCCATTGGAGAGGAAGCGAAACCCGCCCTTTCCCGGTTTTTGGCACTTCTTTTAATTTAATTTCTCCACCGGTTGTTCTTTTTGACCAAAGTGTTTCCACTGTTCAGGAGTCAGATTCGGTAGCCATTTTGAACGTCGCCATTTATGAGCACGACGGCTCCCGACTATCGGTTGACGTGAAGTTTGACACGCTGAGAAGCATCACCTCACCGGATGATTATTTAGACTTTGAAACCACTACGCTTAATTTTACCGGGCTGATTGGCGATGGAATATATGAAGTGAGAGTTCCTATTAACGATGATATGGATTACGAGGGCAGGGAAACAGGAATATTTACCTTGCAGAATTTGACCAATGGTAATTTCGGCGATTTTCTCACCCACAGTAAAATCATCCTGGATAATGAAAAACCTGAGATTTTAATTTCTGAAGCAGTCAATGCACCGAATGGCGATGGTTTTATCAAAATCAGGAATATGGAAGATGGGGTAGTATCATTAAACGGCTGGACCCTTTCTTCGAAAGACCAAAAATTTACATTTAAAGATGATGCCGTTTTATTCCCTCAACAAACTATCCTGATTAAGAATGAAGTTATTGAATCGGAGAAAGATTCGATGCAAACAATCATCTATTCAAAGCTGGATAAACCTCTGCTGAATAGGAGAGGCGGCCAATTGGTGCTGAAGGACTTTGCCGGGGAAACTATTCACGAGTTTCGCTACAACGAGCAGAAAAGAGCGGGGGGTAGTAATGCTGATCGGGATGAAGTAGTAGCTGGTAATAATGTAATCAATAATGCCACTCAACAAATGAATGATGGTACACTAACCGGACTTCAAGCTTCTGTACAGCAACTCTTGCAACCGGGACTTAAAATAATAACCCAAACGGAAGGCCTTGAACGTGTTTTCCCTGAAATAATATTAAAAGGCTGGGATGAGGAAACACAAGAATTTGTGGAGGTTGTCCCTGATGCTGCATCCATATCTGATTACCCGGTTCTGATTGGAGGTTTTGAAGGAGAAGAAGTACAAAAATTGGCAGACTGGAGCAGATCTTCTTCTCAAAAAGCACCAAATAATAGCACGCTTACATTAAATGTATCTGCTACCGACTTTGACAACAACGAAGCTTTAAATGGTACGGAAGGCTTAAATCTGGTTTATAATAATCTGGAAACCCCTGTCAACGTGCAACGGCTTCTTGAGCTAAGCATGGAAAAATATCCTGATGTTTCTGTAAATCCGGTTTTCTATGGAATTAAGCAGAGCACGGCCGGTGATTTGGATTTTGTGCCATTGAAGAATGATGATGAAATTCCTGCACAGGCTCCTTTCTGGCTTATGCTTGGTGATTTACAACCGCAAAGAGAACTTATTTTTGATGTTCAGGATCTTGCACAATCTTCCGGTGAATCTGATATAGAAAATATCCCGGAAGATGAAATTTCCACCTTATCCCTAAGCCTCAGCTCAGAAGATCAGAGCGAAGCAGTTACGGTTCAATTTGCGGATAATGGAAATACAGAAAGTGTAAAAGACCTTAACTCATATCCGGAATTATTTTTGGGTGGTCCTTCTTTTCTGGATATGGCTTTTTCAGGTGGAGAAGAATATTTTAGTGAAATAACGCTCTCATCAAAGATTGAACAGGCACTTTCACTACCATTGCAATTCAGTACTTCCGCTTCGGGTAAACTTACACTTTCGGTTAATGAGTGGACGGCCATCCCTACTGATTGGGAAATAAAGCTGGAAGATAAAGCAGCTGAAAAGGAGTATGTACTCAGAGAAGGCTTTAGCATAACCTTCGATCATACCGTACTTACAGAGGAAGACAAATCCGAAAAAGAAGCTTCCTTAGATAACTATTCCGAAAAAGACCGATTTGTGATTCACATTCAGCCACCCGGACAAATAGCAGAAGAAACGGAGGGAGATGATACACTGCCCCGTGAAGTAGAGCTTCATCAAAATTTCCCTAATCCTTTTAACCCCGCTACCATTATCTCATTTTATTTACCGGAAGCGGAAGAAGTTCGTCTCTCAATTTTTAATATTGTGGGGCAGCCTGTTGCCGTGATTGCAGAAGGAACCATGTCGGCCGGAGAGCATCAGTTTGAATGGGATGCCACCGACAAACCCAGCGGGATGTATATCTACCAGCTTGAAGTCGGAAAGAGTGTTATGACCCGAAAAATGACATTAGTAAAATAGTGAACAGATTTCGCGTGATAACAGTTATTCCAAATAAGTAACCATAAATCAAAAAAGGACAAGTACTCTTTACCTATCATGCAGTTTAAAACAATTCAAGGGGTGGAAGTGCCCGAAGTAGGGTTAGGAACACACCGATTAATTGGCAGAGAAGGCGAAAACACAATAAAGCTGGCACTGAATCTTGGCTACCGCCACATCGACACTGCCCAAAGCTATAAAAACGAAAGAGAAGTTGGGGAGGCCATCAAGAGATCACATGTTGATCGGGAAGAGATTTTTCTTACGACTAAAATCTGGCATACCCATCTTGAGAAAGACGATGTGTTGAAGATTGCAGAGAACTCGCTTCGGGAACTCGATACTCCCTATGTGGACCTTTTGATGGTGCACTGGCCCAACCCGGAAGTAAACATTGAAAAAACGATGGAGGCTTTTCTATCACTGCGCGATCAGGGTAAAGCACTGAATATTGGCGTAGCAAACTTCCCTTTAAAGTTATTGAAGGAAGTGAATGAAGAGCTCGGAGCTCCCATCTTTTGTAATCAGGTTGAGTACCACCCCTTTCTGAGCCAGTTTGACTTACTGGACTACACCGCCGAGCAGGATATCCTGTTCACCGCTTATTCTCCATTGGCACAGGCGAAAGTGATGGATGATCCATTGCTCCAAAAGCTTGGTGAAAAATATGGGAAATCGCCCGCACAAATAGCACTCCGCTGGTTGATAGAGCAAGAGCAGGTGGTTGCCATACCCAAAGCTTCTTCGGAAGAACATCTGAAGGAGAATATCGATGTATTCGATTTTGTATTGGAAGACGACGACTTCTATGCCATCGATGACATCCAGAAAGATACCCGGATTATTAACCCCGACTTTGCCCCCGAATGGGATAAGTAAAATAGGGGAGTAATAGAATCATCAACCCTTCCAGGGTTAAACCACTTAGCCAAAACAAGGACGAATGCCATAACCCTGGAAGGGTTACACCTTAATCTGGCAATAGGATAAATCAGCTGCAGGTAGCCAAGGCCAACACATCTCCATCCTGGTTGGTAAGCTGATGGCGGTAGTTTTGATGTTCCAGATTTTTCCGTTCGGATGTAATCATATCTCCGGAGTGGCTTTCCCGCATGAACATGATATCCATATTCTTGATCAGGTAAGCCTTGTCATCGTCATAAGTTTCCATGAGCCACTCTACAAAGCGGGCGTTGTTTACATGCTCATTCATGTCGAGGTCTGATTTCCGTACTACAAACTTTTTCGCTACATCGCTTTCTTCAAATGGATTCATCCGGTCCGATTTAACCGGCATCACATGATCCAGTTCCGACAACCGGAGGTCCAGAACTTCCTGAGGCATACGGGTGGGTTTTCGGGTTTTCAGGTTGATCATCATCCAGTAGCTGAGGCAGGCTCCAATTTGTTCGCCTTCTTCATCCAGAATCCTGTAATCCCTATAGGCCCGCAAGGCATCGCCGGCGGCCGGCCAGGTTTCCACGGTAATCTTTTCTCTCCAGTTGGGATATCGCTCAATCCTGATGTCCATTCGATGGAGCACCCAGGTAAGGTCTTGCTCGTGAAGCTGGGTGATATCAAAGTTCAGCTTGTGAGCATGATTGCCGGCTACCTCCTGGAAAAGAGAACAAAGGGCAGGCAGGGTAATCTGACCACCTGACCCTACTTCACTGGCCCGGATGGTAAAGGTTTCGCTATGCTTGGTGATGTCGTCAGTCATGAATCAGGATGAAGTTGAAAATCACCCTAAACATAAATTAAAAAAAGCATTTATGTGTCAGTGATTACCAAGCCGGTTTTTGTATGGTTAAGTTGCTCCGGCTGTGGAAGCGGATATGGAAGCAAGAGCTTCCGATATTGCGTCGCGGAGCAGAGCGCCGTGACGAGATTGATTGGGATCAGTTATTACTTAGCCGAATGTAAAATCCTGTTGCTCCAGATCTTGATGTCATCCAATATCACATAAATGGAAGGGAGTACCAGGAGGGTTACTACCGTAGAAAAAGTAAGTCCGCCCACAATGGCTCGGGCCATTGGGAAGTAGGGAGGGCCGTCACCGCCAATCTGCGTGGTTCCGAAACAGAGAGGTACCAGGCCAAGCACGGTGGTAGCAGCGGTCATCAAAATAGGACGCATACGATCTTTCCCGCCCTGTATCACGGCTTCCCTTCGGGACAACCCCTCACTGCGCAGGTGGTTGATATGGTCGATCAGCACGATCCCGTTATTTACCACAATTCCCATCAGGATCAGAATTCCGATAAAAGCCATGAGGTCAAAAGTGGTACCGGTGATAAAGAAGAACCAGAAGATTCCGATCATACCATAAAAAATACAGGAGAGTACGCTGGTGGGATACATAAGGGATTCAAACAGCGAGGCCATGATCAGGTAAATCAGGAAAAAGGCAATACCAATGTTAAATAGCATGGTGTTCATGGCATCCATGTCGTTGCCAAAGCTGCGTCCGTAACTCCATCCGTAGCCGGCCGGGTAAACTATCTGATCCATCACCTGAGATATTTTTCCACGGGCTTCATCCGAAGTTATGTCATCGAGGTTAACGGAAATGCCCAGCGAGGTTCGGCGGTTTTCCCTGAATATACGTCCGGCTCCGGGGCGCTCTTCAAAGTCGGCAAGGGTGGCAAGTTTTACGGACTGCTCGTCATTAATCGAAATCGGCAGGTTTTTAAGATCGTCGATGGTTTGCCGGTTCACATCCTGAAAGGCCAAAATTACATCAATTTCACTGTCTTCACCCCGAATGCGCTGTATGGTTTGGCCACGCATGGCTCCGGAAACCATACTGGCAACAGCCGAGGATGTAAGTCCGAAATTACGGGCGCGATCATGGTTTACAGTGAGGCGGATTTCATCACTGCCGGCCTCGGCTTCGGAGCGCACGTCCGCAAAACCTTCAATTTGTCCAAGCCGCCATTCTACCTGATCGGCCAGGTCTTCAAGAACATCCATCGATTCACCCTGAACAAAAACCCGAACCTGTTCGGTGCTGTTACGGCTTATGAACTCAAAAGCCGGTTGCCCGAGTGCAATTTTAGGCAGGTCTTTCTGTATTTCTTCCTTAATCTGTGTCACCGCTTTTTTGGCATCATCCTCGTCAATAAGATTGATGGTAGAATTTGCAAAGTCAGGCTGGTAGTAAGTATATACCGACTCGATTTCGAACTTATCCTGGTTTTCGTACAGGTACTCTTCAATCCGGTCAACCGATTCTTTGACACGCTCCAGGGTATAGCTGGCATTCAGGTTGTACTGCAGGCGTAGTTGCCGCTCTTCTATCCGTGGAAACATATCCACATTCATAAAAGCCATCGGAATGCCACCACTCAGAAACAGCAAGGTGATAAATAGAACGGAGATTTTACGCCGTTCCAATAACCACCCAAGCAAAGCAGAGTACTTAACAGATAGCTTATCGATAACTGTTTTCTTCTTTGACTTTTCCGGTGGGTGAATTTTGGAAGCCAGCAGGGGAATAACGGTCAGTGATATAACCAAAGAAGCCAGCAAGGCGATAATAATCGCCATGCCGATGTAATACATATGCTGTGAGATAAAGCTCTCGTTCACCACATTGGGTAGAAATACGATGATGGATGTGAGCGTACCGGCCGTTACGGCAATGGAAACTTCTTTGGCTCCAAGCAGAGCCGCTTTTTGAGCTTCATTTCCTTTGCGCTGGTATCGGTGGATGTTCTCCGTAACCACTACCGCATTATCTACAAGCATACCAATGGCAAGCATAAGCCCCATCATGGAAAGGATGTTCAGTGAAATATCGAGGAAGTAGAAAAAGCCGAGTGTAACAATAAGTGAAAAGGGAACTGCGGTAGCCACAATTAAGGTGGTGCTCATTTGCCGCAGGAAGATGTACAACACAAATACGGAAAGGAGGGCCCCTATCATTCCCGAATTAAAAAGCTCCCGCAATGAACTCAGGATACCGTCAGCCTGATTAAACATTTCAAAAATTTCAATACCCTGCATTTCAGGGAGCTCGTTCACCTCATCAATTTCAGCTAAAACCCTGTCAACCACTTCAACGGTATTGGCGGTAGATTCTTTGGTGATGTCGAGCCCGATAGCGTATTTGCGGTCGAGGTGACGGGCGTAATTTCGTTCGGGAGAGGTGTATTTAACAGTGGCGATATCTTTTACACGGATGTTGTTATCGGCCACAATCAGGTTTTCGATATCCTCAACACCATTCAGGTTGCCGACCGGACGAACCATGTAACGAAGTCCCGCATCGGTGATTTTACCGGCCGAAATGGAAAAATTTGCTTGTCGAAGGGTACTACTCAGCCTGTTCAGGTTGATGTTATATTGAGTGAGCCGATCGGGATCGAGTTCAATTCGTATTTCCTTTTTCTCCACACCATACAAAGTAACCTGACCTACTCCCGGAATACGCTCGATACGCTGCTTCAGGTTACGATTCAGTAACTCATAGGCGTCTGAAAGATCCCGGTTGCTGGAAATACGCAAAAGTAGGGTAGGAGCATCTCCATCCTGAAATTTATTGATGGTGTAGTGCTCAAAGTCATCGGGTAGCTGATTTCGGATGCTTTCGATTTTTTCCTTGATCTCGATGGCTTTGAGGTCAATTTCATTTCCTTGTTTAAAAGTAATGAATACACCCGCATTGTCTTCCCCGGAGTTGGAGTTAATACGCTCAACTCCACTGATGGTGGCAAGCACTTCCTCAATGGGGCGGGCTATATTCTCATTAACTTCAGTCGGGGTAGAATTGGGGTAGGGAAGCTGAATAAAAGCTCCGGGGAAAGTGATATTGGGCATGAACTCAAGCGGAACCAACCTGGTGGCAATCAATCCCACAACCAGCAGACTCACAAAAACCATGAGTGTGGTTACCGGGCGTCGTATGGATAAATCGGTAATATGCATGGCAGTGTTTTAAGCCGTTTCGGTTTCGGGTTGAGTGGTATAGGTCTTGCGGTCAAGGATGTCGTACATCACGGGAATAACCACGAGGGTAAGCAAGGTTGAAAACAACAGACCGCCAATTACAGTGATACCCATAGGGGCACGAAGTTCAGCACCATCGCCAAAACCAATAGCCAGGGGAAGCAGACCAAGGGTAGTGGTCATGGTGGTCATAAGAATAGGTCGTAAGCGCGACTTTCCGCCTTCTTTAATAGCTTCCAGTTTCTCCACGCCTTTTTCACGCATCTGATTGATCAGGTCGATAAGCACAATGGCGTTATTCACCACAATACCGGCCAGCAATATCAGCCCGATAAACACGACCACACTTATGGTGGTGCCGGTGATATAGAGGCCCAGAATAGCTCCAACCAAAGCCAGGGGAATGGTGAATAAAATGATAAACGGGTGAAGCAGCGACTCAAACTGAGAGGCCATTACGAGGTACACAAGAAAAATGGCAAGTGAAAGAGCGAAAATGAGTGACTGAAAGGAATCAGCCATTTCTTCATTCTGTCCGCCTATTTGAGCCAGAATCCCGGTTGGTAATGTAGTTTCAGACAGTGCTTTTTCTACTTCTTCCGCTGCTTCGCCTAAGTCTCCATAGTTCAGGTTAGCTGAAACGATGGCTACACGCTGCTGGGAAACACGACGGATTTCACCCGGTCCGTTGGCGATTTGTACATCCGCAATTGCACTAAGCGGTATGGGGCGCTCGCTGCCGGGGTTTACAATCAGGCGCTGAATTTCATCGATAGATGCTCGGTCGGCTTCACGGGCACGAACCAGTACATCAATTTTTCGGTCCCTCCAGGAATATCGGGTTGCCACATCTCCACGAACATTACTTACAATGCGATCGGCAACTTCATGTACCTGCAAACCAAGGGCAGCAGCACGATCACGGTCAAATAGAATCTGTATTTCCGGACTTCCGGTTTCCATGGTGCTTTTTACATCCGCAAATCGGTCGTTGGAAGACAGTTTACGAGCTACGGCATCACCCGCCAGCTTAAGTTTATCTAAATCGAAACCCGAAATCTCAATTTCGATCGGTGTTTTGAAAGAGAACAAAGACGGACGTGAGAACTTATACTGCAATCCCGGAATTTGTTGAAGGGAGGAACGCATCTGATCCATTGCTGCTTCCTCGTCGGTGGTGGATGAGCCGGAAGCGAGTGTTACGTTGAGCTCACCCCAGTTTTCACCACCTTGCTCGGGGTTGGCATCCATTTGATTTCCGGTTCCCGCTACGGCAAAAGTAGTTCGTACATTTTCCAGGTTTTTGGATTTGTTTTGAACCGAGCGTAAGGCATTATCTGTCTCTTCAATGGGGGTTCCGGGAGGTAATTTAAATTCCACGGCAAACTCACCCTGCGAAAGCTGAGGAATTAGCTCAATACCGATCCGGGGAACCAATGCAAGTGATCCTGCAAAGGATAATAATGCAACTGAAAGGACTATAAACTTATGGTTCAGCGACCAGCGAAGTAAAGTGGCATACACCTTTTCAGTTGCCTGATAAGATTTGTCAAATGCCCAAACAAAAGGAGAAAACAGAGCCTTACAGATCTTGCCAATCCAGCGAAAGATGAACTTAAAGCCCTTGGTAATTGCAGTAGGTACCGTGTAGAATAAAAACATGCGTACGGATCTAAGTCCACGCCCGGCTTTGGTTTTAGGCTCTTTCAGATCAAGCGGTTGCGCTTCATTTTTCTTGCCTCCGATGGATGAAAGCATGGGTATCAGGGTGATAGCTACAACCAGCGAAGCTAATAAGGAGAAGGTTACCGTAAGGGCCTGATCGCGGAAAAGCTGTCCGGCAATTCCCTGAACAAATACGAGCGGAAAGAAGACAGCGATAGTGGTGAGGGTAGAGGCAATAACGGCCATCCCAACTTCACCGGCTCCTTCACGGGCCGATTCCACGATTCCTTTCCCCATTTCCCTATGCCGTGCTATGTTCTCCAGCACCACGATGGAGTTATCCACCAGCATCCCGATACCAAGGGCTATTCCACCCAAAGACATTATATTCAGCGAAATATCATTGCCATACATCAGATTGAAAGTGGCAATAATGGACACCGGAATGGAGACAGATATAATGACGGTGGTCCAGAAATTCCGGAGAAATAAATATAGTACAAGTACCGCCAGAATACCCCCGATGATACCCGCATTCTTTACTTCATTCACCGCAGAAGATATAAAGACAGACTGATCATATACTTTTTCGAGCTTCATGTTTGAAGGCAGGGCATCCCGGATATTTGCCATGCGTGCGTTCACCGCTTCAGCTACGGCTACGGTGTTGGCATCTCCTTCTTTGTAAATGGCAATTTCTACTGCCTCAGAACCATTCAGCCGGGTGATGGCTTCGCGCTCTTTGTAAGCCTGAGTTACATCGGCTACATCTTTCAGGTAAATGGTATTATCCTGATTACGGGCAACCACCACATTTCGGATTTGTTCTACAGACTTAAATTCATTCAGCGTCCGGACCAGATACTGCTGGGTTCCTTCCTCGAGCCGACCCCCGGATAGATTCACGTTCTCGGCACTCAAAATCTGAGTTACGTTTTCAATGGGGATGTTCAAATAGGCGAGTCGCTGCTGGTCGATGTTTACCTGAATCTCTTCTTCAAGCCCACCACTCACCTTAACGGAAGCTACACCGAGGGCTGATTCTAAATTCTTTTTGAGCTGTTCATCTGCTAACACACGCAGGCCTTTCAACCGGGAAATAGCATCCGGGCTTTCCAGGTCCTGATAGCGGGCGTAATCCACATTTACATCATCTACAGCCGGGTGCTCATTTTCTCCCTCATTATAATAGAGCGCATACCGCATGATGGGATCGAGTGTGGGATCAAAACGTAAGGTAACCGGTTTGTTGGCATCCAAAGGAAGCTGAACGGCATCCAGTTTAGCCATTACGTCCAGGTTTGCGATGTTCATATCGGTTCCCCAGGCAAATTCCAGCACTACATCAGACTGTCCGGCACGGGAAATGGAACGTACTTGCTGTACGCCTTTTACCACTCCAACCGCTTCTTCAACAGGTTTGGTAATCAGGTTTTCAACTTCAACCGGAGCTGCACCTTCAAATTCGGTTCGGATGGTGAGGGTTGGATAGCTGAGTTCAGGGAGCAGGTTTACATTTAGCCGGGAAAGGGAAACCATACCGAACAGCAGAATCCCGACGGTAAACATGGCAATGGTAACTTTCCGGCGTATAGAAAGGTCAATGATTTTCATAGGAGGGCCTGCTTACAGATTGGAGATAACGTTTACTTTGGTGCTGTCCTGAAGACTTCCCTGTCCAATGGTGACTACCATTTCGCCGTCTTCCAGTCCTTCAATCACTTCAACATTCACCCCGTTTGTGTATCCGGTTTTAATAGCTTTTTTGAAAGCCAGTGAATCCTTTATTACATATACACTTTGGGCGAGATCTTCCGACATAACCGCTGATTTAGGAATCATGCGGGTGTTTTCGCGGGTGTCGTACACAATTTTTACTCGCCCGAACATACCGGGGCGAAGCATGCCTTTGGTTTCATCCACATAAACGGTCACCTTAAAAGTTCCGGTTTCGGAGTCCACAACCGGGCTAATGCGTTCTACATGACCGGCGAAAGTTTGACTGGGAAGTGCATCCACTCTGAGTTCTGCACGCTGATCTTTTCTGATTTTAGCCATCTCATGTTCCGGTATGTGTAGAATGGCTTGCAACGGGTTGAAGTCGGTTACCCGATAGACCTGCTGATCGGTGCCGATCATATTCCCAACCTTTACATATCGCTCAGAGATCACACCGCCAATAGGAGATTTAATAGATGTATGCTCCAGGTTCAGTTCGGCGAGTTCGTAAGCGGCCTTTTGAGATTCATATTCGAATTGAGCATTTTGATAAGCTTCAGCAGCGATCAGGTTCTTTTCATAAAGTTCTTTATTTCGGTCAAAATCGTTTTTAAGACGGTCTAAGGTTGCTTTTGCACGTGCTGCTTCGATGCGATATTGGTCATCTTCGATTTTCGCGATTACCTGTCCGGCTTTAACCTCATCGCCTTCCTCAACATAAATTTCCCGAACAATACCACGGACTTTAGCTACCACAGTAGCTTCCTGCTCGGCTTCAAGGGTGGCGGTGTTGGCATAGTAAGCAGAGATATTTCCCCGGCTCACATTACTGACTTCCACCGGTATTACCAGCTCTTCGTCTTCACCATTTTGATTCTCTTCGTTTCCATTATTACAAGCCGTGGTGAATACCAATGTTGTAATCATGAACAATAGCGGGAGGGAGTAGCGTAATGTTTTCATCTGAGTGTATTAAAACCGTTTTGATTATTTGCAACGGTGATGGCTTACGCCCGGATGAAATCTTTGTTTCGGGAAGGGTGAAGTTTCTGCTGGCTTGTGTGGTCACGGAGGGTTCAAATCTGAGATAACACAAAGATTACGCTGAATACGATAATGAATAGAATGAACATGGCTGCACAACCTTTCTTTTCAGATTCGATAATGGGTGAGCCATCTTTATACAAATCAAATACCACCCCATTCATGCTAAATCCGAACTGAACGTTGCAGTTCACGTCTTTGCCATCTTCATGAATTGTAAAGGGGTGTTCGGCTCCAAGCATAGAGTATTTGGATGAGACTACTTCTCCATTCACCTTCACCGTTTCTTTACCCAACAGTGTATTGTGAAGCTCAATTTTATTATCCCCGAGGTGAATGGTCGTGTATTTCATAATATCTATTCAACTAGTTTAGCTTTGGTTATGGTGCCATGTAGTAAAGGTACTAATTTATTGATTTATTGAAAGTAAGCAGGCAAATAATGATCAAATAAAAAAGCCACAAACCGTCTTTCAGATTTGTGGCTCAGGGAGGGGAAATTTAGAATATCATCCCAGGAAATTAGCGCCTTTTTCCGGCACTACAACTTCCGTGTCCGTGATGTCTTCCAGTATTTCTTTGAATTCCTCCGGGTCTGCTTCAATGGGAGGCCATGTATTGTAGTGGATAGGCACGGCCATCTTAGCCCCGATCAGTTCTACGGCGTAAGCGGCTTCTTCAGGTCCCATTGTGAAGTGATCTCCAATGGGTGCCAGCACCACATGTGGCCGGTAAAGCTCTCCATACAGCTCAAGATCAGCAAAAATATTGGTATCGCCCATATGGTAAATGCAGATGTCATCTTCGAATGAAAGCACGAGACCGCCCGGATCGCCGGCATACTTTCCTTTATAAGAAGAGCTGTGGTTAGCGGAGACCAGCGTTACGGAAAAGTCATCAAAATGAACGGTTCCTCCCTTATTAAAACCAACGGCTTGGTCTTCCGGCAACCCTTCTTCCTGTAAGATTCCCATCAGTTCCAGAATGCCAACAACTTGTGCTCCGGTATTCTTGGCAATTTCCACGGTATCGCCCACGTGGTCTTCATGCCCATGGGTCAGTAAAATATAATCGGCTTCTTTTACTTCTTTGAGTTCATCCGGGGTGGAGGGGTTGTCTTTCAGAAATGGATCGATATAAATAATCTTTCCACTTTGGCTCTCCAGCTTAAAGGCCGAATGACCCAGCCAGTGTGCTTTAACTTGTGTATTCATGATCTCCTTAATTTAATTAGGTTAAATCTGTTATCGTAAACTACTTAACTAAATGAAAACCATGCAAAAATGATTCGATGTTTATCAAATTGATGATTGCCGGGTTTAGCTCTACTTATTTTGAAGTGTAAATACTTGTATATTTAGTGAACAAAAAAAAAGGACAAATGGGCATTATAGATTCAATTGGCAATTTATTTGGCACAGAAGACCAGCCGAAGAATAAGTTTCAGTGGAAGGAGTTGTCTACTGAGGAAGACGTGGCAGATGTTATGCAGACGTCGAATGAAAAGACTCAGGTGATCTATAAGCATAGTTCGCGATGTGCCACCAGCTATTTTGCCTTGAAGAATGTGGAGTCCATTACTGCTGAGAATCAGGAACACGCCGATTTCCATAGGGTGGATGTAATTGGCCACCGGCCTGTCTCAATGCATATTGCTGAGAAATTGGGAATTCGGCATGAATCTCCCCAGTTGTTTGTGATCAGAGACGGTGAAGTTGTATGGAGTGGTTCTCATAATCAGATTCAGGCTTCGGCTTTCGAAGACATACTTTAGAGAAGTATAAAGGGTGTAACAAGGCCCGGCTATATTAGGTTTAGGTTTTGGAAGGACAGATTAAATGAAAAGTATTTTAACGTGGATTACTGCGGTGGTCATCGGTGCATGTCTTGGCTACGGTACAAGCTTCTTTCTTGAAGTAGGGACTGCTTTGCCGATTGCTGTAGGTGTGTTGATCGGGAGCTCGGTGGGTATCACTATGAACATTCACCGGGATGATGATTATGACATTCCTCCGGATCAGGATCTGCCTGCAGAGGAGTGATTTCAGCAAAACCACTTTGTAGCTGAATCACTCAAATCCTACTTCTCAAACAGCTTTTTGATGTTCTTTTTGAAATCCGGTTCCACTATTCCCTTCTCGGTGATAAACCCTGTAATGTACTTGTTGGGGGTTATATCAAAGGCAGGATTATAGGCATCTGTTTTCTTCGGGGTGATCGGTGTTTTGGCCAGGTGAATAACCTCTTCCGGTTCCCGTTCTTCAATTTCTATTTCATCCCCGGTTTCAGTTTCAAGATCAAATGTTGAAAGAGGAAGGGCTACATAAAAAGGTACTTCATTTTCTTTAGCTAATACGGCTAAAGAATACGTTCCGATTTTATTTGCAGTATCACCGTTAGCCGTTACCCGATCGGCACCAACTACCACCATATCCACTTTGCTTTGTTTCATCAGTGAGCCGGCTGTGGAATCTGTAATCATATGAAAGGGTATCTCTGCCTGCTTAAGCTCCCAGGCGGTTAGTCTTGCACCCTGCAAAAGCGGTCGGGTTTCGTCTACCCAAACATGAATACCTTTGTCGTCATCATGAGCATGTAAGATTACCGATAAAGCTGTTCCGTAAGCTCCTGTAGCCAATCCGCCGGTGTTACAATGCGTAAGTATATTCCATTCTTTTTTGACTAATTCAGCACCGTTTTCCCCGATTTTTTTGGATACCCGCTTATCCTCATCGTGTATGGTTTTCGCCGTTTTCAGGATAATCTCCTTGATCTCTTCCAGGTCTTTATCCTTGTTGGCGTATACGGTTTGGTTGATCCGCTCCAAAGCCCAGCTCAGGTTAACAGCTGTTGGGCGGGATGACTTCAGGTATTCAATCCAGCGGTTCAATTCTACATTGAAACTGGTGAAATTCTTCGACTCTAAATCTCTTACGCCAAGATATAACCCATAAGCTCCGGCAATTCCAATAGCGGGTGCTCCGCGCACTTTTAATTTTTTGATGGCATCCCAAACCTGCCCGATGGTATTTACATCAGAATATATTTCCCGCAGCGGCAGCTGAGTTTGGTCCAAAATTACTAAGTGATCGTCTTGCCAGGTAATTGATTGGTAGTTTTGTTTCATTCTATAAATTGCACACGGATTTAACGGATGTTACGGATCTAATTAAGGTGACGTTTTCGGTCGTTAGTGTAAATTTTCCTCTTAATCTGAGGCTTGGAACCAAAGTTAAAAACGAGTCCAACTTCTATGTTAGTTGCTTTTAAATAGTTCAGAATTTGCACCTCATGTTCAGCACTGAGTCGATTAATGGCTTTTAATTCTACAATTACAATGTCTTCGACAATAATGTCAGCAAAATATTTGCCAACCAGCTCTTTCTTATAGAAAACATTAATAGGTACTTGAGAGTCTGCATTTAAGCCACACTCTTTTAGCTCTTTGAGTAATGATTTTTCATATACATTCTCAAGAAAGCCAAATCCTAAGCTATTATAAACAGTATAAAAACACTGTATTATTTTTTCTGTAAGCTCGGAGTGAAGCATTAGCTTGGTTAAGATTATTCGAATACCAAACAATATATAAAAATCCGTAGCATCCGTTTAATCCGTGTTCCATCAGAGTTTAGTAACCGGAAGCCCAGCCGTCTCCGCGGGGATCGACGCCGGCACTGAGGTTGCCGTTTGGTTCTACGAATATGTTATGGGCTCGGCCTACATTGGGTATTTCAAATATCTTATGCCCTTTGGCTTCCAGGAGTCTTTTTGTATCCGGACTTAACCCAAACTGCCCGGGCATCAATACATCAGGCAGCCATTGGTGGTGAAATCTTGCGGCGGATGTTGCCTGCTGGGCCCTCATCCCAAATACGGCCCGGTTTAGAAAACTTTGCAGGGTGGCTGTAATAATTCTGGGACCTCCGGCTGCTCCGAGTACCATGTCCACTTTGCCATCTTTGGTTACGATAGTGGGAGTCATGCTGCTAAGCATCCTCTTTCCGGGTTCAATAGCGTTGGCTTCAGCACCAATTAGGCCATAAGCATTGGGTTCTCCGGGTTGAGCCGAAAAGTCATCCATTTCATTATTCAGTAAAAAACCAGCACCGCTTACAGAAACATGACTTCCAAAGGAGCCGTTGAGTGTCGTGGTTACAGCAACAGCATTTCCTTCTGCATCAATAATTGAAAAGTGAGTGGTTTCCATTGATTCAGCATAACCCTGAATTTGCCCGTGAGATAGTGAGCTTGAAGCGGTAGCAGAATCCATGGAAAAGCTATTCATGCGCTGATTGTTATAACTTTCGCTAATCATTTCTTCGATGGGGATATCCAAAAAATCGGGGTCGCCGAGATAATAAGAACGGTCAGCAAATGCCCGGCGCATGGCTTCGGCCAGTACATGTACATAGTCGGCTGAGTTGTGGCCCATTTCAGCCAGCGGGTAATCGTCAATCATTTCAAGGATCTGAGCTACAGCTATACTCCCGCTACTGGGAGGAGACATGATGTGCAGTTTATACCCCAGGTATTCTGCAACAACCGGATCACGCCACTTGCTTTCATAATTCCGGAGGTCACGATAGGTGATGAGCCCCCGGTATCGCTCCATTTCATTTACGATGGCATCGGCTACCGGACCGGAATAGAACCCTTCACGGCCAAACCGGGAAACACGTTCTAAGGTTTCTGCCAAATCTGATTGGACAAATACATCGCCTTCCTCAAAAAAAGTGGAATCTCCGGTTGTGAAGTAGTTCGCCGATGCCTGATATTTTAGAAAGGTATCCCTGCGATTATTGAGATCTTTGGCTTGTGAATAAGAAAGAGGGTAGCCTTCTCTGGCCAGCTTAACAGCCGGTTGTATAACTACATCCAGTGGCAAACGGCCATATCGTTCTAATGCTTTGATCATTCCATCAACCGTTCCCGGAACGCCTACAGCCAAAATTCCTTCCCAGCTCAAATCTGATTTAAATTCTCCATTTCTGATATACATATCTCGGGTCGCTTTTTGTGGGGCTTTTTCCCGAAAATCCAAAGCAGCTGTTTCGCCATTAGCCAAGTGAACCACCATAAATCCGCCGCCCCCGATATTCCCGGCCCTTGGTAAGGTAACTGCCAATGCAAACTGAACGGCTACAGCCGCGTCAACTGCGTTTCCGCCTTTCATTAAAATCTCTTTTCCGATTTCAGATGCGTATTTATCGGCTGTAACCACTAACCCGTTTTCATAGGTCTTAGAATTGAGAACCTGGGCGGATAAAGTCTGAGAAGTAAATACAAAAGTGAGCAGAAGGAGGAACAAACGCATAATGTAAGGCATGTATCAGGACTTGTTTTTAGAATTTCCACGTTAAAATAACAGAAGTAAGGCTTAATGCGGAACGAAAAGAATGTAAATTTATTAAAGAGATTGGGATATCGTATTTCAGGATCTGAGTTTGATCAACAGGTCAGTCGTTACCGACTGAAATAATTACTCTTTATCGTTAACGACTTGTTTATCAACCGAAATACCTGTCTATGTATCTCACGGGTAAAGATGATACGTGATATTTCCAGTTGGCAAGCAAAGGATTTAGCCCATCGCTATTTGGTAGCAGGAGCTTCTGACAGGCGTTCCGAAAGAGACGTTTGGAACGAGTATGTCGTTAGAGCCAAAAAGAGGAACTTTAATTTACATCCTTAAGGTACAACGATCGATCATAGAGAAAAAGCAGCCGTGATCCATCCGAAGAGAACCTCTGTTCCCGGGCAGGGCTTGCCTCATAGGACTTGTCTGCAGCCTGCTTTGTAGCTTCACCCTTGATGGTATTGTACACCCAAAGCGTCCATAAATAACCGCCGTCGCAGCTATAAAGGCTCGCTTCGAGACAGGTACGTTCCCAAAAAGCAAGTTGAGTGTTGTCGGCCGACCAGCGAAAAGGTCCTTCAATGGTTTTTTCGGGTCCGCCTGAAGTATCCCAAATCTTTTCTTCCCGGGAGTCAGGATAGTGGATAAGCCATAGCGAAATCCGGGCATTATTATCATAATCCCGTTTCATATAGAGAATCCGGATTCCGTTTACATCCCAAAGTGGCGGATAGAGCGGCAGGTGGGTAAATGAATTGCCAGAAAGCTGCCAGGTATCATTGATCATTCCATCCAAAGAGACAAAAGCAAGCTGGTAGAAGTCTTCTTCTTCGGTATGTACCGTTTCATCAATCTGATAGACCAACACTTCTGAACGGTTGGGTGATAATATCTCAGGCAAGCCTTCAGCAAGCCGGGTACTGTCTCCGGAGGCTTGATCATACAGATAGGTAGAAAGAACAGAAGACTGAGAATGTAATTGAACAAATAAAAACTGATTTGACGATACCGGAATAACCGGACTTCCGCCCGCAACCTGGATTTCAAGATCTGATATTTTTTCCGTGGAACCACCGTTAATGTTGACTTTGAAAACAGGAGCTAAGCAACCTGACAAGCAATCCGTCGGGAGGTAATAAATTGTTTCAGAATCAGGTTCATAAGCAGCAAAATACCCGGGCTGAACATCTATATTTGAAGCATTACCATCCTCAACGGAAATTTGATACAGGCCATGACCGCCATACCAGAAAACCGATTCATCTTCCGGCCAGAGAAGGGTACCGTAGTAGGCTTCGTGAGAAGCAGGGAAAGTGTAGAAGGGAAAATCCAGCCCAAATTCTTTTTCAGCACCGGGGCCTGCCGGATCTTTTTTGCAGCCTGTAAAGAAAAACAGTCCGCAAAAAAATACGAGTAAGCTTCTTGAAAGCACCATTTATAGCTCACTTGACTAATTGAGGGTGAGTCAGATAATCAGAACAAATAAAATATAATCAGACCTAAGTTTATTACCTATGATTAAAAAAGGTTGTTCGCTAAGTTTTTCTTTCTCTCTTACCAAGTAAAGACTATCACGCCCGTGGGTGAAATTCTTTATGCACCTGATGCAGAAAAGATCGGTCGATGTGAGTGTAGATTTCGGTAGTAAGGATGGAGGAATGCCCCAGCATTTCCTGAACGGCGCGTAAGTCGGCACCACCTTCAAGCAGATGGGTGGCAAAAGAATGCCGGAAGATATGCGGATACACGTTTTTCTTGATTTCGGCTTTTTCTGCTGCTTTTTGAACGATATTCCAGATACTCATGCGTGAAAGGGCACTTCCCCTCATACTCAGAAATACTTTGTTCTTCGCTTTGTGAGCTTTTTCAGGGTTGAAGAACTGGGGGCGTACATGCTCGGTGTAGTGAGATATGGCGTCCTGTGCAATTTCACCCACGGGTACCAGCCGTTCCTTATTTCCCTTTCCAATCACCCGTATGAAGCCGATTTCGAAGATCAGGCGATCTTGCTCGAGTCCGGTTAGTTCGCTCACCCTCATTCCGGTTCCGTATAAAGTTTCAAGGATGGCTTTGTCACGAATGCCGGCTGGTGTGGTCAAATCAGGGGTTTCGAAGATGGCATCAATTTCATCCCGGTCTAATACTTCGGGAAGCTTGGAAGCTTTTTTGGGTAATTCTACCAGCTCGGCAGGATTGGCTTTCGTGATTCCTTCTACTACAGCAAACTCATGAAAGCCTCGAATGCTGGAAATATTACGCGCCAGGGAGCTTGCTGAAAGTAATTCTTCATCCACCAAAAAATTCAGAAAGTCTTCAATATGAGAAAGGGTTACCCCGGCCAGGTCATTGATTTTTTTCTCGGAAGTGAGATATCGAAAATAACGCTCAAGATCGTTTTTGTAAGAGACTACGGAGTTTTCGGTCAGTCCTTTTTCAAGCTTTACAAACTGCAGATATAAATCCAGTTCCTGCTTGAAGGCCACGTTTATTCGCCGGTTTCTTCTTGTTCTTCCGTTTGTTCTGCTCCGTTTTCTGACCCGGCTCTTTCTGCTTCAGCTGCCTTTTCTTTGGCCTTCTCGTCTTTATCCCGCTCCTTATCCTCGGGATATTCCACGCGGCTGTGATACACGCCAACCAGGATATTCAGGAAGGTTTCCTTGATCACCTGGAGGTGTCGGAACGTCAATGGGCAATGACTAAGCTGACCTTCAGCTACCCGGTCATCTACCATCCGGTTCACCAGGTTTTCAAGCTTGCTGTAGGTTGGGTTCTTCATGGCCCTGGAAGCGGCTTCAATGCCATCAGCGAGTAATAAAATCCCGGTTTCTTTAGAGGAAGGGAGAGGGCCTTCGTACCGGAACTGATCTTCCTGAAGCATGCTCTTCATATCATCGTCTTCTTTCGCCTTCTCAAAGAAATAACGGATAACAGATGTGCCGTGGTGGGTTTTGATAAAGTCGATAATGATTTCAGGGAGATCTTCGTCTTCAGCCATTTTTACCCCTTCACTAACGTGTGCTTTAATGACCATCGCACTCATTTGGGGTTTTAGCTTATCGTGTTCGTTTGTTCCTTTGGTTTGGTTTTCAACGAAATACTCGGGCTTCACCATTTTGCCGATATCGTGATAAAGAGCTCCCACGCGACATAACAGGGAATTAGCTCCAATAGCTGATGCTGCTGCTTCCGAAAGGTTGGCAACCTGCAAGCTGTGATGGAAAGTGCCCGGAGCTTTGTTCATCAGCTCTTTAAGAAGCGGCTGATTGGTATCTCCGAGTTCGATTAAGGTGAAATCTGTGGTGACACCAAAAGTGGTTTCAAATAAAAGAATAATGGGATAGGTGAATAGAATGAATACCGAACTTATGGCGATATACATCAGGTCGGAAGCAAACATCTCCCAACCGCTGAGAGTAGCAACATTAAAGGAGCCAACTACCAATATATAGGTTATGAATACGATACCCGGGGTAGTAAAGAAAAACTGAGAACGGTCTTTAATATCCCGCACCGAAAATACACCCAAGCTACAGGCAGCAAAAGTGGCTACCACAAACTCAAAGCTGTTTCCGTTTACTAATCCCAATAAACTGGCAAGGGTGATGGAGGATACCAAGCCTACCCGTGAGTCAAAAATGATGGTCAACACAATAGGCGCTATGGCTATGGGAATAATGTAAGGATCAGCAATGTCAAGATAGTTGATGAGGCCGGAGCCAAACGAAACAAGTCCCATAGTGAGGAAGACCAGTAGAAAGAGGGCATTGTCCGAAGTAATATTCCTGCGGTATAAATAGATATACATAAAGAAGACAAAGGTAACAGCAATAATGATGACCAACTGCCCGGCAAATCGCACCCATTTTTCAATATTCGTAGCGTTTTCTGAACGTGCTTCAGCCAGGCTTAAAAGAATATTGGCACGTTCGGGTGTTACCAGGTCACCCCGCCGGATGATTACCTGTCCTTGGGCAATTGCTCCTTTTGTTTCAGAAATGGTGGTGAGGGCTTCCTCGAGCCTGGCCTGTGTGTCTTCTTCGCTATACTTATAATTTGGGATAATCACTTTGTTGTACAGCTCCATGGCAAGGCGCATCCGCTGTTCATCGAAAGCACGGTTCAGCTGAAACTGCATAAATTCATTGGCTTCCCGAAGATCTCTCACCCGCGCCAGGTCTATTGATTGTTCGGTACTTTCAAGTGTATTCCTTACTGTAATTTTATCGGTATCGAGGTTGCTTTTATTTCTATTGATTATGCCCTGATTCATCAATTGATCGATCAATTGTTCAAGCTGTTGTTTCACCGATATGCCCACAAATTGGCTGGGCGGTAGGTTCTGGCTTTGAACCTGTTCATAACTGTTAAACAGAACCTGCCATGAGGGTTCGGTAAGTTCAACTTCCGTAATGCTCAGCTCACGGGCAAAGCGAACGCTGTCATCGTAAGAAGAAGGCATTTCGTTCTTTTCAGCTATTTGCCAGTTGGCATAGGCTTCCAGCACAGGTTGAACGTCCCTGTAAATGGAATCGAGGCGTGCCTGAATCGTAATGGGAACGCTGGTATCAACCCTGAAAATAGGGGCTGTTTTATCACGAATTTCTTGTCGTTCCTGCTCTAACTCGGCTTCGGTTTTATTAAGGGCGAATGTAAAAGGAGCTGTCAGGTCAGGGTTTCTCCAGGGCTGCCCCGGAGTATAATTTAGTCCTGAATTAACGGGATTCTGAGGCAGGGAGAAGGCACTGATCGCTATAAAAAAGACCAGAATAGCTATCCGGATATAAGGATTACGCTTCAGCGAGTATTTTTCCTGCTCTTTTTTCTTTTTCTCGCCAATAAGAGGGGTCAGTTCTTTTCTCTTTTGGCCTAATCCGATTTTTTCAAGAAAGCTCATTAAAGTAATTGTATGAGAATTTACTTAGTTAGAAGTATACCAAGCGTGAGCTAATTTACAAATCTTTTTGCAGTTTACTGTGATCTGATATTGTTTACCAGCGACCAGCGACCAGCGACCAGCGACCAGCGACCAGCGACCAGCGACCAGCGACCAGCGACCGTCACGGATATTAATTTTGACTTTCGATGCAGGAAGCACAACCTTTGGTCAACCGTCAACCGTCAACCGTCAACCGTCAACCGTCAACCGTCAACCAACTGAATGTCTTTTAGAACCAAGAAAAGTCTGGGTCAGCATTTTTTAACTGACAATAGCATCATCTTCAAAATCATAGATGCCATTGTTGCAGGTAAAGGCGATCGGATTATAGAAATCGGGCCCGGAACCGGTGCTTTAACAAAATGGCTACTCTCGGGCTGCGATGACGTTCACGCAATTGAGATTGATCAGAGGGCTGTGGAAGTGCTAAAAGAAAAGTTCGAAGATCTTACGGTTCACCAAAATGACATATTGAAAGTGAACTGGAAGCAAGTGATCGATTCTAGTAAGAAAAATATTGTAGTCGGTAACCTTCCTTACTATATCACTTCACCCATTTTATTTGACCTGTTAGAACATCGCAGGCTTTTTACCGAGGCTACACTGATGATGCAAAAAGAGGTTGCTGAACGACTGGTAGCGGATCCTTCCTCCAAGCAGTACGGAATCCTGAGTGTTCAAACGCAGCTATTTTGTTCACCGGAGTTATTGTTTGACGTGCCGGCGCAATCTTTTTCCCCGCCCCCCAAAGTTACCAGTTCTGTTATCAAGCTTACCTTCGATAAGGAGCCCCTTACTGTTTCGGATGAGAAAATAAAAGAAGTAGTACGAACGGCTTTTAACCAGCGCCGGAAAAAACTCAGTAACTCCCTGAAACCGGTGTTAGGAGATTATCTTCCTGATGGTTTTAATTTTGATGACAGGGCCGACCATTGGTCTCCCGAAACCTATGCAAAGTTGGCAGAGCATCTCGAGCAGACTGACAAGTTATCTTAACCGGGCACCCCTTCCTTCCTAAATATGGCTAAAAGGATGCAATAAAGTAGTCCTTTTAAATTTTGATATCGTTTGGTACGGAACTTGCACTACAAGTATCGAAAACGAAGAGGCTTGACCTCAGAAAGAAATTTAACCATAAACTAAAACTAACAGGAGTCATAAAAATGGCTAAGATTCAACCTTTAGGCGACCGTGTGTTGGTACAGGCAGAACCTGCCGAAGAGAAAACCAGCTCAGGTATTATCATTCCCGATACGGCTAAAGAAAAACCGCAGCAGGGTACTGTAAAAGCGGTAGGTGCCGGAAAAGTGGAAAACGGCAACAAAATTGATATGACCGTGAAAGAAGGCGATAAAGTTCTTTACGGTAAATATGCAGGTACAGAAGTAACTCTCGAAGGAGAAGAGTACCTGATTATGCGCGAATCTGATATTATGGGAATCGTTTCGTAACCCACCTTTTTAAAAGAATTAAATCACAAACTTAAAATTATAGATAATTATGTCTGCTAAGTTAGTTCACTACGATATAGAAGCTCGCGACGCGTTAAAGAAAGGCGTTGACAAGCTCGCCAATGCTGTTAAAGTTACGCTTGGCCCTCGTGGACGCAATGTTGTTATTGAGAAATCATTCGGAGCTCCAACCGTAACCAAAGATGGTGTTACTGTTGCAAAAGAAATCGAGTTGTCCGACAAGATTCAGAACATGGGCGCCCAAATGGTTAAAGAAGTTGCTTCCAAAACCAGCGATAATGCCGGTGATGGTACAACTACAGCTACGGTTCTTGCACAAGCCATTTTAAGCGAAGGTCTGAAAAACGTAACTGCGGGTGCAAACCCAATGGACCTTAAGTCCGGAATCGAAAAAGCGGTTAAGGCTATTGTTGAAGATCTCGCTAAAATGAGTCGCGACATTGACGACCGTAAAGAGATCGCTCAAATCGGTACCATTTCTGCCAACAACGATGAATTCATTGGTAACCTTATTGCCGATGCAATGGAAAAAGTTGGCAAAGACGGTGTAATCACTGTTGAAGAAGCCAAAGGAACGGAAACCTATCTGGAAACAGTAGAAGGGATGCAGTTTGACCGCGGATACCTTTCTCCATATTTCGTAACCGACTCTGAGAAAATGGTTACCGAAATGGAAGATCCGTATATCCTGATCTTCGATAAGAAGATTTCTGCGATGAAAGATCTGCTTCCAATTCTTGAAAAAGTAGTTCAGGGTGGCAATCCGCTTCTGATTATTGCTGAAGATATTGAAGGCGAAGCATTAGCTACATTGGTAGTTAATAAGCTGCGTGGTTCCCTGAAGATTGCAGCCGTTAAGGCTCCCGGATTTGGCGACCGTCGTAAGCAAATGCTGGAAGACATCGCTATTCTAACCGGTGGTACCGTGATTTCTGAAGAGCGCGGATACAAGCTGGAAAATGCTACGCTTGACTACCTCGGTAAAGCTTCCCGTATTACTATCGACAAAGACAATACGACTATTGTTGATGGTAACGGTAAGGATGAAGATATCAAAGCAAGAGTAAACCAGATTTCTTCACAAATTGAAAATTCTACTTCCGATTACGATATCGAGAAGCTGCAAGAGCGCAAGGCTAAATTAGCCGGTGGTGTTGCTGTTCTTTATATCGGAGCTGCTTCTGAAGTTGAAATGAAAGAGAAGAAAGCCCGAGTAGAGGATGCCTTACATGCAACCCGTGCTGCCGTGGAAGAAGGTATTGTTCCCGGTGGAGGTGTAGCGTTATTGAGAACTATTGCCGCTCTTGATAAAATTAAGGGAGCCAATGATGACGAAAATGTTGGTGTCCAAATTATCCGAAGAGCTCTTGAAGCTCCGCTTCGCACTATTGCAAATAACGCAGGTGCTGAAGGTGCCATTGTAGTACAGAAGGTACTGGATGGCAAAGGTGCTTTTGGATATAACGCCCGTACCGAAGTGTACGAAGACCTCATCGAGTCTGGCGTAATCGATCCTACCAAAGTAACCAGAACAGCGCTGCAAAATGCTGCTTCTGTTTCCGGATTGATGCTGACTACCGAAGCTGTTATCTCTGAGAAGCCTTCTAAAGGTGACGATGATGACAACGGCGGAGGCGGCATGCCAGGTGGCATGGGCGGCGGAATGCCAGGAATGGGAGGCATGGGCGGAATGATGTAAATCATTTCCTAACCTAACTTCCTCACTCCAACGCTCTGCGTTGGAGTGAATGTTACGACGCTGAGCGTCATAACAAGAAACTTAAGAAACCCTGCACATTTAGTTGTGCGGGGTTTTTTATTGCCTGTTGGTTTCAGTATAATCTTCTGTCTTCCAGTACATTAAAGAAATAGATATGAAGCCAATCGTCAGAAATATACTTGCTCTTATTACCGGACTTGTGGTCGGGGGATTTGTAAATATGGGGATCATTATGGTCAGTGGTTTCATTATTCCGCCACCGGCCGGAGCTGATGTAACTACCATGGAAGGATTGCAGGAATCCATGCATCTGTTCAAGCCCATAAACTTCCTTATGCCATTTCTGGCTCATGCTCTTGGTACTTTGGTTGGGGCGTTATTAACAGCGCTCATCGCAACTTCATCCCAAAAGAAGTGGGCGCTCGGTGTAGGTGCTTTCTTTTTGTTGGGAGGAATTGCAAATGTGGTTGCCCTTCCATCGCCACTGTGGTTTAATGTGGTGGATATAGTTGGTGCCTATATTCCAATGGCTTACCTCGGGGTTCTGTTAGCCGAAAAATTCCAAAACAAAGGGTCATGAAGATTACCGGAGAATTTGAAGTAAAACTGAACCCGATCGATAGCTATGCTGAAGGAGAAAAAGGCATAACATTAAACCGAATGTCGATCGACAAATCCTTTTCCGGTGAACTAAACGCCAACAGCAAAGGAGAAATGTTAAGTGCAATGACTCCCGTGAAAGGATCAGCGGGGTATGTGGCTATAGAACAGGTAACAGGGGAATTAGAAGGCAAGAAAGGAAGCTTTGTTTTGCAGCATTATGGGATCATGGACAAGGGAGCAAATCGGTTAATTCTGGAAGTAGTACCGGATTCAGGCACCGGTGAACTGGAAGGTTTAACGGGCAAGATGGCCATCAACATTGAGGAAGGAAAGCACTTCTACGAGTTTGAATATGAGCTTTGAGTGCTATCTTTTCATTTCTGATACTTATCATTCAATCCCATTCCTTGCTTTATCATCGGGATGATTTTATCAAGACGCCGTTGTTTGGTAGCTTCCTGTTTGGCCTCCGATATATACTGAGCATATTCTCGTTGACGACCTGGTGTTAGACCTTTAAACTGTGTTTTTAATTCTTCATCTATTGAAAAAGCTTTTGCCAGGAGGGGTGGAATATCGGGTTTTCTCTTCGTATCGATTTGAACTTCTTTTCCGGCTCGTTGATTTTCTATAGCCTGATGGAGAAACTCATTTACTACGGTTGCATCAATATCTTCAAAAGAATGAAACCGGAGCTGACGCATGGCTTTGGTTTTTCCTTCCTGTGCATTATGTAGGTACCCGTTAGGGTCATCAAGCAATGCTCCGTTAAAAAACCATAGTCCGAAATGTTCTTGAAATGCACCTATTCCAACCACATTCTTTCCATTTATAGAATAAACAGGTTGTCCCCATTTGATAGCTGCCTCCAGTTCGGTCTTGGAGATCAGCGCATGAAGGCGACTCAGACTTTTCTCCCATTTTTCGTGCTTATCGATGTATGATTCTACTGAAGTTACTTTAGCCATAAGGAGTGTTTTTCTTTATGATGTTTTCCCAAAGTAATTTCCCGAAAGATAGATTTCAATAAAAAAGCCCGTCGATATACTCAACGGGCTTTTATGAAATGAGGTAGTTATGGTTTACAGCTTCAAAGCATCTTCAATCAGCTTGTTCTGTTCGGCTTCATGGATCTTCTTCTGTCCCGCTGCGGGTGAGGCAGATGCCTGACGGCCGGCGTAGCTAAGTTTCTGTCCGTCTTGCAGGAGCTCCATAAATCGCGGAGCAACAAAATTCCAGGCTCCCATGTTTTTGGGTTCTTCCTGGCACCACACAATGTCTTTCACATTGGTGAAGTCTTTAAGCTGTTCCTGAATCTCATCGTCCGCAAATGGGTAGAACTGTTCCAACCGGGCAATAGCCACATTTTCAATCTCATTCTCTTTTCTGTATTTGAGAAGATCGTAATACACTTTCCCGGAACAGATAACCAGACGCTTCAAATCTTTTGGATCTGTGAAGTCTTTGTCAACAATAAACGGCTGGAATTTGCCATCCGCGAGTTCGTCCCGACTGGATGTAGCCATCGGATGTCGCAACAGACTTTTTGGCGTCATTAAAATGGCAGGACGTTTATTCTCCTGAAGTGCCTGTCGGCGCAGCATATGATAATACTGAGCCGGTGTGGTCAGGTTCATGACCTGCATGTTGTCTTCTGCACAAAGCTGAAGGAATCGCTCGAGTCGGGCAGAGGAGTGCTCCGGACCCTGACCTTCATAACCGTGAGGCAGGTTCATAACCAGCGCTGTTTTCTGTCCCCATTTGGCTTCGCTTGAAGAAATAAACTGGTCGATAATAACCTGGGCGCCGTTAACAAAATCACCAAACTGGGCTTCCCAGATTACCAATGCATCCAGTTTCTCGGCACTGTAACCGAATTCAAAACCAAGCGCTGCAAATTCACTCAGCAAGCTGTTATGAACATGGAATTTCGCCTGATCATCAGAAAGGTTGTTCAGTGGGGTGAATTTCTGATTGGTTTCCGTTCCGTGTAACACGGCATGACGGTGAGAAAAGGTTCCCCGCTCAACATCCTGTCCGGTAAGGCGGATGGTTGTACCTGTTTTAAGGAGTGAACCGAAGCCCAGCAGTTCAGCAAATCCCCAGTCGATTTTCTTCTCATTGTTGTTAACGATTTCTGCTCTTTTCGCCAGCTGTTTCAACAACTTTGGATTTGCGTCAAAATCTTTGGGTACGGTGTTCAGCTTAACGGCAATTTCTTTGAGGTCTTCAGCCGGGTACGTGGTATCCGGATACGCTTTCCATTTGTCCTGTGGAGTTTCGGTACGGTCAATGAGGTTGTCGGTCACTTCCAGGTTTGGTGCTTTCTTGGCATCCTCAAAAGCTTCCTGTAGTAATTGATCAAACTCATCGAAAATCTGCTGGGTTTCCTCTTTGGTAAGTTCCCCATTTTTCACCAGGTGCTCGGTATAAAGATCACGTACCGGAGCATGGTCGTTAATTTCTTTGTACATGCCCGGTTGAGTGAAAGCAGGTTCGTCGCCTTCGTTGTGCCCGTGCTTTCGGTAACCAATCAGGTCGATGATCACATCCTTACCAAACTTCTGCCGGTAGTCGAGCGCCATTTTCATGGCATGGACTGCTGCTTCCGGAGTATCTCCATTTACATGAAAGATAGGAGCAAGAATCATCTTGGCCAGATCAGAAGCGTATTCGGTAGATCGGCCGTCTTTAGGTAGTGTTGTAAAACCAATTTGGTTGTTGATGATGATATGCATCGTACCGCCGGTTTTATATCCCTCCAGCTGCGACATATTCAGGGTTTCGGCAACCACGCCCTGTCCGGCAAAAGCAGCATCACCATGCATTAATACTGGGACTACGCGCTTCTCTGCATCTTCTTTTTCGTGATGGTCTTGCATGGCACGCACCGCGCCTTCAACTACAGGGTTCACCGCTTCGAGGTGCGAAGGGTTTGGCATGAGCTGAAGGTCAATTTCTGCTCCGTTCGCCGCTTTGTGGACCCCTTTAGCACCCAGGTGGTATTTCACATCACCGGAACCCTGAATAGAATCAGGATCAATATTTCCTTCAAATTCAGCAAATACGCGGTGATACGGTTTGTTCATAATGTTCACCAGCATATTCAAACGACCCCGGTGAGCCATGCCCATAAACATCTTTTCAATTCCATGTTCACCGGCTCGTTCCAGCATAAAGTGGATCATTGGAATCAGGGTATCGGCACCTTCCAAAGAAAATCGTTTGTGCCCGATGTACTTTTTATGCAAAAACTCTTCAAAGGCCATCGCCTGATTGAGCTTATGCAGGATTTCCCGCTTGTCATTTTTTTCGAGCTGGGCATTGTTACCGGTAGACTCCATTGATTCACGAAGCCACTTGCGTTCTTCGAGATCCAGCAGGTGCATATATTCAACACCGATGTTTCCGCAATACGTATCACGGAGCAGGCTGATGATTTCACGAAGTGTAGCCCGCTCTTTTCCACCAAGGCCACCACAATAGAACTCACGGTCCAGATCCCACAACGACAATCCATAATACTCCAGATCCAGTTCAGGGTTTTTACCGGGTTCTTTTTCAAGAGGGTCAAGATCAGCAAGTACATGTCCGCGCATTCGGTACATGTTAATGAGACGCCAAACCCCAACTACACGGCTGTCATGTTCCAGAGTAGGTGATCCGCCGCCAAATGGACCGGAATAGGTATCCTGCCCGTATGGGAGAGGCTCGTAAGGGATGTCAAGGTCTGCAAAAATCTGCTCGTAAAAATCTTCCTGACCGCTGAGCAGATCATCCATTTTCTTCAGGAACATACCGGATTCGGCTCCCTGAATAACACGGTGATCATAGGTAGAAGTAACCGTCATTACCTTGCTGACTCCCAGCTGATTGAGCACATCTTTAGACATCGCCCGGTACTCGGCAGGATAGTCAATAGCACCGGTTGCTATTATGGCGCCTTGCGTTTTCATCAGTCGGGGTACCGACGAAACGGTTCCGATGGTCCCCGGATTGGTAATACTGATAGTGGTATTCTGGAAATCAGCAATTTGAAGATTTCCATTCCGGGCTTTATCGATGAGCTCCGCATAAGCATGCAAAAACTCTTTGAAATTCATTTTATCAACGCCCTTGATGTTGGGTACCACCAGGTTGCGGGATCCGTCTTTACTTTCAAGGTCAACAGCTACACCCAGGTTCACAGAATCAGGAACTACCCGGTAGTGATTGCCATCTTTGTACAGGTAAGAGCTGTTCAGGTTTGGAAATTCTTTGAGTGCCCTGATAATTGCCCAGGCAATAAAATGGGTAAAGGAAGCTTTGGGTTCGTTTCGCTTAAGCAGATGGCGATTGATAATCGTGCGGTCTTCAACCATCATTTTAACCGGAAGCACTCGAAGTGATGTAGCCGTGGGTACTTCCAGGCTCTCATCCATGTTCTCTACAATCTTGGTAGCCACGCCTTTAATTTTCTCGAGCGTGGCATCCTTTGGTGCCTCTACATCTTTCTGTGGCTTTTTCTGCTCTTTGGCAGGGGCTTTTTTAGTCTCAGCAGTATCAGCGCCGTTGGATGGAACGGTGGTAGAACTTTCTGATGGCTGAAGTTCTTCAGGCTCAGTAGCATCTACGGGTTTGCCTTCGAGCTCATCAAAATAACGCTTCCAGTGGGCAGGAACCGATTGTGGCTCGTTTTTATATTGATCGTATAATTCTTCTACAAGTGCAGAGTTAGGGCCAAATACGGCTTCAAGTGATTTCAATGGTTGTTAACCTCTACAGGGTTTTTGGCAGCGATTTAAATAAATAATGGAAATTCGGCTCCAATGATTCAGATTTTAAAGCATTGGCATATATGTTAAGTAACCCGAAAATTAAGGATTACATTCTTAAAAAACGACATTTTCTGAAAGCTCTAAGTTAAAAACAGGCAAAGAGTACAAAGGAAAAATTTTGAAGTGAAAAGTCATTGTAATCAGGCTTAAAAGTTGAGTTTTTTTGAGAGCGGTCCTGACTGATTTTTATATACTCCCTTTTAGTTCAAATGATGTCTTTAATTCGCTTTCAGCAACCCCTATATTCAGGTTCTCAAAAATACAAAGCGACAGACTCAAAAAATCAGGAAATGGGCGAGAATTCATCAACGAAGAAAGAAACAGGGGCAGAAAATATAAACTGGGATCTCAGTGATCTTTATACATCGAGTGAAGATCCAAAACTGGAGAAAGACAAGAAAAAGGTTGTTGAAAAAGCCGAAGCCTTTGGAGAGAAATACCGCGGCCGTGTAGCACAACTTTCCCCGGAAGAATTCAAGGATATGCTGGATGAATACGAAGGTATTTTAGATTTGTCCGGTAAGATTGGATCGTTTGCTTATTTGCAGTGGTCAACCGATACCACCAATACCGCTTACGGGAAGCTGGTGGCAGAGTCGAATGAGCTGTCATCGGAAGTGAGTCAAAAACTGGTTTTTTTGGATGTGGAATGGCTACAGGTTCCGGATGAAGAAGCTCAGAAGATGATTGAAAGTGAAAAGCTGAGCAAGTACAAACACTACCTGGAGAGTTCCCGAAGGTACAAAGAGCATGTGTTGGAAGAAGGACAGGAAAAAATCATGTCGGCCAAATCAGTAACCGGTCGCAGTGCATGGGTTCGCTTCTTTGATGAAATGCTGGGAGCTGCAAAGTTTGAACTGGATGGCGAGGAGATGAGTGAACAGGAAGTGCTGAGTAAACTGCATGAGAGTGATCGCGATTTACGAATTCGTGCCCATAAATCACTCACGGATAAATTCAACGATCTAAGCCGGCAGCTTAGGTTTGTATTCAATACCATTCTTGCTGACAAATCAACGAATGATAAACTCCGGAAATACGACAGTTGGATTGATTCGCGAAACCTGTCGAACCAAACCGATAAGGAAACGGTGGATGCTCTTGTTGAGTCGGTGACCTCAAAATACGAGCTGGTTCAGCGGTACTATAAGCTGAAGCGCGATTTGCTTGGGCTGGATGAAATGAAAGATTATGATCGCTACGCTCCCATCATGGAAAATGAGGCTACGATCGACTGGAACTCTGCCAAAGAAATGGTCTTGGATTCCTACACAAACTTTCACCCGGAGATGGGGGAAATCACCCATAAGTTTTTTGAGCAGAACTGGATTGATGCCGCCATCAAACCGGGCAAAAGAGGTGGAGCTTATTCTGCAGGTACGGTTCCCTCGGCTCATCCCTATGTATTCATGAATTTTGACGGGAAAATCCGTGACGTCCAGACACTGGCCCATGAGCTGGGACACGGAGTGCATCAATACTTGTCGCGCCAGCAAGGGGTGTTGCAATCCTCAACACCGCTGACCACGGCCGAAACGGCTTCTGTATTTGGAGAAATGCTGGTATTTCAAAAGCTGATGAAAGAACTGGATGATCCCAAAGAAAAACTGGCACTATTGATTGGTAAAATTGATGATACCATCGCGACCGTTTTCCGCCAAATTTCGATGAACCGATTTGAACACGCCATGCATACCGCACGGCGAGAGGAAGGTGAACTCACTAAAGAACGGTTTTCGGAACTTTGGATGGAACAGCAACAGGCATTGTATGGAGATTCGGTGACATTAACGGATGAGTATGGCATTTGGTGGAGTTATATCCCGCATTTTCTGCATACTCCCGGCTATGTATATGCCTATGCTTTCGGTGAACTGTTGGTACTGGCTTTATATGAAGAATACACGCAGCGTCCGGAGGGTTTCCCTGAAAGATATATGGAGCTTCTTAGTGCCGGTGGGTCTGAGTGGCCGCACGATTTAGTAGCCAAAATGGGACTCGACATCACCCAGCCTGACTTTTGGAGCAAAGGCCTTGCATCTTTCGAGCGAATGGTAGAAGAGGCCGAACGTATGAGTGAACAAATCAAATAAGAAACTCCAAACTTGAAATCCTAAATTCCAAATCTCAATGACCAAGATGAATGCCAATGTAATCAAAGTCCGGCATTGTACTGAGTCAACCGGGCACTATTTTGTTTTGGATAGATTACGACGAAGCAATCTTCCGAAGTCAAATTTTTATGTATAAAAGGTGTTTTGGAATTTGTAGATTGAAATTTAGAAATTATTTTAAATCATGTCTTTAGACCGACAAGAAAAAGCCTTACGGGAATACAAGCAGATCCTTCAGGATTTGGTGCATTTATTGCGAACATCGACGAAAGTTCAACTCTCTTACTTATGCTGGGTAAACCGTGCCCGGCAACAGTTTGTGTGGGAAACCAACAGCACGGGACTTCCCAATGTGATGTTTCAGGATCGTGTAGCATTTGAAAACCATTTCCTGAATGAATTCAAAGATACCGATGAAGTCATCCAGTTGATGGTGGGGGAAGACATCGAGAAGGCCAAACTCATCCACTATTTTGATTTTGTGCAGGCTAAAAACATCCTGATTGTGCCCTTTATAAACAAAGGGGAAACGGTAGCACTCACAGTTCTTGAAAGTGAGAATGAGATAGATCAGGAAGCTATACAGGATCGTATCATGGCTTATAATAACGCCCTGGTAAATGTGCTGGATACCTACCTGGAAGTAGTTGATTTACACGAGCAACAACAGGAATGGGAAGATTATGAAGCATCTTTGAATAAACTGGATTATCGGGGTCATAAGGTGGAGGTTTTTGCCACCATGATGGAAGAAATGCAAAAAAACCTGTCAAATGGCGGGGCGGTTCTTCTGGCTCCGGGCATGGAGTCCTGGAATGTGATCTTACGCACTCAAAATTCAAAGAATCCTCCAAAACTGGGTCTCCAACTGGAAGAAAAAAGCGTGGCCTACGAAGCGCTTGAAAAAGGAGAACCTATTTTCACGATGCATTTCAACAACAATCCCCGGCGTATAACTTCTGCGGAGAAAAGAACAGAAGGAGCAACCTATGCTATCCCGGTGATGATTCACGACCGCCGTCAGGGAGTAGTGGTTTGTTATGATAACGATCCGCTGACTTTTAAAGAATCTACCAAGCATAAATTGGCCAACATGGTGAGGGTTGCGGCGCTTAGTGTTCAATCTTCTGTAAAGAAATCCGGAATGGTTCAGGAAATTTTGACACAGAATTTTGGTGCCTTTACTCCTGAGCTGTGGGAAGTAGCCCTTAATAACGAGCTTGCGAAGCTTAAAAAAGGCTCAAAAGAAAATACCTGGCTGGGTTTGGTTGCCCCGGATGATGTTTCAGCACTCCGTACAAAATTCAGACTGGAAGACCTGCAAAAAATTCAGACTGATTTTGTAACGAACCTGAACCCTTCCCGCTATGGAATTCCGGGTTTTGTGGGTTACAACTCTGATTATGTATATGCGGTGCTGATTCAAAGTGATGATGAAGAAGCTGTGTCGTTCTGGATGGAAAAAATGAAGTCGAAACTGGAGGCTGGGTTAAATCTTTCAATTGGAGGAACAATGCGCCCTCAATTCAAGGTCGGTTATACAAAACTCACTGAGCAGTCGGTGAATGCATATCAGGTCATGGAGAAAGCAAAAAAGGCATTGTCTAAAGTGATGAATGATCAGGAAGCGGAACTGGTGGAAGCGTAATGGGGAATACCTACGTTATAGTTGTTGACGGGCTGGGTGTTGGTGCTCAGGAAGATTCTGACCAATATGGTGATGCCGATATGAACACACTCGGCCATGTAAGTGAACGCACCGGAGTTAAGTTGCCCAACCTGCAAAAAATGGGAATAGGTAATATTATTCCATTAGCCTCTGTTCCGGAAAACGAGAATCCACTTGCTGCATCTGGCAAACTCAGGGAAGTATCGGCGGGTAAAGACTCTACAACTGGTCACTGGGAAATTGCCGGGATTCAGCTCGAAAAACCTTTCCCTACTTATTCGAACGGTTTCCCTGAAAACGTGATCAATAATTTTTGCGATGGAATAGGGGTAGAAAAAGCACTTTGCAATCAACCTTACTCCGGTACGGATGTAATTCGGGATTATGGTGAAGAACATCTGGAAACCGGCTTTCCCATTGTTTATACATCAGCTGATAGTGTATTCCAGGTGGCTTGCCATGAAGAGGTTGTTCCTGTAAAAAAACTCTACGAGTGGTGTGAATTTGCCCGTAATAAAGTTTGTGTTGGTGAGCATGAAGTGGGAAGGGTAATTGCACGACCCTTTACCGGTGAACCGGGGAATTTTGAGCGGATTTCTGATAAACGACATGATTATTCGTCAGTTCCTCCTGAAAATAACCTGGTACAAAAACTTTATGATTCGGGAGTTAAAACGTACTCCATTGGCAAAGTAGCTGATCTTTTCGCAGGAAAAGGATTTACCCAATATCGCCCCACCAAAAGTAATGCGGAGGGCATATCTCAGTTGTTGAGCTTGATGTCGGCCCGTCTCGATAACAGCTTCATATTCGTGAACCTGATCGATACCGACCAACTGTTTGGCCACCGGTTAGATCCTGAAGGGTATGCAGGAAGCTTAGAGGAATTTGACCGGGCCATTCCGGCAATTGTCTCTAAAATCCAGGAAGATGATTTGTTGATTATCACCGGAGATCATGGAAACGATCCCTGTTCAAAGAGTACCGACCACTCCCGGGAATTTGTTCCACTTCTTGTTTTCCCGAAGGGAAGAGCAGGAGCTGAAAACCTGGGAACAGGAGATACCTTTTCAAATATAGCCTGTAGTGTGGCCGATTTTTTCGGACTCGACCATGATTTTCCGGGAAAATCATTTATCTGAATTAATTAGAGGTCGATAATACTGATGCATGAATTTAATATTCAGCAAGAATTTCGTATATTGTTCAATTGTAAAATTCATGAAGTCGCAGACGCAATATTTAAGCTTTTCACGCGTGATTACACAAAGCTTATAACACATATCATCTGCGCATTAGCGTACGCAAACATTCATTAAACGGTATTTACAGTGGCAAAAAGTTCTGGAATCTCTACCCGCGAGTCAGAGTCATTAGATCGGTATCTGCACGAAATTGGAAAAGAGAAACTAATTACCCCGGATGATGAAGTCCGGCTGGCCAAAGAAATTCAGAAAGGGAGTCAGAGAGCACTCGAAGACCTTACCAAAGCTAACCTTCGATTTGTAGTTTCAGTAGCAAAGCAGTACCAGAATCAGGGCCTATCTCTCGGTGATTTGATTAACGAAGGTAACCTTGGTTTGATTAAAGCGGCCAAGCGATTTGACGAAACCCGTGGATTTAAATTTATCTCCTATGCCGTATGGTGGATTCGTCAGTCTATTCTGCAAGCGTTGGCTGAGCAATCGCGTATCGTTCGCCTGCCACTGAACCGTGTGGGTGCCCTCAATAAAATTGGTAAAGAGCTTTCAAAACTGGAGCAGGAATACGAGCGTGTTCCCTCAGCACATGAGCTTGCTGAAAGCCTTGAAATGACAGTTGGTGAAGTTGCCGACACATTGAAAATTTCGGGCCGCCACCTGTCGATGGATGCTCCATTTGCTCAGGGTGAAGATAACCGTTTGTTAGATGTTCTTGAAAACGAAGAGATTCCAAATCCTGATTTCGATCTGATGGGTGAGTCTCTGAAAGTGGAAATTGAACGAGCGCTTTCAAAACTGACAACCCGTGAAGCGGAAGTAATTCGACTGTATTTTGGAATCGGACGTGAGCACTCACTTACACTGGAGGAAATCGGAGAACGCTTCGACCTTACCCGCGAGCGTGTACGTCAGATTAAAGAAAAAGCACTTCGAAAATTACGCCACCACAACCGAAGTGCTGCATTAAGAGCCTATCTCGGATAATATTCGGGTAATTTTATTCGTGAGATATAAGTCCCGCACAGATTTTTTTGTGCGGGACTTTTTTGTATCCGACTATTTCTGCCTACTAATCTCCGATGGTTTGCGTTACATTTACTGCAATGAAAAGATTACTACTCATACTTTTAGCAGCTGTTGGTTTCTCAGAATTACTGGAAGCACAACGCTACCCATTCAGGACTTTTTCGATTGAAGAAGGATTAAGTGAATCGGTTGTTTATGACCTTGCTCAGGACGATGAGGGATATGTATGGCTGGCCACTGGATATGGACTGAACCGTTTTGACGGCATCCGATTTGAGAATTACTTTGAAGAACACGGGCTTAATAGCAGCCGGATTCGTTCCTTGTTTAAAGACAGTGAAGGTAAAATCTGGGTTGGTTCTGAAGCGGGTGTTAATTTCTGGCATGCCGATAGTATTCACTCGGTTCCGGTGCTTTCATCTCTCCGGAATATGACGGTGATAAGTATCTATGAAGACCGGCTGGGGGACTTTTGGTTTGGTACCGATGGTAACGGAGTTTGGCAGTATTCCGAAGGCCAGCTACTGACGCAGTATTCCACATCCAACGGGATGGTAGATAATCGAATCCGGGCTATAGCAGAGCGTGATAATGGAGAAATTTGGTTCGCGACAAGGGAGGGCATCACCATATTGCGGGACGGCAACTTCGTTAACATTACCGAGGATGACGGTTTGCCCAATCAGCGAATTCGTGACTTGAAAGTAGATAAGAATAACACCGTTTGGATAGGTACACGCGGAGGACTCCTTAAGTATGAAGGAGACCGGTTCACCCAATTAAATGAAGCCGACGGACTCGTAAACGATCTTGTACAAACACTGTCGGTTACCAAAGAAGGTGGAATCTGGGTGGGTACGGAAGAAGGAGCCAGCTTTTATGATGGGGAAGGATTTCAGAATTATACCGTAGAGTCAGGTTTATCTACAGAAATGATGTTTTCATCGATGTTGGATCTGGAGGGAAATATATGGTTAGGGTCGTATGGAGGAGGAGTTAACTTATTTCTGGGTAATTACTTTGCCAACTATGATGTTGAACACGGTTTGCCAAGCAAGTTGGTTACTTCCTTCGCAAATGACGGAGAGGGCAGGTTTTGGATAGCCACATACGGCGGGGGTATCACTAATCTTGAAAACGGCACTTTCAATGATCATAACGTAAATAGCAGGCTGCCGGATAATCAGGTATATACTCTTTTCACCGATTCTAAAGACCGAATGTGGATTGGTATGGGGGAAGGATTAGCATATATAAAAGATGGAAGGGTGAAGATATTCAGTGACAGAGAGTTTCCATACCCAAGAGTTCGGAATGTGATGGAGGCTTCTGACGGGACGTACTGGATCAGCACTTACGATGATGGTATTATCCGTTACCAAAATGGGGATTTTTTGCAAATTACAGCGGATGATGGCCTGGCAAGCAATCGCGTTTTGATTTCCATTGAAGGGGATGACGGCTCAATCTGGATTGCCACCTATGGGGGCATTACCCGCTTTAAAGACGGAGAGTTTCAAAGTTTTGCCATTCAGGAAGGCTTGCCAAATAATGCGGTCATGAATCTGCTGAAAGATGACGAAGGCCGGATCTGGGCCTCTACGTTTGGGGGCATTGCTTGGTTTGACGGGCTGAGGTTTCAAAGCATCACCCAGGACGACGGACTCCCAGATCGTGTTTGCTATTTCATCCACCAAAATGATGACGGTTTGTTTTGGATCGGGACTACCGAAGGAGTGGTCCGGTTTGATGCCGGGGAATATTTTAATGGAAACCCGGAAGAACAGCGCCAGGCTTTCAAAGTGTTGAATAAGGAACAGGGCCTGATTGCAGATGAATTGAATTTAGGAGCCGTATATGAAGATGAGCAAGGATATCTTTGGTTCGGTACGGTGGAAGGGCTTAGTCGGTTTAATCCTGAAACCTATAAAGGAAATCAGGTTCCGCCTAAAGTCCATATAGTTGGGGTGAATGTATCGGGTAGAGAATATCGCCCGGGTGAGCGCTTCTTGCTTTCTCATGAAGAGAATAACATCGAATTTCAATATACAGGGCTTAATTTCACTGCACCCAATCAAATTCTCTATGAGTATAAGCTAAATGGAATTGATGATGGCTGGCAACAAACCTCAGCCCGGTCGGTGAAATATCCTTCCTTGCCGCCGGGTGAATACACCTTTCAGGTTCATGCCCGGAATATAAATGGAACCTGGAGTCCGGATATCGAGAAAGTGAGATTTACTATTACTGCCCCGTTCTGGATGCAATGGTGGTTCTGGATTTTGATGCTGGCTGTAGTGGTTGGAATCATATCCCTGTTCTATAATTATTACCGAGCTCGAAAGATGATAGACATTGAGCGGATGAGAGTACGTATAGCGAGTGATTTACACGATGATGTAGGCGCCAGTCTAACCGAAATAGCTCTTCAGTCAGATTTTCTGCAGGCCGGAGATGCGGATACAGAATTTAAAAAGTCATTGGAACAGATTGGTAAGCAATGCCGGAAAATCGTGTCGAGCCTGGATGATATCGTATGGTCGATTGATGCACGGAATGATACGCTCGGGGATTTGACAGATCGAATGCAGGATTATATCCTTCATACCTTGGAATCAAAAAATATGCAGGTAAGTTATGATTTTGATGACCTGAATATGGAGAACAAGCTTCCTGTATCAGTTAAAGAGAATGTGTATCTGATTTTTAAAGAAGCCGTTAATAACATTGCGAAGTATTCCAATGGGGATCGGGTGGATATTAAAATGGAAAATCAGAATGGTTATTTTGAATTTTTGATTGCTGATAATGGCACATCCGGTAAAGGCACAAAGAAAACCGGACATGGATTACGTAACATGGATATGCGAGCAAAAAGAATCGGTGCAAATATTACTATCAACTCGGAGGATGGGTTCTCAATAAAAGTTGAGGGAAAATTAAATACTAACTAACGAGCAGGTTTAGTCATGGCTGTCATTGGAATTGTAGAAGACAACAAGAAGATCAGGGATTTAATACAGCGGTATCTGGATATGCAGAAAGACATGCAGTGCCCGGTTGCGGTCGACTCCGTTGAAGAGATGCTGGATTATCTCGAAAAACATCAAAAGCCGGATGTGATACTGATGGATATTCAGCTGCCGGGAATGTCGGGAATTAAAGGTATGGAGGTTATTAAGTCGAAGTATCCGGAGATTGAAATCATCATGCTTACCGTTTATCACGATTCCCATAAGATCTTTGATTCCCTGAAGGCGGGTGCATCAGGCTATTTATTGAAGCATACATCCCTCCCTGAGATCAAAGAGTCGATTGAAAATCTGTTGAAGGGGGGCGCCCCGATGTCACCACAAATCGCACGGAAAGTGATTTCTCATTTCAACGAAGAAGCGCCAAAGAAAAACGAAGACAGTATGCTTACCAACCGTGAGCAGGATATTGTAAATGGTTTGGTAGATGGTCTTAGCTACAAAATGATCGCCGACCGGTTTGATATATCTATTGATACCGTTCGGGCTCATATCCGAAACATTTATAAAAAGCTGCATGTTAATTCCAAGGCAGAGGTAATTGCCAAATCGCTAAGGGGGGAGATCTGAAAAGTTAACATTATCATGTTATTTTTTTTGACAAAACAAGCGGATAATATATTATTAAATAGTTGAACAAAACTCTGTGTTATGAAATATCTGGATACTAAACTCTTTGTTTTATCATCAATACTATTCTTCACCAGTGTGGGGTGCGTAACACAATTAAGGATGTCTGATTCAATTTCTGACTCCTATAATAATTACTTGGGCCTGAAAGCATCCGGAATTTATTATAAAAACTATGAAGTTAACGATTGGTATAACGACAATTACCTCACGGGTTATCAAGGGAAGGCGGTTGCTCATAAATCTAATGAGAAAAGCGAGATCAAAGCCGAATCAACTGATTCTGAAAAATCAGATCAAGAAGATTATGATTTTCCAAGTCTGAAAGACCCCAGACTTCATTTTAATCACCGCCACTTTATTTGGGATGAAGGATTTGGTGTATATTTTGCATATCAACTTGGCCGTTCTAATTCATTTTATCACAACAGGGGGATAAGCGCTGCCGGACATTGGTATTTTAGTCCTACAGGGCATTGGTTCTATAATTGGCATCCTTTTTATGGTTCTTTTGTTTATACAAATCCTTATGACAGCTATTGGGGCGCTACAGATTATACCTATGCTGATCTCTATAATAGCTATACTCATGCTGAGAAGTACAGGGATCGATACAGAAACAGGAGAGGATATACTCCTTCATTTACATCTGAAAGCCACAGGTACAGAGTAAATTCATCATCTGTTGAGCGTTCCAGCACCAGAAAAAGAAGCAGCTCAGTAGATAATGCCAGGGTTAGGAGTACCGGACGTTCTTCTGCAGGCGATAGATCAACGGGTCGCTCAAGAGGTTCATCTGAAGATGGGGATTCACGCTCACGTGGAGGCAGTTAACTACTAAAGTCTTCTCCGACTGTGCTTCTTTCTGAATGAACTCTTACCTATCCAAATCTATATCTACTGTATATGAGAAAGCATTCTCTGCTATTGATACTATGTCTGTATTTATTGTCACCGGTTAAAGTTTATGCTCAGGCTCAGCTCAAGCCAACCAGTTTCCAGAACCTGGCCCTGCAATTTACCCGGTCTGGTATCTCAGCAAATTCTTTGCCCGTAATGCCCTCTGTTGCACAGTCATATGGCTATGGAAGTTATATCGATAATCCGGCTTCCATGGCTTTAATGAGGAAAAGTGAGTTTTCGCTCAGCTTTTATCGTCAAGACGCTTCCTCGGAGAGCTTTTATCTGGGAAAAAGTGTCGATTCGGAATCTGACCTTAATAAAATTGGAAATATCGGTCTCACTTATAGCTTGCCTACCATTGAAGGAAGCATGGTGATTGGTGTTGGATATAGCAGGTTGACCTCAGAGAACCGAAGTTTCGGTTTCTCAGGCAGAAATTCGGATAACACGATTACGGATTCTTTTTTAGATGAAGGGAATGAATTCCATGATCTTGCCTTCGATACGTATGCCATTGACTGGGGAGATGTGGATCGAACCTACCTGGAGTCGATTTTCAGAATTGGATTTGAGCCGGGTACCTTTCCGGGAATTAATCAGGAAGGGAAGATGAGTTCTGAGACATTATCAGGAGAATATTCAGCTTTTTTTGCTACAGAATTCAGGCAAAATTTATTTGTTGGTATTTCCGCGGCTTACATGCTTGGAGATTTCGGACATGAAAGAAATTTTCTGGAACTAGATTCCCGAAATGACTACGACGGAGACTTTATTGAGGGAAGTGATATTGATAATATCTTGGTTCGCAATCAGCTCGATTCAAAATTCGAAGGTTGGAACCTCAGGGGAGGGGTGTTATACCAATTTAATAGAAGCATTAATGCTGGCCTTAGCTATGTGCTACCTTCCGATTTAGAGGTTTCAGAGTTATTCAGTTATTCCATTCAAACCACACTGGATGATAATTCCGAGCCTTTTTTCGCTGAAGTAGAACCATCCGGAAGTTTCAGATACAGGATTAGAAAACCGGGGATTTTAAAAATTGGTTTTGACTATGAATTCAAGAAAAGGATAAGGTTTGCAGTGTCAGCTGAATACATCGACTATAGGAACATCAGTTTTGACTTTGTTTCTGACAGGGACGCCCGGCTTACAGATGTAGAGTTCTGGAGAGATGAACAACAAAGGCAGAACACATTCGCGGAAAAGAATAACAATGCAGTACTGAATGTAAAAGTCGGGACTGATATTACCATTTCAGAAAAAATGAGAGCAACATTAGGGTATTCTTTTTTGCCTGAAAAATCTAATTTTGAGTATAGTGATACTCATGAATTTTCAGGTGCTCTTTCTATTGTTTTGCTGGATAATGTGGTACTCAACTTTGATGGGGCTTATTTGATGAATGAGAATCAAACAACACTTTATAACTACATAGATTTTGATAATGTAGCTCAAACGACCACATTCACTGCAGATGTACAAAGGGTGAGGGTAATAGCTGGACTAAAGCTGCTATTCTAAAAGAAATACAGTTGGCTTAGAAATAATTTTGTTTAAAAAACTATTGAGCATGTAAAATGATTAGCATTATCATGTGATAAAATAAGAACCATAGATGTTTCATCTTTTCGATGTAAATTAAAATGTAGTCTTGCAATGGTACGATCATGAAACATTCGAAAGCAACAAACCGGTTTTTTCTACTTCTTTTGCCATTCTTATTCACTGGCTGCTACACTCAATTCCAGACGTTTGATCAGTATCCTTTAGAGAACGACCGATATTCGGATTACTATTCCTGGAGTGGGTTTGAAAAAGGTACTACTGCCGACACCGATGATAGCGGTACTTCTTACTATAACAGTGATGAAGAAGAATATCTTGACGAACAACTGGCGCTTGAGGAAGACGGTATTTACTACATAGACTATGAAACGGAGCAGTGGTACAAGGCGCACTTTGCTGAGAAAATGTTCTGGAAAGGGTACAGTGCCGGGTACAACGATGGTTTTTATGATGGATCATTTCATTACCCGTATAATTCCTGGTTCAGCTATAACAGATATGGTTACGGTTACGGCTATGGATACTATGACTACTATTATCCACGGTTCCGATCTTCAATATGGATTGGGTTTGGAGGTTTTCATCACCCTCGTTTTTACGCTGGTTATTATGGTCACTGGGGATATTATGGCCCATATTACGATGGCTACTGGGGGCATCCCTACTACTCTTACGTACGGGTTTATAACAATTACCACCGGTCAAATAAGTACAGCAGAAGCGCAGATCTTTATTACAAAGGTCCAAGAGGCAGTGGTTTTGCAAATGGAAGTGACTACAGAACGCGATCAGGTAATGGCGTAACCCGAACAAGAAATTCTGGACTTACACGGACGCGAGGTACCAATAATGGAGTAAGAGTCAGAAGTACCGGCTCATCCACCAAGAGGGGTTCATCGGTTGGAAGAAGCAGTGGTACCCGAACCAGGGGTTCCTCCGTTGGTAAAAGCCGTTCAGGTTCTAAAAATAATGGCAGAAGCAGAGGTAGTGGCTCCTCAGTTGGTCGAGACCGTGGAAGCAAGGGGAATAGCAGCAGCGGAACACGTAAAAGATCCCGAGGAAACGATAGTGCATCATTAAGCAGCACATCAGTGAGGACAATTGATATTTCTGATTTTAATGGCCGGTCTTATACCATCCCGGCGCGAAAAGTCAGAGTAAATGGGTTGAACCGTTCTTCTTCCCGGTCGGGTTTAAAAAACATTGGGAGCTTTTTGGATCGTTCTATCTTTAAATCAACTTCGTCATCTTTTGACTTTAATTCGCGGAGCCGGCTCAATACAAGTAAAACCAAAAATAATTTCTCAAGAGGCGTGACCCGCAAAAGCTCCGGTACTAAAGTTACCCGAAGTTCATCTTCAAGCCGGTCCTCAGGTACCCGAAGCAAAGGTTCATCAAGCAGCTCTAAAAAGAGAAGCCGCGGCGGAAACTAAGCTACCGAAATAACCAACTTTAAATTATTAATGATCATCTATGAAGAGGATTCTATTTTTTCTCTTGGTACCCTCGCTGTTTTTTTCATCGAAATTATATGCGCAGGATGGGAATAGTCAGGTCACATACTCAAACCTGGCCCTTCAATTCAGTTCGTGGGATTTTAATGGAGATGCCGGTACAGGCTTATTTCCCTCTGTGGCCTCCCCCAACGGATACGGAAGTTTTGCTGAAAACCCGGCAAGCATAGCTTTTATTGAAGATGGGTACGTAAGTTTTAGCCTGTTCAATGACCGCTCAGAATATAAGAACAGCTATCTCGGAAATACTTTAGTAGCGGACGATCAAAGTACCAAATTAGGAAATCTTGGTTTTGTATATAAAATGCCAACCGAGCAAGGCAGTTTTGTGCTGGGTGGCGGATATAACCAGATTAGTAATGAACGAGAAGTTTACAGGATAGGTGGCCGTAACTCAGAAAGTACAATCACCGATGCCTTCCGTGAGCCATCCAGCGATTATTACGATATTGCCTTTGATACTTATGCCATAGACTGGGGAGATGTTGACTCTACTTACCTCGAATCTATATTCAGGATTGGCTTTCAGGAGTACCCGGGTATTACTCAGGATGCTGAAATCACACATACTACCAATATTGGAGAATACTCATTCTTCTTTGGAACCGAATTTCAAAAAAACCTATTTGTAGGGCTCTCAGCTGGTCTGACTGCCGGAAATTACACCTACAGGCGAGATTTTTTGGAGCTTGATGACCGAAATGATTACAACTTCAACTTCATCCCATCGGATGTTTCGGATGAAGGAACGGACATTCACAGCATATTAACGCACGATGAGATTGATGCTGAAATATTGGGTTTTTCTGTCCGATCGGGAGTTATATACAAGGTAAATCCCAAATTAAATATTGGAATCAGCTACTTATTTCCCTCTACTTTGGTGGTTAGGGAAAGCTATTATTCTTCCATCCGAACCGAGCTGGACGACAACTCAACTCCGTTCGAAGCAGATTTTGCCAGCAGTCAGGATTATGAGTACCGGATAAGCAGACCCGGAGAATTGAAAGCAGGGATTGCTTTGAACAATATTGGCAGGTTCAACTTTTCCGTTTCCGGTGAGATGATAAACTATTCCAATTTAGAGCTGGATCTGGTTTCCGGTAATGATCTGGATTTTGACCAGGAAGTTGAACTCAGGGATGAAGAAGAAAGCCTGGAAAGCTTTATGGGTTCTTCCTACCAAAGAGTGATTAACCTGAAAGGCGGGATAGGCTTTGAGGTAAATGACGATGTAACCCTGAAGGCCGGCTATGGATTCCTTCCGGGTAAAAGTAATGTGTACGAAGCGGATAGAAACATCATTTCAGGTGGCTTCTCAGCTCGTGTAGCTACGAACATCGTGCTGGAAGTGTCCGGGCAATATTCATTTTGGAGCGACCGTTCAACACTGTACAACTATTTTGATTACTCGGATAATGTGGCAAGGTCAGAAGTAGTTGACCATGAAGTAAATACATTGAAAATATTAGCCGGGATAAAATTTCTGTTTTAAAAATGAATTATTGAATCCCCAATAATACCTCCGTAGTTAGTTAGAAAAAGGTCTCGTGATTGAGACCTTTTTTTATGGCTCTTATAGCCAGTCTTTTTTTCTGAAGTAGAACACCATTCCAATGGTAGCCACAATCATAATGCCCCACACGGTTGGGTAAGCCCACTTCCATCCAAGTTCGGGCATATGTTCAAAATTCATCCCATAGATGCCGGCTATAAATGTAAGCGGAATAAAGATGGTTGCGATAATGGTCAATACCTTCATCACTTCATTCATTTTGTTGCTGACCTGAGACATGTACATATCCAGCATCCCCATTGCCATATCCCGGTAGTTTTCTATGCCATCTATTATTTGTACAAGGTGATCGTATACATCCCTGAAAAAGATCTTGTTCTCCTCATGGATCAGGTGAGATTCTTCTCTGAGCAGAGAGTTCAGGCTGTCACGAAGCGGCCATACCGATCTCCGGAAGAAAATCAGCTTTCGGCGTAAGGCATGAATTTTCTCCGGTACTGATTCGTCAGACTTTTGCAGGATTTCATCTTCAAGCTCTTCAATTTCGTTGCCGATTTTTTCCATCACCTTCAGATAGTGATCCACGATGGTATCGATAAGGGCATAGGCAAGATAATCGGGCCCTTGTTTACGAAGGCGGGGGGCTGCATTTCTAAGACGGTGCAGCACCGGTTCATAAATGGGGAAATCATCTTCCTGAAAAGAAAGAACCGAGTTTGGTGACAATACGATACTAACTTGTTCCACCTTCAATTCTCCGGTATCATCCGCTATACTCATCATCCGAAGAACAAAAAACATATGGTCAGCATATTCCTCGATTTTTGGCCGCTGTTGGGTATTCAGAATGTCTTCCTGAATGAGAGGGTGGAGGTTAAAATAATCCCAAATCTCCTTCAGTTTTTCTATATCGTGAAGCCCGCATACATTAATCCAGGTCTTAGAAGGAGAATCGAGATAGGGTTTGCTGTCATCAATTTCGGAAAGGTCGTGCTCTGAAAGATGCTCAACATCGTAGTCATAGAGATGCATCAAGACATTTTCCAGGCGCTTCTCTCCGGTAAAAAGGAGGGTGCCAGGAGCCTGACCCGGCTTTTTAGAACTTTGATTTTGTCTTAAAAAAGAGGGTATAGGAAGTCTTTTCTTTATTTTTTTCATCGGTGAACCAAAATTTTAAGGTACTGTGGTAGAATCGTAATAGTTTTTAACAAAAGAAATAAAAAAGTCCTGCTGTTTTAAACGTGCAGGACTAAAATAAAAACTAATAAGTAAAGTGATATCAGCTACCTATTTTTCCATTTTCGGCCGCTTCTTTTAAATCTTCATTGGCCCAAATGGCTACTTCAACCCGGCGGTTCTGCTGGCGGCCTTCCGGGGTATCGTTTGTAGCTACAGGTTGGTTTTCACCGTATCCGACAATCGTCATTCTTTCGGGATCAACTTCAATAAAGGCCATGAACTCGGCTACTGAACGGGCTCGTTGTTCAGACAGGTCCTGGTTGTAGCTTTCAGAGCCTCTGCTGTCCGTATGTCCGCCAAACATGATATTAGTGTCTTTATATTTTTTCAGGACTCTGGCTAAATCTTCCAGATCTCTTTTAGACGGGTCTTTAATTACATAAGAGTCGGTATCGAAGAGGATGCCGGAATCGAAGGTTATTTTAATGCCTTCTCCAATACGTTCCACTTCTGCATTCTGAAGTTCATCTTCTAACTCTTCAGCTTGGTTGTCCATGTAATTACCGATAGCTGCTCCGGTTGCTCCTCCAACAGCGGCGCCAACAATTGCTCCGGTTGTAGTGCTACCGGCTGCTTTTCCTATAATCGCACCAGCTAAGGCCCCGGCACTTGCTCCAATGGTAGTTCCCTTAGCTGTCTTGCTCCAGTTTTTACAGGAAGCAAAAGGAAGTAAGAGAAGAAGAATTACTGCTAAAGGTTTAAGGCGTAGAGATCTCATGATAGATGTTTTTATTGTCATTCTATCACTTAAAAGGATATTTCCGCACGATGTTCCTTATTCTAAACTTAAGGCATTGGCTTCTAAGTTGCTTCAGCTCTTAGTACTTCAAGCGGTGGTTTATTGTGAACCCCTTTGGTGTTGAATAATCCTATGAGCAGAACGAGGGCCGTAAGAATCAGTATCTCAATTCCAATGATGAAGAAGTTCGGTACGAACTCAATATCAAAATAGAAGTAGCCGATTAAGGTACTGGCACCAAGCGAGAGAACAAGTCCTGTGATAGAAGCCATCACGCCTAACAATACATATTCGATAACCTGAATTTTAATCACCTGTTTCTTTGCAGCTCCAAGAGTACGGAGCAAAACAGCCTCGCGTATCCGTTGAAAGCGACTGGTAGCAGCTGAGCCGGCCAATACAATCAAACCGGTAATGATGCTGAATAATCCGATAAACTGAATCACAAAAGTTACTTTATCGATGAAATTTCGAACGGTTTCGATGACCTGTCCGATATCAATAGCCGAAACGTTTGGATAACTTTGAACAAGTTCCTGTTGTAGTTCAAGGGAAGCCTCCCGGCTTGTGGTGTTAACTGTGGTTGCAAAAAACTGGGGAGCAGATTCCAGAACGCCGGCCGGAAATACTACAAAAAAATTAGGCTGAGGCTGATCCCATTTCACTGTTCGGGTACTTGCTACATAGGTTTGAATGGGGATGCCCTGTACGTTCCAGGTGAGTGTATCACCTATATCAATGGCGAGGTTATCCCGTTGGTCTTCTTCGATGGAAACAGGGAAAGGCTCGTTCATGTCTGCTGCATTTCCAATCCATTCTCCTTTAACCAACTCTTCGGATGGCAACAAAGAATCCCTGTAGGTAGATCTGTATTCACGATTCAGTGCCCAGCCACTTGCATTTCGGGTGGTATCCTGATCCCATTCCGCATTTGTGTATCCATTTACGCCCTGAATACGCATGGTAACAATGGGGACGTTCTGAAGAATTTCGTGCCCTCCGGATTGAATAATTTCATTAACCCCTTCATTCTGGTCGTACTGAATATCATACAAGGCAAGGTTTGGCAGGTCTTGTTGCCCGCCAAAGTCGATTTGATCGAGCAGCATATCCTGAGTCAGATACAAAGAACTGATCATGGTTACGCCCAAACCAAAGGTGAGCAGGAGAGTGGTCGTCTGATTATTAGGTCGATAAAGGTTAGCCAGTCCTTGCCGAAGCTCATAACTGAAGCCGGCGCGTAAAAACTTGCGGGAGCCTTTCATAATTAACTTAGCGAAACCAGTGAGTAATAATAGACAAACTGCAAGCCCAAGCGTAAAGAACAGGGCAGGTATCAGCTCACCCAGCATCAGCCAGGCATAAGAGGTGATGAATACGGCCAGGATGACTCCAAGGATTACTTTGGTCGAAGTTTGAAGGAGACCCGACAGATTTACATCTACACTGCGCAAGGAGAATAAAGGTGATATTTTCTTGACCGCAAGCAGTGGAAAAAGGGCAAATAGGATAGAGATAATCACCCCGGTTCCAATACCGATGAAAATGGAGATCCACGAGATATAAAGTTCGATGTCAACCGGGAGGAAATCCTGTACCAAAACCGGCAGGTACAATTGAACAACTGATCCAAGAATGGCTCCAAGCATCGACCCGATAAAACCCATAGCTGTTGCCTGTATAAGATAGATAGCCATTGCCTGATTGGATGATACACCCACACAACGGAGAACAGCTACAGTATTTATCTTTTGCCTGATGTACACGAAAATGGAACTGGCAACTCCAATACCACCAAGTAATAAGGCAATAAAGCCGATAAGGTTCAGGAAATTGGAAAGGTAAAGGATGGCTTCTCCCACTTCTTCCTCCCGTTCGTCCACGGTATCATAGCCGAAACGCAGGTTTTGTTCATCGCGTAGCTGGTCGAGCCGGTCATCCACATACTCCATATCGGTTCCTTCGGGAAACTTATGGTAGGAGATATATTCCAGCCGGCTGCCTCTTTGAAGTAATCCGGTTTCTTCAACATTCTGTTTCGGAATGAATATCCTCGGGCCAAAAAAAGAGGCTGCAACCGGTTGCCCCGGTACATCTATGATTGCTCCTTCAATCTTGTACGTTACCTGCCCGATTTTCACCGAATCTCCGGGTTCAATCCCGAATAACCTCATAATGGGTTCATCGACCAAGGCAGATTGGTTCTGCTGGTACACATCGGCTGCAGATGCGGGTTCGGTAACCAGGTCTCCGTAATAGGGAAATTCCCCTTCAAAAGCGGTGATTTGAGAAAGGCGTGTATTCCCGTTTTTAGGGAAAAAAGCCATGGAGTTGAACCCCAGTCCGGTAGTAACTTCACCACCCAATGAATCAAGAACTTGTTGTAGTTCCGGCTGGAAGGGAGCATTTCGCTCTACCTCAAGATCAGCTCCAAGGAGTTCTTTGGCCTGGTTTTCGATACTGGTATTCAGGTTATCGCGGAAGGAAGTAATGGCAACCTGAGCTGCCACTCCAACAATAATTGCCGCCATAAAAAGGAACAGCTTGGATCGGTTGGAGCGGGAATCCCGCCAAGCCATTTTGAATGTCCACCACATAGAATTTTTATTACTCATGGACTATTTGACTACGGCTTCAGGTTGTTGTTCAGCAAAGCTGTCTTCGTGAATGCGGCCGTTTCTTAATCTGATAATACGGTCACACTTTTTGGCAAGTTCCAGGTCGTGTGTTACCAGAACCAGGGTAGTGCCCTGTTGTTCGTTAAGATCAAAGATCAGCTTTTCGATGTACTGCCCGGTTTCGGTATCGAGGTTACCGGTGGGTTCATCAGCAAATAAAATTTTAGGCTGATTGATAAAAGCCCGGGCAATGGCCACACGCTGCTGCTCTCCACCTGAAAGTTGTGTAGGGTAGTGATGGGTTCGATCACCTAGTCCGACACTTGTGAGTAAATTTATGGCTCGTTCCCGTACTTCCTGTGTAGCTTCTCCGCGTAATTCCAGGGGGACCATCACATTTTCTACAGCAGTGAGAGTAGGCACCAGCTGAAAAGTCTGAAATACAAAACCCACATGTTGGTTTCGAACCTGTGCGCGTTCGTCTTCGTTGAGTGGGTTTAACGGAATTCTATTCAGGGAGACACTTCCCGAGGTGGGCCGGTCTAATCCGGCGCATAATCCCAGCAGGGTGGTTTTACCTGAGCCGGAAGGTCCGACAATAGCGCATGAGATACCCTCCTGAATAGAAAAGTTAATGTTGTCAACAACGGTTAATATTTTTGAGCCGCTTTCAAACTTGCGGTATAACTGATGAACTTCGAGTATATTTGACACGTTACTTGTATTTGGTTATACCGAAACAAACAAGGGTATTGCCTTCTAACATTCCGTATAATTTCTAAAAAAGTACGAGATAAAATCTAAATAGTTATCTGAAATGAGATTTTTTATAACCACCTTTTTTTTATGTACCATTTTTTCAATTTCGTTGCCTGCTCAAAATGCTGACTCAAAAACCATTCTATTTTTTGGAGATAGCATTACAGCCGGGCTGGGCGTACAGCAAGAACAGGCCTTTCCTGCTATTATCCAGGAAAAAATTGATTCACTGGGCTTGAACTATGAAGTTATTAACGGGGGACTAAGCGGGGAAACTTCAGCCGGAGGAGTTCGGCGTATTGATTGGATTCTTCGCCGCGATATTGACATTATGGTACTGGAGCTGGGAGGTAATGACGGACTTCGGGGCATTGATTTAAGATCGACCAAGGATAATCTTCAGCAGATCATTGATAAATATCAGGCAAAAAACCCTGACGGTCAGATTATACTGGCCGGAATGCAGGTTCCACCTAATTTGGGACAAGAATACACTTCCCAGTTTCAGGATATTTACCCTGAACTGGCAGAAGAAAATGATCTGCCTTTGATCCCGCTGATTATGAATAAACTGGGCGGGGAAGAAGAGCTGATTCAGGGAGATGGCATTCACCCAACCCCCAAGGGTCATGATGTGATCGCTGAAACGGTGTGGTATGTTCTAAAAGAGTATCTATAAAATCTGATGAGTTCCTATTTCTGTTTTATTTTACGTGCGTCCATTTCATTAAAAAATTATTCATGAAAAAATTACTTCTCGCTTTCGTCGCATTTCTGATTGTATCCCTCAATATCAACGCTCAGGATTCCCCTCTCGATTACCAACCCAAAGTGTTGCTGGTAACGGCTCACCCCGATGATGATGCCTTGTTTTCAGCTACCATTTTCAAGACTACCCAACTGCTGAATGGTGTGGTGGATTTGGCTCTGTTGACGAATGGAGAAGGAGGATATACCTATTCAACCCTGGGGAATTATATCTACGGAAAGGAATTGGATAAAGAAGAAGTAGGCCGGGAATGGCTGCCCGGAATCCGAAAGAAGGAGCTGATGGCCGGGGGCGATATTGTGGGAATCCGAAATTATTTCTTTCTGGATCAACCTGATTTTGAATACACCGAAGATGTAAGTATACCACTGAAAAAGTGGAATACAGATTGGGCGCGGGAAAAGCTGGTTTCCATCATGGAAAAGGGGGCGTATGATTTTCTATTTCTGATGCTGCCGTATGAAACTACTCATGGACATCATAAAGCATCGGCGGTGATTGCCCTCCAGGCTTTGCAAACACTGCCTGAAGAGAGCCGACCGATAGCCCTGGAAGCTTTTGTTCGTCGCGGAGAAGATGATCCCGGGGTGAAGTTCACCCAGCTTGAAGGGTACCCCGAAACCAAAGTGATGCCCGGCAAAACATTTGAGTTTAACCGGAATCAGACTTTTGGAGTAAACGACCGGATGAACTATAACATCATTGGAAACTGGGTGATTGCCGAGCATAAGTCTCAGGGAACCATGCAGCTGCTCATGCAAAATGACACCGGCATAATTGAACAATACTGGTATGTGGCCTTGAACGGAGATGAAGGCCTGGAAAAAGCAGCGAAGTATTTTGACGCGGTAAATGTTGTTGAACCGTGAATTGGGTATTCGTTAATCGTTATTCGTAAAGGGTTTGAAACGAATAACGAATCAACGATTAACGAAATGAATTACTCGATAGAAAAAGAGATATTAATGTTGGCGGTTACTGAAACGGACTGGCCGAAATCCATCATTGAGGCATCGCTTTTCATCGCTTGCAGTTCCATCACATCCGACTGACGGGGCATACCTATCTGATGATCGGAATAATTGATATGCTGAACCGGGCCTAAAGAAGTGCCTGATGTTTTAGCGATAAGTTCTGCCCGCTTTTTTGCAGCTTCAATAGCAGAGATAAGTGCTTTTTCCTTGCCCTGAGAAATTTCCGTGGATGAGAACCGTCCGTTAAAAGAGTCAAAACCATTTTCGATTAAGGTAACCTGGATCTTTTCATAAATCGAAAAATCACTGAAGGTGAGGCTAACCGACTGGTTTGTTGCCGTGGTCATGCGGTCATCATTACGATACCTTTTATTCATGCGAATAGGCTCGTAGTTGATGTTATCTTCTTTGATATCATACTTTTTGAGAAGTTCGGCCAACAGTGATTCTCTCTCTTTATGAATTTGAAAAGCTTCTTCCGGTGAGTCTGCTTCGGCATTGATGTTCACGTTGAAAATAATAAGATCGGCCGGGAGCATTTCTGATGCGCTCATATTTATGGTGATGGTCCGTTCATCAGTTTGATTCTGGGCTGATGATTTTTCGCTGTAGCCAAAAAACATCATAGAAACGACAAGAGTAATTTTAGTGAGCTTCTTACCAGCTGATACCATATTCTGATTTGATTTCTTGAATGTCTGCATATGATTTTCCTCGATCTAATTTAAAAATCCGGCTTCCTGAAATGTCATATTCTTCTACAGAATAACCACCCCTGTACCAACCTTCCAATAACTCCAAATATTGCTCTTTGGTTTTTTTGTTCCCTAATTTTATGGTGAATTCATTCTCCTGACTGTTATTTGTAACAGTAAACTGTAAGATAGCCTTGGGCGTAAACCAGTTCAGTTTTTGAACTACATATACTTTTATCTCTGAACTTTCGGTAACAGAAATAGGCTCATCCGGATATTTATCTTTTTTCTTGGTTGGATGCAGTTTGATCTCATTCTCAGAAATGACTGCTTTCCCGGCGCTCCTTCTAAATAAAATACCCATAAAGGCAAATCCATAGCCAATTACCATTCCGGCTGCCAGAAGCATTTGTTGCCAGCCAGCTAAATCAACATCAAGCATATCAAAAATGTAGACGCTGATCATACAACTGGCTGCAACGGTCATCCATAACCGAAACTCGAGCGTTTCAGTGAAAGTGATCCGGTCAGTGAGAGGGTCTTTATTGGCGGAAATATGTGTTAGGTTGAATTCAGTTTTCATGGCACCAATATGTGAGTTACGGTTGGGAGCATCTCCTCAATCCACATGCTGTACATTTTTGCGGAAGGGTGGAGTTCATCAGTAGCCAGTAGCGTCAGGTCGTCTTCGGCCATCTCTGAGATAGGCGTAATATTAATAAAAGAAACATCATATTCACCACTGATATCTTGAGCCAGGGCGTTATACTCACTAATTTTTCGACGAATGGTTTCCGGGTCTTTAGACTGAGCAAATGGCGTAACCCCATAATTGGGGATAGATATGACGAAAACTTTTTTGCTGTCTCCACCGGCAAACCCAATGGCTTGTTCCAGTAATTCACGGAATTCTACCTTATACAGCTCAATGTCCAGCCATTGATATTGGTTATTGACGCCAATCAACAAAGAAACCAGGTCGAAATCAGAAGCAGGGTTGTGCTCAGCGATTCCATTTTTAAGGTCAGCAGTGGTCCAGCCATTGGTGGCAATAATATGGGTGGTATCTATTTTAAAGCCGAGGGTTGAAAGAGAATCAGCCAGCTGATAAGGGTAGCTGTGTTCCCGCTCAATTCCGGTGCCAATGGTATAAGAATCACCAAGGGCGAGATAGGAAACAGGCTGTGCTGATTCACTTGCACTTTTTTTAACCTTTGTGTCGCAATTGGATACCAGCAGCACAAAAAATAATAGCTGAAAAAATTTAAAACCTGTTTTTACTGAAACATTCATAGTGATAGTGCTTAAAGGGGGTTGTAAAAGTTTTGCTAAGGATAAGAGAAGCAAAGCATTCATGCATAAATAAAAAGTGGTGAAAGCGCTTGCATTTATCCCAAAAACAGACTTTTATTTGGTGTTATATAAAAGTTCGGCCTAAATAGGAAATTCCATATATATGGACTTGATTTTACAGACGGTATAAAAGTTGGCCTCTCTAACCATAATCAAAAGGATCAATACAATGAGCAACATGATTCAGCGAGTATTTACCTTGTGTGTGATACTTACCTTATGTGTGTGTACAACAAGTGCCTACGCATCAAATATAGAAGATGAAACAGTAATATCAGGAATAGTCACTGATACAGAAGGAGAGCCATTGGCAGGGGTTAATATCCGGGTTGATGGTAAAGTAATAGGAACTTCTACACGACCTGATGGTACATTTAGTTTAACGGTACAGCAGGATCCGCCATTAACGCTCATTGTCTCTATTGTTGGATTTACCTCTCAGCGGGTAGAAATAACCGAATCTAATGTAGATGATCTTGAAATTACATTGGAAGAGGAAACAATCTCAGGGGGTGACTTAGTCGTTTCAGCTTCTCGTGTAGAGGAAAGCATCCTTAAATCGCCTGTCAGTATTGAAAAAATGGATGTTCTGGATATTCAAACTTCCGCTTCTCCGTCTTTTTATGACGCTATATCAAATATGCAGGGGGTCGACTTTAGTACTCAAAGTATGACCTTTAAGTCGATTAATACTCGTGGATTCGGAGCAAATGGTAACACCAGGTTTGTTCAGCTGATCGATGGAATCGATAATCAGGCTCCGGGGCTGAATTTCTCTGTAGGTAATATTGTGGGTATTTCAGAGCTCGACCTGGAAAGCGCCGAACTTATTCCGGGCTCAGCTTCCGCACTATACGGACCTAATGCCCTTAATGGAATTTTGCTTATGAACAGTAAAAGTCCGTTTGAGTATCAGGGACTTTCGTTTAACATCAAGCAAGGTGTAAATCATATAGATAGTGAAGTAGAAGATCCTTCACTCTACCAGAGTTATGATTTTCGGTATGGAAACACGGTGAACAACAAATTTGCCTATAAAGTAGTGGCCTCTTATTTACGCGCGCAGGATTTTGTGGCTCAGGATTATCGTGACCAAAGCGGAATTGTAGAACGTGGCGATTATCCACGTAACGACCGCCGGGTATTTAACGGTGTAAATATTTATGGGGATGACATACTCAATTTAGGGGCTATTGCCGATGGTGTTATAGCAGGAGGAGGTTCGCAAGGAGCCCAGGTAGCAGCTATACGCAGTTTATATCCTGACGGACCGGATGGTAATTTTTCAGCACCGGGTTTCCGCGAAGATGAATTTGTAGATAATACAACCGAGAGTTTAAAATTGGGCTCGGCGCTTCATTATCGTATCAATGATAACTACGAAATTTTGGGCCAGTATAATATCGGCTTTGGTAGTACGGTTTACACGGCCAATGACCGTTTTGTTCTCGACGATTTCAATATTTGGACAGCAAAACTTGAGCTTAGAAATCCTAATTTCTTTTTAAGAGCCTATACTACTCAGGAAGACGCCGGTGATACATATGCAGCCAATACCGTTGCTACCCGAATTAACCAAATATCCTACATTACCCCCTATTTCCAGAGGTTTGGCGAGGCCAGAACTCAGGGTGCTACTGTAGAAGAGGCTCATCAGGCAGCAGATCAGGCTGCAACCGCAAGCCAACAGGATTATCTTCCTGGCTCTCCGGCTTTTGAGCGGGCAGTTGATTCACTTCGTGCCTTGTCTATTGCTGAGGGTGGTGCTTTATTCCTCGATAAGTCAGATCTTTATCACGTAGAGGGGATGTACAATTTTTCTGAATTAGTTGATCCTGAAGTAGTTGAACTTATTGCCGGCGCTAACTACCGGATTTATGACCTTAACTCTGAAGGAACGTTGTTTGCCTATGAAGATGTAGCGAACGAAGAAGAGTTTGATATCAATGAGTGGGGAGCATATTTACAGGCATCAAAGAGTTTCCTTGATGACCAGATAAACCTTCAGGGTTCTGTTCGTTATGATAAAAACGAATACTTTGACGGCCAGTTTTCTCCCCGTGTTTCTGCTACTTTTACAGTAGCCGATCAGCATAATATCCGGGCTTCCTATCAAACAGGATTCCGAATCCCGACTACACAGGATCAGTTCATTAATCTTGATGTGGTAAGCCGGTTATTGATTGGTAGTAACCAGACCCTGGTAGATCGGTACCGTTTCGAAACAAATACTGTTTATACAGCACAAAGTGTACAGGAGGCACAGCAAATTTCAAATAGTGGAGGTAGTGCTGCAGATGCCAGAGCAGCATTAGAAGCAGTGGAATTTGAAGAATTCAAAACAGAAAAAGTGGAAACTTATGAGGTCGGATATAAGTCGCTACTCTTCGACAAGCTGATGATTGATGCTTATTACTACTACAGTTCTTATACCGATTTCATTGCCGAAATCCAGTTTGTGCAAGGGGTTCCGAATGGCCCAGGTGAAGATCCTGGTACTTTTGATGCAGACAGTGATGACGGAAAAGATGCTATCATTAACGGTGGCGTAGTAACTCAGGAATATGGGTTCGACGTAAATGCCGACGGAACCGTAAACTCACACGGTTGGGGGTTGAATGTAGATTACTCTCTTCCAAAAGGGTTTAAAGTTGGCGGTAATGTTTCTTACAACAAACTATTGGATCAAGATGATTTAATTGATCAGGGTTTCCGGGCAAGTTACAACACTCCGGAATGGAGATATAATGTAAATCTCGAAAACCGCGAAGTGATAGATAACCTGGGCTTTAATTTCACCTATCGCTGGCAGGATGCTTTCTTCTGGGAATCATCTTTTGGTGCAGGCGTAATTCCGGCTTATGGTACACTTGACGCACAGTTCAGTTATAAGCTCAATCAATACAACACCATTCTTAAGCTTGGTGGAAGTAATGTGCTGAACGAGCGATATACTACCTCATTTGGTAACCCAAGAATGGGAGCCATTTACTACTTCTCCGTCACATTCGATCAATTCCTGAACTAAACAAAAAGAGATTTTTATTATGAAATACTTAAATCAATTATCTAAACTATTCTTAGTAACTGCTCTTGTATTTGTAGGATGTGAAGGTCAGGAACAATCCTTGATCGATGACCGTCTGGAAGACAACCCAATACAAGAACCACCATCGGAGAACTATTCCGCCGGTGATGCCAATTTCAGCAACTATGTAGCCATAGGGAATTCATTGACTGCCGGATATATGGATGCAGCCTTATACAACGATGGTCAGTCTAATTCCATCGCCGTTTTGATGAATTCACAGTTCGAAATCGTGGGTGGTACTTCTGATTTCAACCAGCCGGACATAAACTCTGAAAACGGGTTCAATACGGCGGTAGAGAATCCACAAGGAAGCCTTGTTCTTGGTCGTTTTAAGCTTGACACTAATATTCCCGGACCATCGCCGGTAGTTGGAGGAGATCCGATTACCCCATATTCCGGAGCAACCAGTGAGCTGAATAATTTTGGCGTTCCGGGCATTCAGGTTGGTCAGTTGTTAACACCAGCAGCGGGTGGACCAAATTCCGAGCAAAATCCGGCTTATAGCCCGTTTTATGCTCGCTTTGCCAGTAACCCAAGTGCAGATGGACAAAACGGGTCTACTATTTTAGGTGATGCTATTAGTGCAGGGCCTACTTTCTTCTCCTTATGGATTGGAAATAATGATGTACTTGGTTTTGCTATCAGTGGTGGAACGAACGATGCAATTTTTACTTCTCAGGCAGACTATCAAACCCGTTTTTCTGCGGTTATTAACAACCTGATGCAAGTACCTGATCTGAAAGGTGTAGTTATTGATATTCCACCGATTTTAGCTATTCCATACTTCAGAGCTGTTACTTACGATCAAATAGTACTCGACCAGGAAACTTCAGATGCACTTAATCAGGCATTTGCAGGATTTAATGCTGCTCTTGATGCCATTGTGGCTAACCTCGGTCACGATCAGGCAGACGCTGAAATGCGTAAGGTGAGCTATTCTGCCGGCGCAAATCCCGTTCTGATAATTGATGACAACCTGGAAGACCTTGGGCCTAAATTCGATCAGCTTGAAGGGGCGGGTGCCATTTCAGCTCAGCAACGTGCCGCTTTGGTTCCTTACGAACAGGCAAGACCAATGATGGGAGACCTTCCGCAGATTGGCGATGAATTGGTTCTACTTTCAGCCGGTTCTGTACTTGGAACACTTGCTGATCCGCAAAACCCGCAATCTCAAATAGGAGTGGTAGTGCCTCTTGGCGACGAGTACACACTTACCAGCGATGAAATCGTGGAAATTGAAACAGCAAGACAAACATTTAATGGGATTATGCAACAAGTTGTACAAGGTGCGAATGCAAATTCAACCCGTATTGCTTTTCATAGTACAAATGCAGTTGATGGCGCCTTCCTTGATTTGTTTGGTTTAAGTGATGGAGAGCTTGGAGTACGTGTTAGCGGAACCCTGCTGGCTCCTGACTTCAGTCCTAACGGTGTTTTCTCAACAGATGGAATTCACCCTAATTCACGAGGTAATGCAATTGTAGTGAACGAAGTATTGAAGACGATAGAAGAAACGTTTAATGCTACGTTACCTGCTGTAGATGTACTGAATCTGCCAAGCGTTCAAGTTTGCGCAGGAGATTGTGTAAGTCAGCAATCTGGCAGTTAAACTACTTTTCTTAAGTAAGTAAGACTCTAACCACTGTATTGGTAACAATGCAGTGGTTTTTTTATGCCAATATCTTAAAGGAATGACAGAATGAAGTAACTTTGTCATTTCATAGAGAGAGTTAGGTTCGTGGCATACTATTTGCATTGGGCAATACAAACGAAGAAAATTTTTAAGTATTAATACTGATAAAGTAGATGAGCAAAGACAAGATTTCAGAAGAGGATATCTCGACTGAGGAAGAGGTAACTGAAGAAGTACAGGAAGAAAAAGCAGCTTCCGGAACTGATAACGAGGAACAAGAATCGGCTAAGGACGAGAAAGATATCAGAATTGAAGAGCTGGAGAAAGAGTTATCTAATACAAAGGATGGATTGCTTCGCAAAGCAGCTGAGCTAGAGAATGTTCGTAAACGAGTACAGCGTGAAAGAGTACAGCTGTTTGAAGAAGCCAAGGCAGGTGCTCTGGAAGACTTTATGCCCATCAGCGATGATTTATTACGAACCCTTAAGGCAGCCGAAGAATCGGAAATTGAGGACAGTTTTCTTGAAGGGGTGAAAATGGTGGCAGACAAATTTGAGAAAGTGCTTGAAAAGCACGGCGTTGAACGCATCAATAAAACAGGTGTGCCATTTGACGTGAACCTACACGATGCCATGATGAAACAACCCGCCCCGGATGAAGACACCGGAAGCGATGTGGTGCTGCAGGTTTTGGATAGCGGCTACAAAATTGGCAATCGTACAATCCGTCATGCTAAAGTTATAGTGAGCGAGTAAAACATGTCTACCAAAAGAGATTATTACGAAATATTAGGAGTCGATAAAGGTGCTTCGGAGTCTGAAATAAAAAAGGCCTACCGAAAGTTGGCTATGAAGTATCATCCCGATAGAAATAAGGGAGATAAAGAAGCAGAAAAGAAATTTAAAGAAGCATCCGAGGCGTACGAAGTACTTAAGGATTCTGATAAGCGAGCCCGATACGATCAGTTTGGGCACCAGGGAGTGAACGGACAGGGTGGCTTTGGCGGCGGAGCCGACTTTGATAACATGGGCTTCGAAGATATCTTCAGCCGTTTTGGGGATATCTTTGGCAGTGGCTTTTTTGGAGAAGAAGCTTTCGGGGGAGGAGGCCGTAGAGGTCGTTCCCGTGGCAGGAAAGAACCCGGACAGCCCGGATCTGATATGAAAATCAGAATGCCATTGACGCTGGAAGAAATTGCTTTTGGAGCTGAAAAGAAGCTTAAGATTAAAAAACAGATTAAATGCGACGAATGTAACGGTACCGGCGCAGAAACCAATTCTGATTTTGAAACCTGTGGAACCTGTAATGGAATGGGGGAAGTACGGCAGGTAACCCGAACCATGCTCGGGCAAATGGTGAACGTTCAGGCATGCCCTAATTGTGCAGGGGAAGGCCGTATCATTAAAAACAAGTGTAAGAAGTGTAGTGGCGAAGGCCGTGTGAAGGGCGAGGAAACCATTAAGGTGAATATCCCTTCCGGTGTTTCCAATGGAAATTACATCACGCTGCGTGGACAAGGTAATGCGGGGCGTCGCGGAGGGTCAGCCGGATCATTGATTGTGCTTATAGAAGAAAAAGAGCACGAGCATTTTGACCGCGATGGGAATAATATTTATTACAACTTGACGCTGAGCGTTCCTGATGCCATTTTGGGAACCGAAGTACAGGTGCCTACGCTAAAAGGCAAAGCCAAGCTTAAAATCGATCCCGGCACTCAGCCCGGAAAAATGTTACGCATGCGCGGTAGAGGAATCAAAGGGTTGAATAACTCAGGCGACGGAGACCAATACGTGCGTTTAAATGTGTACATCCCTGAAGAACTGACGGACAAGCAAAAAGAAGCGGTTAAGTCATTCAAAGATGAAGAAAACTTCGATCCATCTAATCTGGATGGCAGTGAGAAGAATTTCTTCTCTAAGATGAAGGACATGTTTGGTTAAAGACCAAAACTAATTTGCAGAGACGCACGATTTTGCGTCTCTGTGATATAAATTTTTTAGGAATCTATTCGGCAGAAACGGCGGTTCCGCTTACGGAAACCATCAACATGCTTCCATTGGCGCCTATAGTTTCATAATCTATATCTATGCCGATGATTGCGTTGGCACCCACGCTGTTGGCTTTCAGTTCCATTTCTTCGAAAGCCAGTTTACGGGCTTGCTGTAGTTCTTTTTCGTAAGCACCGGAACGCCCACCAACGATATCTCTGATCCCTGCGAAAAAGTCCTTAAAGATATTGGCTCCCAAAATGGCCTCTCCGGTAACAATACCCAAATATTTTTGCACTTCTTTTCTGTCTAAGTGATTGGTAGTGGTCATAATCATGGTAATAGCTCCTTGAGTTAGTTGAGTTTAAATGACTTAGTTATGTACTGTTACGGATCAATAAAGTTACTTCAAAAAGTAGATCCGAAAAAAAGTTAATAAAAAAGCCCCCGTTCAAATAAATGAACGGGGGCTGAAAATTTCATAACCCGAAGTATTAGTTACGGGGTTTGGCTTCATTTACCTTTACCGGACGACCGTCAATCTCTGCACCGTCGAGCTGTTCAATAGCGGCTTCAGCTTCGGCTTTGTTATCCATCTCAACAAATCCAAAACCCTTAGAACGGCCTGAACCTCTGTCGGTAATAACTTTGGCGGAACTTACTTCACCATAAGCTTCGAAAACTTCTCTGAGTTGGTCGCTGGAAACTCCATAACTAAGGTTTCCTATATAAATATTCATAGTATCAAAATGTGGTTAAAAATTATCGGATATAGGAGAAATCAGAACTAAAATCTGAATGAATTCAAAAGTCTAAGTATCAACGTAAATCCAGCCTAAAAGTACGTTATTTTAGGCCTTTCGCAAAGGATTGAGGGTAATAAATTTTTGTGTATTACTTGAGGTTGTCCGTCTTCTTCATCGACTCTTCGGCCATTTCCCTATGATAGGCTTCCAGCTTTCCGGACAAAGATTCATCATTCATTCCGAGCATTCGGGCAGCAAGGAGTCCTGCATTTTTTGCTTTCCCAATGGCTACCGTGGCTACAGGAATACCGTTTGGCATTTGGACTATGGAGTATAGGCTGTCCACTCCGCCAAGAGCCGTTGTTTTAACCGGTACGCCGATAACAGGCAGGGTTGTATGGCTGGCTAACATCCCGGGGAGGTGGGCAGCTCCTCCGGCTCCGGCAATAATAATCCTGATTCCCCGCTTGCGGGCTTCTTTACCATAATCCGCCATAACATCGGGTGTACGGTGAGCAGAAACCACGCGCTTCTCATAAGGCACGCCAAAATAATCCAGGATTTCTGTGGCTTCTTTCATGGTGGGCCAGTCGCTGTCGCTGCCCATTACTACTCCGACGATTGGTGTGCTCATTACTCAGTGTTTTTGGTTTGTTTGTTGTTGAGAAATATAGAATTCAGAACTCATAATTCAGAATTTCAAATCTCTATATTTCGTGTCACATGCATGGCCTGCTTATAAGTTTCTTCAAGGTTTTCTCCCAACAAAGTATAGTGTGCCATTTTTCGGCCAACTTTGCTATCTACCTTTCCATATACGTGAAGGTGTCCGTTTTCTTCCTCTAAAGCTTCTTTAATATGATCGGTCTCAGCCTGACGCTTATGCGTGCCCAGCAAGTTAATCATAGCTACGGCTGGTTTATTTAATCGGGTTGAGCCAAGCGGGAGATCAAGAACCGCGCGAACGTGATTCTCAAATTGTGAGGCTACCGTTCCCTCAATGGTATAATGCCCGGAATTGTGAGGGCGGGGAGCCGACTCGTTGAGGATGAGTGAGCCTTCTTTAGTCAGAAAAAATTCAAAAGCGAAGATACCCTTGCCATCAATAGCTTCAGTGGCTTTCACAGCCAGTTCCTGAGCCATTTCCCGCACAATGTTCTCTACTGGGGCCGGTGATAAAACAGCCACACAAATATGATCTTTTTGGACGGTTTCACAACATGGATAAACCACCGTGCCGGTGTCGTTTCGGGCTACCTGTACGGCCAGTTCTTTAGTGAAATCCACAAAGGCTTCGGCCAGAATGTCCTGTCCTTTGTCGCCGCCCAGATTTGAGAATGCTTCTTGAGCCTCCTCCATAGTGTTCACGGTTTCATTTCCATAGCCATCGTACCCTCCTTTGGAAGACTTCAGCATATACGGCCAGCCGTAATCTTCCCCAAATTGTTCCAGGTCCGATTCATTTCTGACCAGCTTGTATGGAGTCACAGGAATTCCCGCAGCTTCGAAGGTTTGCTTTTCAATCAGCTTGTTTTCAATCAAGGCGAAGCTTTCCGGGGAGGGATAGATGGGAGTGCCGCTTTTCTCCTGTACTTCTTTCAGGATGTCTGAACTTATAAATTCATTTTCCAGGGTGATGACATCACAACCTTTGGCAAATTCCACCATGTCGTCTACAGAATCAAAAGACCCTGAAGTAGAATAAGGAGTCATAAACTGAACAGGCTCATTCTCAGTGCGATCCGAAAAAACGGCTACCTGGATACCGAACCGAAAGGCTTCAAGAGAACTCATTCGTGCCAGCTGACCGGCACCTAAAAATCCAAGTTTAAGATTGGCGGGTATGGAAGTACGGGGCATAGCGGATTTTTTCTTTTAAGGTAAGGATGATTGGGGAGTGAATCTATTTATAGAAGTAAAGCTTTTCATAAAACCGGTATTAATACTGATTCTTAATCCTTAATTTCAGGGCTGAAACAATATCAGCTCTACAATGGATATAGAAGAAAAGCTAAAGCAAATTAAATCAAGGTTCGAAGAAGTGAATGCGGCGATGAGTGATCCGGCCGTGTTCGACGATCCTGATACATATACCGAGCTCACCAAAGAACGCAGCGACCTGGAAGAACTGGTTCAGGATTACGATACCTGGAAAGATCTTAAAAACCGGCAGGAAGGGAATAAAGAACTCATCGAGATGAATGAGGATGCCGAGATCACAGAAATGGCCCGCGAAGAGAATGCTGAAATTAAGAAAGAGCTGGGCGAGCTAGAAGAGGAAATCAAAATGAAGCTGATTCCCAAAGACCCGGAAGATTCCAAGAATGCCATTATTGAAGTAAGAGCAGGTACCGGTGGTGATGAAGCCGCTATTTTTGCCGGAGACTTATTTGAAATGTATCGCCGCTATGCCGACAAACAGGGATGGAAGATGAGCATCATGAGCATTGCTCATTCCGAGAAAGGAGGGTATAAGGAAATTGTATTTCAGCTGGAAGGGGAAGAGGTGTTTGGCAAGATGAAGTACGAAAGCGGTGTTCACCGTGTGCAACGGGTGCCCGAGACCGAAAGCCAGGGACGTGTTCATACCTCTGCGGCAACGGTAGCTGTACTTCCTGAAGTTGAAGAAGTGGATATCCATATCAACCCGGCTGATATCCGTGTGGATACCTTTCGGGCGAGTGGGGCCGGTGGGCAGCACGTAAATAAAACGGATTCTGCTATACGTTTGACCCATGAACCATCCGGCATCGTGGTAGAGTGCCAGGAAGAGCGTTCTCAGCATCAAAACAAAGAAAAAGCCATGACGATGCTTCGGGCTAAAATGTATGATATTGAGCTGGAGGAAAAGCAAAAAGAGAGAGCCGCTGAACGAAAGAGTCAGGTTTCTACAGGCGACCGTTCTGCCAAGATCCGAACTTACAATTTTCCACAGGGTCGCTTTACGGATCACCGCATCAATCTTACCCTTTATGATTTGGATAATATCATGAAAGGCGGAATCGATGAAGCGATCGAAGCGCTACGTGTTCAGGACAACCTCGAGAAGTTAAATGCATTGGCAGAGGATTAATTCCTGCTGCTTATAGTACTTAGCACTTCCCAGTGCTCCTCACTCAAGGCATTGATATCAAACACGGAAATTCCTTTAGCCCCGCCTGCTTTTGCTTTTTGAACAGCTGTTTGCAATTCATCAGGGTTCAGAGCAGGAATGTAAAGCCCGGCCACGATATCAAAACGGTCGTGGGCTTCTCGAACACCTTGCGCGGTTGAAAACTGAATCCACTCCAGATTCTGTCGGTAAAAGTTTTGGTACAACATGGGGAGAGCAATATCAAGATTCCAGCTGGCCCAGTCTTGTCGAACCATCTGCCGGCTCATTTCCGGAAAAGGAAATACAGCCGCGGTAAGCATTTTGTCTTCAGCATGTACAATTTGGGCAATCTCATTCACCAGGCTGGTTACGGCATTCAATCGAAACTGTAGCCATTCCATACTTAACTCGGGATGCTCCATTTTCATCGGGTCCACTCCGAAAAGTTCTTCAAACTCCCGGCGTGCATTGGGGTGATATCCATAATCATACTTGGGAAACTGCCGGTCCTGAACCAGATCGTATTTTGGCTGAAGATCAGCTCCAAGTATGACATCTACATATCGGACATAGTCGAGATGAACGGAAGTGAGCCCGGTGATTTTAGCGTATTCTGCCATATTAGATTTGATATACTCTCTTGCACCTTCAGAGAAGGGGGAGAGCCACTGGTAATAATCCACATAAGCTCTGTAGTCGTATGAATTGTCGCCATTTCGATTTACAGCATACCATTCAGGGTGTTTGGCAGCCGTGGTATCTCTGGGCCGGTTTAGCGTCCATACCCAGGCATGAATGTTCATGCTATAATCATCAGCTATATTAACCACGGTTTCAGTCTCTTCGGGGCTGGCAGAAAGAAAAAGATCGGTGAGTCCGTTTGAGGAAAAATGATCAAGTTGTGTACGCCACTCTTCTTCTGTTTCTGCGATATCACCTCCGGTCCAGGCAGCTATTATAAAAGAAGACTCAGGAGTTTTTTCACTACAACTCATAATGAAAAAGGTATTCGCTATTAAAAAAAGAAGCAGTTTATTCATGGTGATTTTACAATATAACCGTCTTGATTGATGGTCAGTGAGGTGTTTTCTGTATTTAAAACCGTGAGCTCAAAACCCAGTTTGGTTAAATGAACGGAGGCTGAAAGAGTCTGTTCATTTACTAAAAAGTCAGGTCCGCCTAAATCTATTATGTCACTGGTAAATTTCTCATTCATATTTTTCCAATCCAGTTGATTTCTATACAAATAGAATAGCAGCTGGTATTCGTTAACTAACTCATTTTTCTGGATCTCTTCTTCCGGGCTTTCCGCGAAATAGAGGTAGCCCCAGTGTTCGGGCCGGTGCATATCAATAACTGATTGTTGAGTCCATACCCAGTTATGTTCAGGAAGCCGGTTTCCATCCTTGTCGGTCTTTTTTTCATAATTTCCATTGACGATCTGATGCTGCCATTGCACCCTCGAGAAGTTGATTCTCCACATACTCCCCGTTCCGAACTGAACGCCGCGATCAATGGCAGTGATGGGTTTAATAGGGATGGCCATTTCCACACTCCAATATTCATCAACATCGGAAGGGTCATTTAATGTGCCATCTATATCAATTCCCACTTTCGTTTCATTAAGGTCCCAATGATCTAATACCGGGCCATTTCTTCGATAGGGACGAGCCAGGAATAAATCCCAAAGTGTTCCCAACGCATTTACTTCAAATTCGGCATAATAAGGCTGAAACTGATTGGGTTTGATGAATATTTCAAAATCGTTGTTGTAAAAGATAACCGCATCCCGATCGGTTATGTCTGCCCATACGTGTTCTTCTTCCATCTCGGCATAAAAGTAGATGTACTTTTCGTCCCACAGCATTTTGACACGTGTGTTGTAATATGGGCTTTGATTCGTTTCACCTTCAATATCAATGAAAAAGTCAGTCCATTCTGCAAGCTCCCAGCTTATTTCGTCTGCTTTGCCATCTATAGCAAGGGGTGAAGGGCTTTTCAGGACGGCATAATGCTTGGGTATAACGAGTTCAAGTGAGTCGGTCTGAGCCTGATTTGAATGACAACCGACCAGCCATAGGGAAGCAAGTAAAAGCGGGAGGAAAAATTTCATTCCCGATTATACAAAAATAACGTTCACTCCGAAATTCGGAATCGGAATTGATTAGGGATCAATCGTTAGGAAGGTCAAATAAAAAAGCCTGCACCCAAATGGATACAGGCTTTGCTTAAGAATCTATATGCTGAGTACTATTCAGCCTTTGGAGCAGCCGCAAGCAATTCGTCACTAGCTTCATCTTTAAACTGCTCAAAGTTGTGGATGAACATTTCAGCCAGCGTTTTAGCTTTCTGGTCGTAGGCTTCTTTGTCTTTCCAGGTATTTCGCGGTATCAGCACTTCTGAAGGTACTCCGTCAACCGAAGTAGGAATCTGGAACCCAAAAACCGGATCAGTTTGATATTCTACCTTTTCAAGGTTTCCGGCAATGGCTTCGCTCAGCATTTTTCGTGTGTGCGGAAGTTTCATTCGATGGCCTTCTCCGTATTCACCGCCTGTCCAGCCGGTGTTAACAAGCCAAACATTGGCATCGTGCTTGCGTATTTTTTCGGCTAAAAGCTCAGCGTACACTGTTGGATGCAGAGGCATGAACGGGGCTCCGAAACATGCTGAGAACGTAGCCTGAGGCTCAGTTACTCCACGCTCGGTACCGGCTACTTTGGCAGTATATCCACTGATAAAGTGGTACATCGCCTGATCCGGAGTAAGTTTAGAAATGGGAGGGAGCACGCCAAAAGCATCACAAGTTAAAAAGATAATGTTTTCGGGGTGACCGCCTTTGCCGGTATCACTTGCGTTAGGAATATAGTCAAGCGGGTAAGAACAACGGGTGTTCTGGGTGAGGCTGACGTCATCAAAATCGGGCTCGCGATTTTCATCCAGTACCACATTTTCCAGGATGGTTCCCGGCATCTTGGTGGTGGCGTAAATCAGCGGTTCATTCTCTTTGGAAAGATTGATGGTTTTGGCATAACAGCCGCCTTCAAAATTAAAGGTGCCTTCATCGCTCCAGCCATGTTCGTCATCACCAATCAAAGTTTTATCAGGGTCAGCTGATAGCGTGGTTTTACCGGTTCCGGAAAGACCGAAGAACACAGCCGTTTTACCATTCTCATCATGGTTGGCCGAGCAGTGCATGGCCATTACGCCTTTTTTGGGAAGCAGGTAATTCATTACTGAGAAAATACCCTTCTTCACCTCGCCTGAATAAAGCGTGCCGCCAATCAGGATAATTTTCTTATCAAAGTTGCAAAGAATAAATGTGCTGGTACGCGTGCCGTCTTTTTCGGGATTGGCTTTCAAGTGGGGAGCGGCCAGCACAGTAAATTCGGGCTCATGATTCTCCAGCTCTTCAGCGGATGGCCGGATAAACATATTATGGGCAAATAGTCCGTGGTATGCTGCTTCACTTACTACCCGTACGTTTAGCCTGTTCTTTTCATCAGCACCACAAAAGAGGTCTTTCACAAATAGATCTTTGTCTTGCAGATAGTTCACTACCTTTTCGTACAAGTTGTCAAAAACATCTTCCGAAATAGGCTGGTTAACATCCCCCCAGTCAATATCATCATGGATAGAAGGCTGATCAACAATATATTTGTCTTGGGGAGAACGTCCGGTAAACTTGCCTGTTAAAACACGGAGGGCGTAGTCTTTAGTGAGTACGGCTTCGTTTCTCTGAATAGCTTGCTCATAAAGTTCAGAGGGGGTCAGGTTCCAGAATACATTTTCATTGTCACCCAAACCAATATAATCCAGGCTTTTTAAAGAATTTGGCTGGGTCATTGTATCTACACTCATGTTGGCTTTTTGTGGTTCAATTTAATTAAGTGCTAAAGGTAAGGATATGTGCTTTTAATATTAACCTTTTTGTCTGGTAAAAATAAATTACGAAAAGATTAATGAGATACACTGGAAGCGCTTTTCTAAGTTATGCAGGGATGTTTTATCACTTAAATAACAATGATATCACTGCCCGAAGCTTGAATTTGTTAGGTGAGATTGAGAAAATGTTCAAGAAAATTTCCCTTAAAAAGAGCAATGCCTGTGTAAATTAGTAAGCGAAAGATTGAATAATCCTTTTTTAACGGCTATAAACCCTGTATTGTCTCGAGGTTTTCCTGAATAATAGCAATGAGTTTTTCATCTGTAAAATCTACCGAATCAATTCTTGACTGGGCCTCGAGAAAGTAGCGTTCAGCCGATGTAAAGTCTTTGTTTTTCATGGTTGAAAGCGCCAGATAAGTGTAAGCTTCAATATATTCACTGTGACGGGCATTATCCGAACCTTCCAGTCTCTCTAAACACTCGGTGAGTAATTGCGTGGCTTTTTGGGAGTCCTCCAGATCAAGGGCCAGTTTTCCGTGATCGATCAGGGTCTTAATCAGGTCGGGATGAGAAGGCGGCAGGGTGGCCTTCAATATTGAGGCGGATTCGTTGAAAAGGCTGTCTGCAGTATAAAGATTTCCGGTAAGGTGTTTGATAATGGCGATGTTATATAAATCGGTTCCTATGTACCGGTGTTGGTCTCCAAATATTTGCTGATCTAATTTCAATACTTCCGTGTAAAGCGATTCTGACCGGGCAAAGTTACCCCTTCTGCGTTCCAGGCTTCCCATGTTACTTAAAGTAGCTACGGTTGCGGGATGCCGCTGCCCGAAAACCACTTTAACTAAACTCAGTGTTTTGTTATAAAGAGACTCAGCCACAGAAAAATTTCCCATCTTTTCCTGCAAAACGGCCATGTTATTGTAGGTGCTTGCAAAACTGGGGTGATTTTCTTCCAGGAATTTTTTCTTAATTCGGATGCTCTCCTCAAAAAGCGGATAGGATTCTTCATATTCGTTTATGTTCATATAAAAAGTGCCAAGGTCGTTGGCTGAATAGGCTACCTTGAGGTCTTCATCACCAAAAAAATCCTTATTAATACGATAGGTGTTTTGAAGTAGTTCTTCAGCTCTTTGGTTCTCTCCTTGTTTTGCCAACAGACGCCCCAGGCTTCGGCTGGTAGAAGCAATATTCTGGTTGTCTAATCGGCTGATTGTTCTGTTGTTTTTATAGTAGTATGAAAGGGATTCATTAAACAAAGTCAGGGCTTTATCAGCATTTCCTTTCTCTTCGTAGTTACTGCCCAGCTCGGCTGTTACATTAGCAAGCAGCGTATTATCAGTGCCAGAAGCTTTTTTAAATAAGTTCAGAGCAATTTCTCCATGTTCAATAGCCTGATCCAGATGTCCCAATTTCCTTTTTACGATCCCAAGGTTGTGGTAGGTTTTAGCGGTTTGTGGGGAAGATTCCCCATAAAGTTGCTTCTGAATAATTAGTGACGCCTGAAGGAGGGAATCTGCCGTTTGATACTCCCCAATTCCGTAGAACACATCCGAAATTACAATCATCAATTCTGATTGAATAGCGGGTTGGCTTTGCAATCTGTTTACTCTTTCTAATCCATTGTTCAGCAATTGTATGGCATTCAGATCCCGAGCTTCGATTTGAGCCTCGGTGGGGTCGTTCACCCGGAAGATCTCCTTGATATACTCTGTGACTTGTCGGGCTTTTTCAGCTTCCAGTTGTGCCTGATTTCGTTCCTGCGTAATTCTCCAAGTATAGAACCCAACGAGGGCAGATATGAGCAGTACGATTCCCGAAAAAACAGCCACACCTTGCTTATGCCTCCGCATAAATTTATTTGCCCGGTACCGGAATGAATCCTCTCTTGCTGTAACAGGAAGGCCTTCAAAGTAATGATTAAGATCATTGATAAAGTCATTGGCTGTTCTGTATCGGGATTCGGGCTCCTTTCGGATGGCCTTCATCAGGATGGCATCAATGTCGCCTTTCAGTTTGGTTTTGAGGCCGCCTTCAACTATTGAGCTGGGCGTTGGTGGTTCTTTTTCGACGATGACTTTTTCTACCTGATACCGTGTAAGCTTATCGAGTTTGAATGGCTCTTTCCCGGTAAGAAGTTTGTAAAGGATGATGCCAAGTGAGTATATATCTGAGGCAGTGGTGATAACACCGTTTTTTATTTGTTCAGGAGAGGCATATCGCAGGGTTAGAACCTGTGCATTAGTACGGGTCAGGTCAATGTCGTCATCTTCCAGCAGCTTAGAGATCCCAAAATCCAGAATTTTCACATTTCCATGGCGATCAACAAGAATGTTATCCGGTTTTAGGTCGCGATGGATGGTAAGGTTTTCATGGGCATACTGTACGGCCGAAAGCACCTTCTTAAACAACTCAATTTTCTCTTTCACTGAACAGTTTTGCTCTCTGCAGTAGGCGGTAATCGGGCTACCATCAACATATTCCATGATGATAAACGGGAAGCCTTCTTCAGTTAGGCCGCCATCATACAGGCGTGCAACACCCGTGTGTTTCAGGTTAGCAAGTATCTGCTGTTCTCTCCGGAACCGCTGAATATTCTCTTTGGTTGCCCGGTGCTTTTGGATAATTTTGACGGCAACTTCGTGCGTGAAATCCTTACCTTCTCTTTCTGCCCGGTATACCGAGCCCATTCCGCCTTCACCTATCTTTTCTTTGATGATGTATGAACCGATTTTACTGCCGGTCGTTATGTGATCGGTTGGAAGAGAGGCCAAATCATCAGACGCTTCCTCAAATAAACCCTCTTTATATTTTTCAGGATTCTCCAGCCAGCCTTCGGATTCGTTAATGGAGGCGAGCAAAAGATTTACCTCATTTTTCAGTTCATCATTACCTTTGCAACGCTCCCGGATATACTCTTCTCTCTTTTCGACAGGGAGTGCTAATACTTCATCGATGATGGTTTCGACGGTTTGCCAGTTATAGTCGCTCATACAGTTTGTATGTAAATTGATGCTTGTTCTAAACGTCCTTCTCTTACGTTACTCTACGTAAACCCGCCTCGATAACGCTCATTAATGGACATCAAACTTTCCCTTTAATTCTTTATAGAGCCAGCCCCTTGCTTTCATCCAATCTCTTTTAACGGTGCTTTTTGAGATGTTGAGTGCCTCGGCTGTATCTTCAATCGTCATTTCCCCAAAAAACCTCATTTCCACCACTTTAGCCAGACGATCATTTAGTTTTTCGAGTTCATTTAACGCATCATCTATATCAATAAGCTCTTTGGCTTTCTTCTTTTGCTTGCTGAAGAGTTCATCGATGAAGGTCAGGTCTTTATTTTTCCCACCTCTTTTCTGAGCGTGTTTTTTACGGGCATGATCAATTAAAATCTGACGCATGCATTTTGAAGCGATTGCCAGAAAGTGGCTCTTATCCGAAAAATTGATTGTAGTCTGATCAATCATTTTTAAATAGGCCTCATGAACCAACTCCGTTTTTGATAAGGTGTGATCGGCTCGCTGATGCTTCATATGCCGATAGGCGAGACTCCTCAGTTCATCATATATAAGAGGATAAAGCTTTTCATAAACTTCATTTTCTCCCGATTTAAGCCGAACTAAAAGCTGGGTTACTTCTTCTTTCTTCATCCGATCTGACTGATACTAATAATTGAAGGCCTGTTAAAAGGGTTAAACAGTATATAATCAATGTAGTGTTTGAATTCAATTTTAGAACCCCTGTCCGGTTAGGCTTAAACCAAAAATTGTCTCTGCAAGAGCCTGATTTGAGTGTATATAAAAAATTATAGGCCAAAATGAGCCGTTTCTTATAATTAATTCGAATATAATGATGGAGACCAAAACCATTATGATACAGTTTGGGGTTTTCAGGGTACAAAAAAAAGGAAGGCGGTTTGCCTTCCTTTTTTTATGCATTCTAATTGGTCATGACTTTCCATAATTTATCTGTTCACAAAAAATTCTTTTATATGAGAGAACAGAAAGTACCCATTGGGTTTATTCAAACATTATGCTCAAAAAACGTTAAAGGTAATCTCTGCCGGTACATAGAGTTAATAAGAAATGCTGCTGAAAAAATAGCTCAGATTATATGCTTGCAGATACTCTACAAACCCATTTTTAAACGAATAGTCGATTAGTGGATCTCTTAACCTATCGGATGCCAGCGGAATGGTCCCGACATTCAGCTACTCAATTACATTGGCCTTCAAACCGTAAAACCTGGCCGGGCGAACGGCTGGAACGGGTGGAAGAAGTGTACTGTAGAATCATTGAAGAACTCCACTTTTTTGAACCAATTCATTTGTTTGTGGAAAGCCTGGAAATTCGAAACCGGGTGATGCAAAAGCTTTCAGGAAGAGCGGTGGATCTGGATCGGGTAATGATACATCAGCAAAAGATAAATGATATTTGGGCCAGAGACTGCGGGCCGATTTTTGTTCAGTATGAATCAGGCGATTTTATAATCGTCGATTGGGAATATAATGTCTGGGGTGAAAAGTATCCGCCATGGGAAGACGACAATAGGATACCGTCTTTTATCGCAGATAAGTTTGGGGTAAAACGTGTTGAACAGGATATGATTCTTGAAGGCGGATCCATCGACGTTAATGGCGAAGGAGGACTTCTAGCTACAGAATCGGTGCTGTTGAATAAAAACCGAAACCCGGATCTTTCCAGAGAAGAGATTGAGGAACGCCTGCGTACTTATCTTGGGGTTGATCAAATTATTTGGCTAAAAAGAGGGCTTGAGGGGGACGATACCGATGGCCATGTTGACAACATCACTCGTTGGCTGAATAAAGATACCGTTCTGACCATGATTTGTGAGGATAAAGAGGATATAAACTACCATGCGCTTCAGGAAAATCTGGAAACTCTCAGAAAAGTAGAGTTGAAAAGCGGAAAGAAGCTGAATATAGAAACGCTGCCTCTTCTCCATACAAAAATACAGGGCACTACAGTGGACGGCTCGGAGTATGTTCCGGCAAGCTATGCCAGTTTCTATATTGCCAACGGTGCTGTTTTACTTCCTCTGTACGACAAAAGGTATGATGACCAAGCCATTAATCTTCTCCAAAAATACTTTCCCGGCCGGAAAATTATAGGAATCGACTGTGCAGACCTGTTGCGGGGGGGAGGTTCCATTCATTGCATCACCCAACAGTGGTACGGTATTAACTAATTAACTATTTGTTAGAAGTAAGATTATCCTCACCGTTGAGAATACGGGTTGGTGTTTGCTCGGCCGATATGATTACTCTGGCTGCCTTCGCTATAGCCCGAATGGTGTTCGTGGCATGGGTAATGTCCAGGGTGTTAAATTCATCCGAGACTCTGTGATAATCCTGGTCTACATCGATAGGTGTTGTGCTGATGGTATGAGCCGGTACTCCCAGTTTTGCCAGGGTTGCATTATCAGAACGGTAGAACAGGTTTTGATTTGGATAAGGGTCGGGATAGAACACAAAGTTAGAATCGGAAACACTGTTCTGAAGAATTTCGCCAAACGTAGATTTATCGAAACCGGTAATCCAGGCTGAGTTTGCTCCGTCAACATCCGGTTTGCCTATCATTTCTATGTTGAACATGGCTACAATGTCGTTGGGATCCATTTGCTGTGAAAAGTACTTAGAGCCATATCCGCCTACTTCTTCAGCGGTAAAGCCAACGAAATAAAGGGTTCTCTCCGGCTTGGGCATGTTCTGGAAATACCGGGCTAATTCAATGACTGCTGAAACACCGGAGGCATTGTCATTAGCTCCGTTGGCTATGGAGTCTTCATCAACTGCTGAAACTACTCCAATATGATCGTAATGGGCTGAGAAAAGAACAATTTCATTTTCCCGTTTGCCTTCAATTTTTCCGATGATATTAGAAAGTCCCTGGCTTTTTACCGTATTCTCCAGGGTTATATCATAACTGTTAACCTTTTCATCAAAAATTACGAATATGTCGTTAGGCTCTGAATTAAGTTCAAAGGTTCGATTCGACCGGCTGAAATAAGTTCGGTATTTGTGAAATAGTTTTTCGTGCTCTCCATCAACCACAATTACAGATGATTCATCATCAGATGAATATTCCCCGAATTTTTTCCGATAATCATCCTGTGCTGAAATATAGTTCACATTAGTGTTATTCGGAGTCCAGCTAACAGTTTCAGCATTGGTAAGTCCAAAGTAATATTGACCACCAACCTCCCGATTGTTAATTATAATTGAAGCGTTTTTTGGTTTCAATGTGTATATGGAAAATTCCTGGCGAAAATTGTCTTTTCCGGGAAGGGTAGAGAGGCCAATATTTTCAAATTCAGCAGAGATGAAGTCGGCCGCGAGCTCAATGCCGCTTCCAAAGGCATGTCGGCCCTTCATTTGGTCAGAGCTTAAAGTCTCCATGATGCGAGAAACATTTTGCTCAGAAACAGTTGGTTGTTGGGTACACGCAGAAAACAGAAGTCCGAATGTGGTGGCAAATAAAATGGGTAACAGTGGAATTCGATCCATGCTAATATTAAAGGTTTGCATTTGAATTACGCTCAATTTTAAGCAACCTTTTGATCTCTATTTGAAAAAAAATGATACGTCAGCGTAAAGCTCTGTAAAATCAGGAGAACCATTTTTTCAGAGTTACTTCTACCATGTCCATCGATATAGGTTTAGATATAAAATCATTCATTCCGGCTTTAAGGCAGCGCTCCCTGTCTTCAAAGAAAGCATTTGCTGTCATAGCAATTATAACGGGCTGTTTGTTTTTAGGGAAAGCTTCCCTGATATATTGAGTAGCATCAATTCCATCCATAACGGGCATTTCCATATCCATAAATACCAGGTCAAAAATTTTTGAGCCAAGCAGTTCTATTGCTTCTTGACCATTGGTGGCAATATCGGGAAACAAATTCTTTTTACTTAGAATACTGGTGATAACTTTCTGATTCATGAGATTATCTTCAACTACTAATATCCTGAGTTTATTCAGATCTGCATCAGTGTTGCGCTGATGTGATCCGTCTATTTCCTTTTGTTGATCATTTTTCAGCGGTTTAGTTTCATCTGCTTCGATTGTAAAGAAGAATGTTGTTCCCTGCCCGGCTTTGCTTTCAAACCAAATTTCTCCGCCCAAAGCCTCAACCAGCTTTTTGCTGATTACTAATCCCAACCCGGTCCCTCCATGTTTCCTGGTTCTGCTGGCATCTATCTGCGTAAAGCTTTTGAAAAGCCGGTGGGCATCTTTGTCAGATATGCCGGTTCCGGTATCGGTTATACTAAATAACAGACTTCCCGGCTTATCGAGAGAGATAGCAGGACGTATCAGAATGGAAATCTCACCTTCTGAAGTGAACTTAATGGCATTGCCAATAAGGTTTATGAGGATTTGTTTGAGCTGGGTTTTATCAGTTAAGACCCATTTTGGGGTGTCGCGGGTAATTTCCAGGGAAATAGGTAGGTCTTTGCCATAAGAAAGCGGCAAAAGCATATTTAGTATTTCATCGGTAGTCTTTCGGACATTGACGGGTTGAAAATCGGGTTTAATACCGGCCGATTCAAGCTTGGAGTAATCCAGAATGTTGTTGATGATCTCGAGTAGGTTTTCGCCGCTTTGTTTGATGTTCTGAGCAAATTCTTGCTTTTCCTGCTCTGATTTTGATTCAAGCAGTAAATCGGAAAGGCCGATTACCGCATTCAGTGGAGTTCTGATTTCATGACTCATGGTAGACAGAAACTGACTTTTTGCTTTAGCAGCTTCTTCTGCTTTTATTCTCGCCCGGCTAAGGGAGTTTGTGAACCGGTAAGAAAGGATAAGAGACTGCAGAAAAAAGAAGGAGAAAAAACCGATAAAATTCAGAAGGAGGTTTTCTTCCAGAATAGTCAGGTATTCCAGCAGGTTGTGCATGAAAACTGTAAACACAATTACCACACTGGCAAGGGCAAACCAGGCACCCTCTCTTTTATTAAATGCGGCTTTTATATAAACCCAGGTAATATAAGCCAGTGCTATCGGTATAGAAGCAAAAAATAAATTAAGCAGGGCCGTAAAATAAAATGGAGTAAAAAGAATGGTTACAAAAGAGAAGGCCCCGAAAATTCCTACAAAAACATAGATAAGCTTCTTCGAGGCTTCCTGAGGATATAATTTGTGTACAAAAATACAGAACAAGGCTGCTGTAAAGTACAGGGAAAAATACTCTGCCTTGATGGTAAGTATCCAGGGGAGATCGGGGAACAGATAATGGAGCGGGTAAAGTCCTGTTCCAAAAATACGATAACTAAATAAGAAACAGACGAAGGCAAAATAAAGCATGGGTACTTCATGCCGGCCAAATAAATAGAGCCCCATAAAAAATAGGCCTATCATAAAAAGGCACCCTGTTAAAAGAAGGGTATAGCCAATTTCAATAGTACGTTCGCGTTCCAGGAACTCTTCTGTACCCAATTTAATGGGTAAGCGAATACCACCCTTACTATGTCTGAAGTTTGAGACATGCAGAACAACGTAGAGCGTATCCGAACTGAAGTGGTCAATAGATACCGTTCTGGGTAGCCAAAAAGGTGTGTAAGTTTCCCGGCTGGTTCCAACCCGACCGTTCCTGGAAATTACCTCGCCATTGATAAATAAGGTGTAGGCAGTATAAAGGTCAGGTATTGTGATTGCCAGGGGAGGAGGGTTCGCAGGTTTAATAATTTGGACAGCGTAAGTGGCATATCCATAAGAGGAAAGCTCAGGATCCTCATTCCACAAATGAGGGAAATTGACAAAGTTAACGAGGGAATCTTTTTCTATCTGATGAGGCGGAACGAGGTTATTCCAGTAAAACGACCATTCTCCGTTTAAAGCAATGGATTTCTGTTTGCCGAAGTCAATGTTTGATAAGTTAATGGTACCCTTATCAGCCAATGGCTGGGCAAATGATATGGTGCCGCCAAATAAAACCAGACTCCAAATACAGAAGATGCTGTAGAAATCCTTGTGTCTTTTTTGCATTACTAACCCGACGTATAATTCAGTCAGAATGTATGCAAATGAAAGTCTATTTAATATTAGAACTTATACGGCTTTAGCCGGTTGCCACTCAAAGTGGGGATCACCAAACTTTTTTAAGGTACGGTAATGGGAGGCCACAGCTCCGCGAAATGTAGGATGATGATTGTAGGGTATGCCAAACTCATTGGCCGTTTCCTCTACTATATAGCTGATTTTAGGATAGTGGACGCTGCATACCTTTGGGAAAAGATGGTGCTCAATCTGAAAATTCAATCCGCCAATAAACCAGGACAAGGGTTTGTTCTCGCGGGCAAAGTTATTGGTGGTAATCATTTCGTGGATAGCCCAGTGATTTTCAATGACATTATCTTCATTTGGCTCGGGGTGCATGGTTTCCTCAACCACATGTGCAAGCTGGAAAATAATACCGAGAATAAATCCGGCCGTAAGGTGCAGGCTCATAAAACCGATTAACCAGTGATACCAGGTAATATCTAAAAGTAGTAAAGGCAAAGCTATGGTATAGCCGTAGTACACAATTTTTGTAACAATCAGCGTCACCCATTCGGATATAGGGTGTTGTTTGTTTTCGTAAGGTCCAAGCGGGCTTTTAAAGAAATACCAGTAGTCTTTTACAAAAACCCAAAAGAAGGTGGCAAAACTATAGGCAAAAAAAGCCAGAATATGTTGCAGGCGATGTATAGGCTTATGCTCCGAGTGTGGGGAAAGCCGGATGAAAGCGGCTACTTCAAGGTCTTCATCATGTCCGTGAATGTTGGTATAGGTATGATGAATAATATTGTGAGTAATCTTCCAGATGTACCCGTTAGCACCCATGAGGTCAAAAGTAAGTCCCAAAAAGTAGTTGATGGTTTTATTGGATGAGTAGGCACCGTGAAGGGCGTCATGAGCTACCGAAAATCCAATTCCGGCCATACCCACACCCATACAGATACACATAACCCACATGAAGCCAAGCGAGAATTGTCCCGATATGAGAAGGGTATATGCTCCAAAATACAGAGAGAGCAGCGCGATGGTTTTGATTACCATAGACGCATTAGCATGTTGAGATAAGTTGTTCTCTTTAAAGTATTGATCAACCCGCTTTTTTACGGTTCGGCTGAATTCCTTGTCAATCTTATTATTGAACGTAACCTTTTCTATACTCACAAAACCAATCGTTAGTTAATCATTGCCATTTGTCAAAATACGTATTATTGCATCAAAATCATTTATTGGTAGATTTTATCTTTAATCCGCGCTCTGTAAGTCGTTGAACGAGCAATTCTTCAAGGGCAGAAATAGGAGTTTTAAATCCTGATTTTGTCTTCAGCTTATCGGTGTTCTCAGCCAAGCATAAAGCCGATTCACATAAAAAGAACACCGTCGATTTATTGCCAGGGTCGCCGGGGTAACTCATCTTCAGTGAGGCCTTTTGTCCGTCTTGGTCTTCTGCAATAGCCAGCAATTTAAAATAGCCATTCTCGATTTGCTTTTCCGAAGGACCTTCGCCCGGAGCCGGCATAATTTTTTTGAGCAGATTCCTAAACCACTCAAATGGGCCTAAAAGAGTAAGAGAAAGCACAATAATCGATACCACAAAGAAAGGAGCTGGATTATACCATCTTCCCAGTGAGGAGTGTTCGCTGTAGGAAATACTCTCCGTATAGAGAGAATCTTGTTCTCTCATTAGCTCCGCAGTTCTGTACACCACTTTGGAATTGACTGCCCCCATAATAAATGGTGCAGACCATCTCCGGATGTCACTGTCGTAACCAAAAAACCGGGCATCTTTGGGTGTGTGTATGTTTTGTTCGCTGTTCTGGCCTAACAACAAAGCAGGATTGTTCATTTTTTTGTATTCGCCCGTCTCAAACTTATTAAGCATGGTTGCAATGGTGCCGCCATTAAATCCCCCGCTGATGGAATAATAACTTTTGATGCTCAGCTTTTCCGGTTGGTCAAATTCTTTTTGAAGAAGAAAAGCAGCAACATCAGCCGGGACGGAATCAAAGCCGGAAAATGGAATAAGCAGAGATCCCGATTTCTGAGCTGTCTCCTCATACTTATCTCTCATTTCTTTTATAAAACCGACTTCTCCGGTGATATCCAGATAATGAGTTCCAAATTTTGCACAAGCGGCAATTACATTTTCGCCATACAGTGAAAAGGGACCTGCCGTGGTTAAGATGATCTTTGTTTTTTGGACGACTTCGTCGACTCGCTCTTTGTTTAAATTGTCAACAATAAAGCATCGGTCATTTGCTATGTTAAGTTTGTCTGCAAGAGCAGAAATTTTATCCGGATTTCGGGCGGCTATACCCCAGTTGAAATCTTCGGGCGCAAGTTCTTGAAGGTAACCGGCTGCTCGCCTGCCGGTAAAACCGGTAGCTCCAATAAGGATGAGATCAAAAGGTTTATCAGGCATGGAACTAAGTTTTTGGAAACTAACAGGTATAAAAAAACCTCTCACTTGGGTAAGTGAGAGGTTTATCTAAAGCGTCAAAGGATGAATTATCCGACTCTTGAAACTTCAACAGCGCTAAGGCCTTTAGGAGTTTCTTCGACTTCAAATTCTACTTCTTCACCGTCAGCAAGCCCCTCTTCAAATCCAAGGTTTTGAATGTTGTTGCGGTGAACAAAAATATCTTTTCCACCATTTTCAGGTTCGATGAAACCAAAACCTTTTTGAGCATCAAACCATTTAATTTTACCGTATTCCATAATGTGTTGTGTTGTAATGACTGCAGCAGACTTTAGTTAGTTCAAGAATTGAAGTGTATAAAAGTGCGGCTGCATAATTTATTGTTAGTTGTACAAACTATAGAGGGGAAACAAATACTAAACTAAATTACTAATACTGATTCTTACCATACATTTGCATCACCGCTAATATCTTCTTTATTACAATTAATACCAAATAATGCCCTGTTTATTTAGCGGATATGTCTATCAGGAAAAAAAAGATTGTTTGTTTATAATTAGAATCAGATACTAAAAATAAATCTTTTGTTAAAAAACTACGTTAAGTGTGTAGTTAAGGAAGTATTGGTGCATGTCTAAGTAGTGGAAGGAACTTAATTGAGGGTAGAGTGAATCAATTGTTGGCATTATTTAAAGGAGGAAGTTATAGAGTAGTAATTGCCTCATTATCGGTGATATTATTAGCTCAGGTACAGATTTTTGGGCAAGATTCAACTTCTTTTGAGCCTGAAAATGCTTCCTTTACGATAAATGGAAGGTCCGACCGACCGGTTGTTATTCCATTTGAGCTTGTAAATAACCTTATCATCATTGAAACCAGAATCAATGGGTCGGTTCCGTTAAAACTGATTGTAGACACAGGGGTGAGCAATGTTTTAATCACTTCACTTCCGAATGGAGAAGAAATATCACTTCGAAGTACCCGAACGGTAACCTTGTCAGGTTTGGGAGAGGGAGATCCTATAGAAGCTTTTTATGCAGAAAGAAATCGCCTGAATATCGGCACGGTTGAAGGGACAAATGTTGAAGTGTTATTTCTGAAGAAAGACATTTTCAACCTCTCAGCTTTTATGGGAACTTATGTGCATGGGCTAATTGGCTACGATCTATTTTCAAAATTCGCTGTTGAGATAGATTACATTGCAAAGAAAATCATACTGTATAAACCGGAGGAATTTGAAGAAAAGTTCAGAAAACTTCCCGATCACAGGTGGTGGCATAAGTATCCCATTACTATCGAAGAAAGAAAGCCATATATAGATGTAGACTTTAAACACCGCCCGGGTTCACCATACATACCGCTTCGTTTGTTGATTGATTCCGGCTCAAGCAATGCCTTTTCACTTTATAAGATTACCCATGAAGATATCATTGTCCCGCAATCAAATATTGAAGCACTCATTGGTGTAGGGTTGAGTGGGAACGTAAACGGGTTTTTGGGAAGAGTTCAAAAGATGAAGTTGGGAGATGAATTTATTATCGAACAGCCGGTGGTTGCCTATCCCGACAGTTTTGCAATAAGGAGGGCTTTTGAGCTTGGAGACCGGAACGGAAGTATTGGCGGAGAGGTGTTAAGGCGCTTTAAAATCATATTTCATTACCGGGACAATTATATTCTGGTAAGGCGTAATCATAATTTTGGAGAAGAATTCCACTACAACAGAAGCGGCATAGATATTAATACTCCAGTCCCAAATATTCCGCTTTATGTTGTTTCCGAAGTCCGTGAAAACTCACCGGCCGGCAGAGAGGGGATCAGAAAAGATGATATAATTAAAAAAATCAACGGGGAATCGGTTCTTGATATGGATCTGAATAAGATTATTAATGTACTCCAAAAGAGTAAGCGGTCAAGAATGAAAATACGTATTCAACGGGATTCAGTATATAAAAACTTTCACCTTTTACTGAATGACCAGCTCAAGGTAGACCCAAAGGAATAATATTTACCTAATTTGACAGGAATTTCAGCTTCAGAATTGGTAACTACTCCCCGTTACTCTTCACTAAATAAATTCTTTACTATGAAATCAGGATTTAAAGCACTTTTATTTTTATGCAGCTTATCGGTAATGCTGATACCGCAATTGGCTCTGGGCCAGGCAGTGGAAACGGATGATTTTTCCAAATCAGACTATCGAACCACTAAAATAGACTGGTCTAAAACCACCGATCATCAGGTTACTATAAAGGGAAAAAGAGTTCCCTATACTACCACCGTTGGAAATCAGCCGGTGTGGAATGAGGAGGGGAAACCGGTTGCAAGCCTTTTTTACACTTACTATGAACGCTCAGATGTAAAGAATAAAGAGCGCCGCCCTTTGGTATTTTCATTTAATGGCGGCCCGGGTTCAGCCTCTGTCTGGATGCACATTGGGTACACAGGCCCCAAGAAATTAAAAATTGATGATGAAGGATTTCCCATTCAGCCTTATGGGGTAGAAGATAATTCACATTCCATTCTGGATGTAGCTGATATCGTTTTTGTGAATCCGGTAAACGTTGCTTTTTCCCGCATTCTGGATTCTGAAACCGATCGCTCCGAGTTTTTTGGAGTGAATGCTGATGTTGAGTACCTGGCCGACTGGATTAACACTTTTGTGAACCGGCAAAATCGCTGGCCTTCACCAAAATACCTGATCGGTGAGAGTTATGGTACTACGCGCGTTTCCGGATTGGCTAACGAGCTTCAGTCATCGTACTGGATGTATCTGAATGGGGTGATTTTAGTTTCACCAACCGGACTTGGCGTAGATAGGGACGGACCGGTAGAGGACGCTACTGCATTACCATACTATGCTGCTACAGCCTGGTATCACGATGCTTTGGGAAGCGAATTGCAAAGCAAAGATCTGGATGAAATTCTCCCCGAAGTGGAAGCTTTTGCAATTAATGAATTTATCCCGGCGCTTGCTAAAGGCGGGTTTTTAGATGAGTCGGAAAGGCAGCGAATTGCCGAAAAAGTATCGGAGTATTCCGGGTTATCGGTTGAATCTATTTTGGATCGGAATCTTCGCATTTCAACCTCTTTCTTCTGGAAAGAGTTGCTTAGAGATCAAGGGTTAACCGTGGGCCGTCTGGATTCTCGATATCGCGGCGTTGATCGTCAAAACGGGGGAGAACGTTATGACTTTGACCCGGCTCTGACTGCCTGGAATCATGCGTTTACACCGGCTATCAATCATTATTTGAGAGATGAATTAGGGTACGAAACCGACCTGCAGTACTGGACATTTGGTCCGGTTCACCCATGGGATCGAAGTGGTGATAATACCGGTGAAGACCTGAGATCTGCGATGGCTGAAAACCCATTCCTGCACGTGTTGATTCAATCCGGATATTATGATGGAGGTACCAACTATTTTGATGCGAAATATACCATGTGGAACATGGATCCAAGCGGAAGGCTGAAAGATCGGCTTTCTTTTAAAGGCTACCGTAGCGGACACATGATGTATTTGCGTGCTGAAGATTTGGCAACTTCCAATGAAGACATTCGTGTATTTATTGAAAATTCTATCCCTGAAGAGGGGACTCCTGCCAGATATTAAGCTATGCAATTTGGCTGACTTGAAAAGGGATGTAAGAAATTGCATCCCTTTTATTGTTTCAGGGAGCCTTTAGCGTATCCGGTTTGGCTGATGATGCCCCAAATAACCGAACGGCCCAATACACAAAAAATGCCCGGATTTTGCTCATGTGGTCTTCCATGCACATTTCTCTAAGCAGTTCATCAGCATATTTTCTGTTATCAAAATCAAGATGTTGTTCTCTGATCAACTGATATAACGCATCGTGGACCAGAGAACCCTGCAGAAAGTTCTTGGTGTCTATCGTGGGGCCGCTTGGGCCATCCCAGGAATATCCTTCTGAAATAAAAAGCTTCCCGTTGGAATCCAGATATAGAAAGTCATTTCCCAGTTTTTCATCCGGCCGAATGTCAATAACACGGGAATAGGATTCCACCAGAGTGTATTTATAGTGTCGTCGTTTTTTGTAAAGAATCATTTGTTTCCCCATTGGTGAGTATAGTGACAAGAGTAGCAGGATGGGGCAGTTGTTGCAAGAAAAGAATAGCAGGTAATAAAAAATCCCGCACTTAATAAATAAATGCGGGATTCAGATTCATTGAATCAGGATATCATTCGAGCAGATATACATCTGACTGCACTAAGTCCTTTGTCTGTTTCTTCAACAGCAAATTCAACTTCTTCACCGTCGTTGATATCCTCGTTAAATCCGAGGTTCTCGACGTTGTTTCGGTGAACAAAGACATCTTTTTCACCATTTTCAGGTTTAATGAAACCAAATCCTTTTTGGCCGTCAAACCATTTAATTTTACCGTATTCCATAATAAATAATAAGTGTTGTTTCACAGGCACAGTGTACTATATGCTTCAATATGAGCATACTTCATTTCAAGATCGGCTGTGAAGATTTTGTGTTAGTTATACAAACTATAGAAGGGAAATAAATACTGTACTAATAAATAAATACCGATGTTACCTTTAATTTGTACCTCAAAGATCCCCTGAATATTGACCAATACCAAACTTCTTTTTTTTAGGGTGATAGGGTGATAGGGTGATGAGGAGAGGTGAGTTAAAGAATGAGGCTCTAAAAACATCATATATATCAGGCGAAAACTGAATTTACCCAATCCTAAAAATTGCAGATAATATCACCTAGTCACCTAATCACCTAATCACCTAATCACTCATCACTCATCACTCATCACTCATAAATTTCGTTAATCAATCCGGCCATACGAACCCCTGCTTTAACTAAACGCTGCTCAACAGTGTCCCAATTTTTGTAAGAGTATTCGTAGCTGAGTTCTTTGTCGTCGGGGAAATCATATACCTGTGGCAGCAGAGCCTGAGACTCATATGCCCAATCCCGGATCGTTGTACTCTGCCATTCGTTGATTTGCTCTTCGGTAGGATGGTTCACAAAATCAGACAGCTCGGTGAAGCTGAGCTGCTTGTCATCAATCATTTCACTGTCCCACACGCGGTGCAGGTTAGAATTACTCCAAAACCATTGCAATCTTACATCGTTTCCACCACGGTCTGTACCATTACCCACATGAAGCGGCTGGTGCAAATCACCCACAAGGTGAACCAATATTTTCAGGTTTTCCTCTTCTTGTTTTTGGCTGAGGTTTCCTTCTTTTAGCTCTTTAACCACCTTTTCCAGTGCCCATATGATATCTCCACCCTCTGCTTTCTCAACCGTTTCATAGGTTTCACCTTCGGGGATGGTTACGTAATGCCAGGGGGCCATGAAATCATAAGCATCATCCGAACGGACTTCATCCATCCAGGTGCTTACTTCTGCAAGCGACTCATTACCGAGTACACGCTCTACTTCAGCTGCGGCTTTATCGGTAAGATACTGTTCAGCAACATGGCCGGTAGTGCGGTGGCCGATCTGCCCCCAGCGCAAAGCTTCATTAGCTGTTGATGTGAATCCTAAAGCAAAAATGGAAATAAGAGTTAAAAGCTTATTCATTAATAAATAGTTTGGTTTGAATTTTTTATAAGATACATGTGTGAATATTACGATTCAGTAAAAATTTATGAGTCTATTTGAGCTCATTCAATAAATCCTGAAGATTAAGTGCTTTTGTAAACATATTCAGTGAGCCGTCTTCATTTTCAGGCCACTCATTTTCCGGTCGGTCCCAATATAGTTCGACTCCATTCTGATCAGGATCGTCCAGATACAGTGCTTCAGAAACGCCATGATCAGAAGCCCCTGAAAGCGGGTAATCGGCATCAATGAGTCGTTGCAATATTTCAGCAAGATCTTTTCGGGCGGGATAAAGAATAGCGGTATGAAAAAGTCCGGTACTTCTTTCGGGAGCGGGTGGTGCCCCCAGGCTTTGCCACGTATTTAAGCCAATATGGTGGTGGTAACCTCCGGCGGATATGAAGGCCGCCTGATTTCCGTATGTGGTTATGAGGTCGAAGCCCAGAAGCCCACAATAGAAATCGAGGGATTGCTCCAAATCTGAAACCTTCAGGTGAATATGGCCAATGCGCGTTTTTGGAGGAATTTGATATGAATCAGACATAAGGCTTATAATTTTATAATTTAATCCGATAATAAAGATTAAATCCGGTAGAACTTTTAGGTTGTTAAAATATTAAGCGCCAGAGTTTTAAACACTCGAAATGGTTATTTTAAAGCGGTTCAAAGGGAATATATTCAGGCAGTGATACAGGATAAAAATAAAGTATTAACGAGTTCAGAAGTTGAGCAGCTTTTTGAAGATGGAAGCATTATAATTTTTAAATGCGCGCCCTCCTTAACCTATCCAACAACTTTTGTAAGCGGTAATGTTGAAAAGGTTTTGGGTTTTTCAACCGACTATTTCTTTTCCAATCCCAAATCCTGGTCTGGCCGCATTCATCCGGATGATAAAGAAACCGTCGCAAAAAGATTTCACCGGGTTCTTGAAAAAGGAGGGTCAGCTATTAATGAATATCGTTTCAAAAGAAAAGACGGGCGTACGATCTGGCTCCGGGATGAAATTAAGCTGTTGTACGACGATTCCGGAGAACCCTCTTCCATATTGGGAACCTCATTTGAAATTACCGACAGAAAAATTTCAGAGTTGGAAACTCAGCGGGAAATCGAAAACGAATTACGAAATCGCCTTAATTTCCAAAACGCACTTTCACTCTGTTCAAATCTATTGGTTGATGCTTCCGAGATTAGTGTATTTGATAAGGTACTGGAAATACTACAGCGAACAACAGGTTCGGACAGAGTGTACTTTTTTACAAACGAAACCACTTCTCAGGGCAAACTACTTGTAAGCCAGAAGTACGAAGCCTGTGCAGAGGGTGTAGAGCCTGAGATTGATAACTCTGAACTTCAGAATATTCCTTATAAGGAGTTTCCATTCTTTTATCAAAAGCTTTCATCAAACAATATTGTAAATGAGCCTCTTGGGGATTTGCCTTCTCCTGAACGAGAGCTTATGGAGATGCAGGGTATCTCCTCGGTTTTGTTATTACCGGTTTTCCAGGGGGATGACTGGTTCGGTTTCATTGGGTTCGACTCGCTTGGCGAACCCCGTTCCTGGGAGCAGTATGAACTGTTAACGCTGAGGACTACAGTGGAGATTATTGGGAACTTTCTGAAGCGGATTTCCATGAAAGAAAAACTGATTCAGCAGAGAAATTTCACACAGCAGATTCTGGATAACCTGCCCAGCATCTTAACGGTGGTAGATAAAAGAATGAACTTATTACTCTGGAATAAAACGGGCGAAAGATTTACAGGGTATTCTGCGGATGAGTTGAGATCAATGTCGGTGTATGATCTGGTTCCAAAACAAGACCACAAAGGACTGATCGGAGCTATAAAAGAAATGCTGGCTAGCAACACGGCCGGCCAGGAAGTGAATGTACAGCACAAAAGAGGAAAGATTAGCCCTTATTTTTGGAGAGGAAATGTTATTGAGATGGATGGGCAGGAAGTGTTTTTATTGGTTGGGTTAAACATCAGCAAGCAAAAAGAAATGGAGCGAGAGCTGATTGAAGAGAAAAGATTTGCTGACGCCATTATTGAAGGGCTTCCGGGGACGTTCTTTATGCTAGATGAAGACCTCAATTTAGTGAGGGCCAACAAGAATTTTGCACAGGATGTAGGCTATTCTGTAGAGGATTTGTTGAATAAAAGAATTCTGGATTACTATTCTGAAGAAAATAAAGAGCTGTTAAACAACAAGTTAAAAGAAATTTTCAAGTATGGCAGAATAAGCCTGGAATCAAACCCTATTGCAAAAGATGGAAATGAACTATCCCGAAATGTAAATGCAGTACTGTTTGAGCGAGAAGGTGAAACTTTTATAATCGGAACCGGGCAGGATATAAGTGATTTAAAGAACAGGGAGCGAGAACTGAGGGCGAGCATTCAAGAGAAGGAAGTTTTACTTCAGGAAATTCATCATCGCGTTAAGAATAACCTTGCTGTTATTTCCGGTTTGCTTGAGCTGCAGGTTTACGAATATTCTGATCCAACCTACGTGAGGCTGATTCAGGAAAGCCAGATGCGTATCCAGACCATGGCTATGATTCATGAAAAATTGTATCAGTCAGAAAGTCTGAGCAGAATCTTTATCCATGAATATATTGATGATCTGATTGATCAAATCAGAAGCAGCATTAAGATCGGAAATACCGATATTAGTGTAAGTACCCAGATTGAGGATGTTGAGCTGAATATAAACCAGGCCATTCCATTTGCCCTGGCTTTAAATGAGATCATTTCTAATTCACTTGAACATGCCTTTCATGGAAAAGAGCAGGGACAGGTTACAGTAAAACTGGAAGAGCGCGAGGGTATCATTTATAGTACTATTAAAGATGACGGGGTCGGGTTTTCTACAATGAATGATATGAGCTCATTAAATTCATTGGGTATGACCTTAATAAAATCCTTACTTCAACAAATTGGTGCCGAGTGGACATCAAGTGGTAAAGGGGGAGTCACCTACCAGATAAAATTCAAGAAAGACATGGACAAAGGGTCAAGCAGTACGCTCGATATTGTTTGAGTTGATTAAGATTTATTTTTGAGCATACAGGAACAGCCTCTTTTTTTTGAGCTCAAAACTTTCAACCAAAACCTGTGTTTTCTTCTACATTAATTATATTTGATTTAGCGATTACGGGAGATATTTTTCGGGATAAAATGTGGATAACTATGTGGGAAAGTTGTGGGAAAATAGGCGTTTTTTCTGTTGACAATTATGTGTGGTTTGAGCTAATTAACCAATGAACAAAGCCATAAAAAGTACTACGGTATAATTGGTGGAAAGGCCGAAATAAAAGTCCGCGGCCTTGTTTCTTTAAGAGTTCAAACCGAATGATTATCGAAAAATGTTCCGGGCGATTTTTTTATGTACCTATATCAACCGGTAAAGTCCTGCACAAACGTGTGGTTTCCGGTAATGAAAATATCTTTCCGGTCTTTCACCATTTCAGCCAAAAACTCAGCAGCTTCCTCATAATTGACATACAGATCCCCAATGGTAATATTGTTGAAGTAATTATCACCATAAATTTCCACGCCTGCACTTCGTACTACCACCTTCTCAATGTTATTATAAGTTAATTTCTTTGTGATAATACCATTCTGAAAGATGCCATCCCGTTTAAATACAATGTTGAAACGGTGGTAGGTAGGCAGCTGAAGTGCAATCACAACAATGGCCAGTGTACAAACGGCGGAGAGGATGACTTTGAAAGCAAAGGGTTCATTGGTTCCCACCACAAAAAGCTGTACCAACACATATCCGCAAATAAACATAGATAGTGGCCCTAATGTGTACAAGGAGAGAAGTAACCATTTTTTTGGCCGTACGACAACCTCTTTCTTCATCATTGCTATCCCTTTATCTAAACCCTTTTTTATCGGATAAATAAATAATAAATATATTTTTAAAAGACCAACATAAAATTATGCTAATTAATCATAATGATGCATACGTGCTTTCGTTCGAACTGTATTAATTGAGAAGGGTGCAATTTCGTGATTCAAAGCAAAATGTCGTGTCTATTACAACAGAAAGTTATTTTTAGTAGATTAATCAGGTGTAGCATGGTGTACCGTTTATAATCAACTCTAACAAAATACTGAATGTGATGAAGGGTGCCTTTGGATCGCTATTTGTTACTCTTGTACTTTTCCTGATTATTCAAACCGAATCAACATTGGCACGTCAAAGTCAGGCAACCGGAAAGGTTGAAGGAGTTGTGATGCTGGCAGCTAAGGAAAATCCGGTTAGAGTTGGTGGCAGATATGGCCGGCCTTCACGGTCTTCGAGCTCTTCAACTGCATCTACTGATTCAGTTCTCATTTGGTTGGAAAGTTCGGAAGAGACTTCAGCAAATTTACCCGGTGGGCCGGTTATTTTGGACCAGAAAAATTTATCCTTTCAGCCCTCTCTGTTGCCTGTTTATCTCAATGGGGAGGTAAGAATTCGTAATTCCGATCCTGTCTATCATAATGTATTTAGCCTTTCTCCCAAGAAAAGGTTTGACGTGGGGCGAAGGCCGAAGGGTGAATTTTTGGATGTAAGCTTTGATAAACCCGGTCCGGTTGATGTTTTTTGTGATATTCATTCAAATATGCGTGCAACTATTTATGTGATGCCACCAAGCGTGGTAACCTGGAACAAAACTCAGAGTGGTGATTCTTTTTCTATTGAAAACATCAAAGATGGAAACTATGAGTTGAAAATTTATGCACTGGGATACCAGGAGAGAACTATCCAGATTAATGTGGTTTCCGGTGAAGCTGTTAATGTGGGAACCTTAACGCTTAGTAATTAATCTATGGACGGGAGTCGATTTTTTAGTTTGAGGTGGAAGCTACTGGCTGGTTTTGTAGGTCTTATTCTTACCACCGTTTTGATTTTATTGTTCAGCTCAGGGCAGATTTTAGAATCACGAATTCGTCAGGATATTGATGCCAATTTCAGTGAAGCCGGAAGAATATTTGAGCGTATTCAGGACATCAGGTTTCGCCAATTAAGGCAAACAGCTATTTTATTGGCGGATATCCCAAGTTTAAAAGCGGCCATTTCTACCGATGATACCTCCACTGTTAATTATGTACTCCGTGAAGACTTGTTGTACCTGCTCGATTTCGATCCCATCATCCCGGATTCACTTATTCCAAGTGAGTTCTATATGAATCCCGATTCTGCCGGGTTATTGATTATATGCGATTCAGAAGGAAAACCTCTGGGCCAAATGTCATCAGCTCCGCTTCCGAGATATTCGATCGCTGACAGGGCAGGAATAAGTACAGCTCTGCAGGGAGAAATGCCTTCACAAAGTTATATCTGGAAAGAGGGGCAGAGGTATTTCAATGTTATTACTATCCCGGTTTGGTCCGGGAATCAGCTGGAAGGAACACTTTCGTTCGGTTACCCCATCAGGCAGCTGGAGACAGAACAACTCTCAAAAGACATGGGGTTGGAAGTGCTGTATTATGTTGATAATCAGCTTTTGGCTGGTTCGTTCGAAGGAATTTCGCCCTCCAATAAAAGCACACTTTCTAAAAACATACATGCAGCAACATTTGACGTGCTGAAAAACGGTCAGGCAGCATCCACTGAAGTCGCTTTAGGGGAAGAAAACTGGCTTGTTTACGTAGCTCCGATGTTCGAAACCACAGCCAGCATAAAAGGGATTGATGGGTATTATGCAGTGGCAAAATCACTAACTAAGGAGCTTATTCCTCTGCAAAACCTGCAATTGCTGATATTTGGTATCGGGATTTTTGCAATTGCCGGTGCTATCGTTATCAGCATCTGGATTACCGGACGAATTACAAAACCCATCGACCTTTTACTGGATGGCGTGCAGCGCGTTGAAAAAGAGGACTTCGGTGAGGAAGTACCCATCACAAGCCGGGATGAAATCGGAGAACTGACCCGGGCATTTAATGAACTGGTAGAAGGACTTAGAGAACGTTTACTGATGCTCAAATTTGTTTCTGAGGCTACCCTTGATGCCATCAAAAAGAATATTTCACGTATAGAGCCGGGTGGAGAAAGACGGAATGTTACCGTTCTTTTCTCCGATATCCGTGGATTCACCGCCTGGAGTGAGAATCATACGCCTGAGGAGGTCATTGATATGTTGAACAATTTACTGAGCTATCAGGCCGATGTGGTACATAAGTTTGGCGGCGATGTCGACAAGTTTGTCGGGGATGAACTGGTAGCGGTATTTCAGGGAGAAGATAAGGAGCAGCAGGCAGTGAATGCTGCAGTCCAAATTCAACAAAAACTGAAGTCCCTGTTACAGAAAGAGCAGGAGGAGCTGGCCGTGGGAATAGGACTTAACAGCGGTGAAGTAGTAATGGGGGCTATGGGAAGTGAAAACAGAATGGATTTTACAGTGTTGGGCAGTACGGTTAATCTGGGGGCTCGTTTATGTTCTGCGGCAAGAAAGCACCAGGTTTTAATTTCAGAATCTGTTTTTCTGAACCTGGAACGCAAGGTACCCATTAATGAACTTGAAACTATTAAGGTGAAGGGCATTGAAAAACCGGTTCAAATCTATGAAATAGACTGGCAAACTGAGGATATGATGTCAATTGCTAAGAATTAGGGAGGGAAATCATGAATTTCAGAACTTGTTTTGCTTTTATCATTGTTTCAATATTCAGTTTGTATGCATCTGCGGCAATGGGACAGGTTCAGATTGGAGGGCTGGCTGATTTTGAAATTCGAAAAGGTGGAAGTGATTCATCTCCCTATGTAAATCAAACACCAAATGAGAATTGGTCGGTATACACTCCGTACCTGCGGCTTTTTTTAGGAGGTAATATATCTGACAAATGGTTTGTCTCTGCTGCATTGCAAGCAGATTATTATGATGGAAAGCAGCTCAGTCCTGTGTTCTTTTCCGTGATGAATATCAACTACCTTCCCATATCAAACTCAGATTTTACCATAACGGCCGGCCGGTTTGTGACACCATATGGGGCATACTCCAACAGGGTTTTATCTTCAGAAAATCCTTTTGTACATCTTCCGCTTTCCCATGCGTCCGGTCTTCCCATCAGCAAAACCCGGGGCACGCTCTATTCCCAGGTAGATTACGGGGATGACATTACGGGGCTTACGATGGTTTACCAGCGAATGTACACACAGGGACTTATGATCGGGAATAGGTTAGGTGATTCGGGTTGGCTCAGCTACAACCTGGCAGCTACTTTGGCGGCCGCTTCCAGCCATTTTGAATATGGGGAACATATGACCCCGGCTATCACCGGGAGGGTGGTTTTACAACCCGTTATTTGGGGAAGCCTTGGACTTTCACTGAGCCATGGTTCCTACATGAAACGCGATGATATAAATATTTCATTAACCGATAACGAGCTTGAGGGGTATAAAAAAACACTTTTTGGTACAGATATGGAGCTTTCCTACCACTACTTCACTTTTTTAGCATCCTACAACTGGAGCAAATGGGAAGCACCTTATCTGGACTCGGTTGGCACATCAATTTCCAGGTTATGGGAAGATGAAGTGCAGGTACATCACATAAGTTCTGAGCTTGTAATGGATTTTCCATTTCTTCCCGGGGCTTATGCCGGTATAAGAGCAGAACGACTGATTTCGGGAGATCTTAAGAACAGTCAATCTACCTATAACTACGAACAATGGACCTATGATCGTGACCGCATAGAATTCACCACGGGCATCAAGCTCGAGCGCAATGTGCTATTGAAAGCTTCCTATCTGTACTCGACAAACAGCGGCACCGAATTGGATGACAATGTTTTTACACTTCAGCTGAGTGCCGGGTTTTAGAATAGTTTTCGGTTATTCACTAAAAAGCGGGGGGTGTTTGGTATGATGGTCTGAAGCATCCTGATAAGCTTTAGCAACTGAAAGCACTGTAGCTTCATCAAAAAGATCCCCAACGAAAGTGATACTGGTGGGATGCATGTCATTGGTAAATCCATTGGGCAAAACCACACTCGGATGCCCCGTAAGGTTGGTGATAAGTAAATTGCCTCCACCAAAAGCCGGAGATATATACACATCAATCTGCTCCATCACGGAATCCATTTTTTGAATAAGTTGATATCTGGCACGGTTGGCATTGATATACTCGGTGGCGGGGATAAAGTGAGCTGCCCGGAAAGTATTGGGCCAGGCATTGGGCTCCTGCCATTTCATGGAATCATCCTGACCGGTTAAAGTAAGCTGATCGAAAGCGGCAGCGCCTTCAGCTGTTAATATGATACGAAGCGGGCCGGTTTCAAATTCCGGTAGTTCAATTGGGATGAGTTCAACGCCAAGATCTTTAAAGGTTTCCAAAACCAGGCTATCCCGTTCTTTATTCCAGTAATCCCGTTCAAAAGCAGATTTCAGGTAGCCGATTTTAAGTGTGGTGATATCTATGTCAGCATTATAATTGAAGGGAAGGTCAATAATGGTTTGGTCGGTTCCGTCGGGCCCATATATAGCGTTGAATACCAGAGCTGCATCTTCCACACTTCTGGTGATAGGGCCGATTTTATCCATGCTCCAGCTCAGGGCCATAGCTCCGGTTCGGCTTACACGCCCGTAGGTTGGGCGAAGGCCGGTAGTACCGTTTCGGGTTGAAGGGGATACGATTGAGCCCAGCGTTTCGGTGCCAATGGCGAATGGGAACAGTCCGGCAGCGGTACCAGAAGCAGATCCCGCAGAAGAACCGCTGGATCCCTGTTCAAGGTCCCATGGGTTATTGGTTCGTCCGCCAAACCATATATCGCCGTAAGCAAGGGCTCCCAAAGTAGTTTTAGCAATAAGTACAGCTCCGGCACCATCCAGTTTTTTAATGACGGTTGCTGTTTCATCAATCACCTGATCTTTAAATGGTGTGGCTCCCCAGGTGGTTTTATACCCTTCAACGGCCAGTAAATCTTTAGCTCCATATGGTATGCCATGCAATGGTCCCCGGTAAATACCTTGCTCCAGTTCCACATCCATTTGCCGGGCCTGCTGAAGGGCTCTTTCGCGGGTTATGGTTACAATGGCCTCCAGCTTGTCGTCGTGTTGTTCAATACGGTCCAGGAAAAATTCAGTCAGCTCAACCGATGAAATTTTCCGACCCTTAATCAGGGAAGCCAGTTCTCCGACGGTATAGAATGCCAGGTCGTTTCGGTTTTCAGGGAGCTCTGCATTTTGAGGTAAATCCCAGGTTTGTGATTTCTGCTGAAAATCAAAAGTCTTACCTACAGGGATAGGGTTGAACTGAAGGGATGGGGGAACTGAATTGTTTAGCTTAAAATCACGAATGCTTTGAAGGTCATCGCGGGTGTCATCCAGCGATTCAATCATAGAATCCCGTTCGGCCTGGGTAAAATCAAGCCCTATGATCGATGCTGCGTCCTGAATCATTGCAGACGTAATGGGTGCATTTTGTGGTTGTATGAATGTGAATGCGAATAAAAAACCGACAATAATGCCACCGGAAAAGAGCATTATTTTATTCGTTTTTTTCATGATGTCCTTCTTTTCTGAGTAAAATTATAGCCAACTAATACAGGAAGGGATTATGAACAGAAAGAAAGACTAAGTCAATGTTAGATATGGAATTGTCCATTTTTTACAAGGTACCCGTGAGGCTTATATCGCGATGCATCAGAGTGGTTTACAGAAAATCAGCATTTGATTTAACTTAAAATGTATTTAGTTTAGCAGCGAATTAATGATGGTCTCGGGTAGATGTGTGTCATCACCCAGAGTTAAAAGGGAATCTCGTGAGAAACGAGAGCTGTTCCCGCAACTGTAATCCGAATTCGCCACCAGGCGGATGAAGTGCAGCCTCACCTTTGCCACTGTTTCTTTTATGAGACGGGAAGGCGCTGCAATCGGAGAAGCCAGGAGACCTGCCATCATTTAACCGATGCACCTCTTTCGGGTAAAAGGATGTGCAGCTGAACAATCATGCTTTTAGCTCTGAATTTTATTCTGTTTCCCACACACTGATTCCTGGTTCATGGGATTACTGTATATCATTCAGAAGGAAGTTCTTTACCCGCCCAAAGTAACTCAAAAAATTTAATACAAGATTCATGAAGCACTTACTTACGCTGTCCATCATATTTTTACTGGCGGTTTCAAATAATATCTATGCACAAGTTACCGACACCCTCGATTTAGGAGAAGTAGTAATAACGGCATCCAAAACCCCTACAACCGATCGCGAAACAACAAAACCTGTAACGGTCATTGAACGGGAAGAAATTGAACGACACTCCGGTTTATCCATTTCTGAATTGTTGAATCAGCAGAATGGAATCACCATAAATGGGGCGGCATCAAGTCCCGGCAAAGACAAATCGGTGTATCTTCGCGGAGCATCAACGCAGTTTACCCTCATTCTTATTGATGGTTTTCCGGTTACCGATCCATCCGGAGAGGGAGGGGCATTTGACCTTCGCCTTTTACCCTTGGAAAATGTAGAACGCATCGAAATTGTAAAGGGAAGCATGAGTACGCTCTATGGTTCGGATGCCATAGCCGGAGTTATTAATATCATTACAAAGAAAAGCGAGTCCGGGACTTTTAATATAAACGGAAAAGCATCTTATGGTTCGTTTAACACTAATGAGTGGGAGCTTGGGGCCAGCGGCAGTTCTGATATCATCGATTATACCGTGAACCTGACCCGTACTCAGACAGATGGGATTTCGGAAGCTGAACCTCAGAACGGAGCAAGCTTTACAAAAGATGGTTTTGAGAGAAATGCCATCAATACACAGGTGTCCATTAAGCCTATAGACAGATTAACAATAACTCCATTTTTGAACTACTCCCAATACGATGGAGATTATGACGCAGGTGCTTTTTCGGATGCAGATAACCGCTATGAAGCCGATCTTTTGAATACCGGTGCCCGAATCAGCTTTAAAGGTGATAACTTTGAGATTAAAGAAGCGGCAACATTCACCCAAACGGAGAGGAAGTTTACCGATGGCTTCGGAGTATTCAATCCTGAAGCCTCTTTATTCAATTCAGACCTATACGGTATCTATAACCAGTTTGAGAAAGTAAGGCTGCTTGCCGGGTTTAATGTTCAGAGTTTAAATTTTCAGCTGGATGGAATTGATGAAGGGTCTCAGATTTTGAGTCCTTACGTAACAGCATTCCTTCGATCCGGATTTGGGTTGAATGGTGAGCTTGGGCTCAGGCTCAACAATCATTCTGAATATGGAAGTAACTGGACGTTTAACGTAGCTCCGGTTTATAACATCACGGAAGAAATTAAGTTACTAGCGTCGGTAAGTTCAGGATTCAAAGCTCCAACCCTCAATGAATTATTCGGCCCGTTTGGCGCAAACACCGAATTAAAACCTCAGCAAAGCCTGACGTTAGATACTGGCGTAGAATTGGAATTATTGGGTGGAAGAATATCCGCTTCAGCTATCTATTTCCGAAGAACCATTGAAGATTTAATTTCTTACAGCGGCAACCAGGGATACATAAATGTGAACGAGCAGAATGACTCCGGTATTGAATTGTCGGTGGGTTATAAGCAGAACCAAACGATGGTTGAGGTTTTTTATAATTACCTGGACGGTGCAATTACACAAAATGGGGAAAAGACAGATAATCTGATTCGCAGACCCGATCATAATTTTGGGGTGAATCTGAATCAGCAACTATCTTCTGATTTTAGCATAAACCTGAGCGGTCAGTTTGTAGGCAAGCGGAATGATATTTATTTCAACACTGATACATTTTCCACCGAAGAGGTAGAGCTTGATAGTTATGTATTGCTTAATGCCAATACTCAATATCAGTTACTGGAAGATCAGCTTACCGTCTTTGCTTCTCTGAATAACCTTCTGAATGCAGACTACACAGAAGTGTACGGTTTTAATACTCCGGGATTTTATTTTAAAGGTGGAATTAAATTCTCATTCTGATGCTTTGTGGATAAAAATTTTAGCTGAAAGAAACCGGGCGTTGAGTCATTCGAATTGACGCCCGGGATTTTTTCACCCGTTTTTTAGTAATACCCCTCTGACGATTGCCTGCCGATATTTTTACAAACATTACTTTCTATTTAATAGAACTATATAAGTAATATTGATCAGGTACACGCTTAAATAATTTACTATACTTTGCTATGATTATTATTCATTTAAATTTGAATAATAATTATATAAAAATAGAATTATCAATTCTGAATAGAGAATAGAGTGTGGATAACTTTTCTTCTTTGCTGAACAGCTGATCATTGATTAATTGCCTTTTAAATAATTTTATTAGCTTTTTTTTTGAATCTCTTAGAAGGGAATAGTTTATTTTACAATAAAATGTATAATGAAAAATACAATTTTATAAGTTGAATTTGCATGATAGGAAATACCAAAATCACAGATGTGGATAAGTCCCCTATTTTGTGGAAAAGTATTTGATTTTTTTCTTGCCCAATCACCTCTGCTCGTCTATATTAATTCGTACTTCTTTAGGAGATAAGGTATCGGGATTTGTTTAATTGTCTCTCATCTACGAAGGTTTCAACATAATATTAATACACTAACGAAGTACGCCAATGAAATTTACTCGCTTCTATACTAAGTCGGACTGGAAGACTCCATTTGACGACATCGAATTTGCAACACGCACCTCAGAAATTAAAAACCCGGACGGCTCCCAGGTTTTCCATATGGAAGGCGTTGTGGTTCCTGAAAGCTGGTCCCAGGTTTCCACCGATGTTATCGCTCAGAAATATTTCCGCAAGGCCGGAGTTCCTGCGAAACTGAAGAAAGTTAAAGAAAAGGGAGTGCCCAAATGGTTGCAGCGATCTGAAGCTGACGAAAAGGCACTCAAAGATCTACCCGAAGAAGAACGTTATTCACATGAAATTGATAGTAAGCAGGTCTTTCATCGTTTGGCGGGATGTTGGACCTATTGGGGGTGGAAGCACGACTATTTTGACAGCGAGGATGATGCGAAAGTTTTTTACGATGAATTAGCCTGCATGCTGGCCAATCAAATGGCTGCACCTAACAGTCCGCAATGGTTCAACACCGGGCTGCACTGGGCATATGGAATTAACGGTCCGGCACAAGGCCATTATTATGTGGACGGTAAAACCGGAGAGCTCAAAAAATCAGAGGATGCTTACACTCATCCGCAACCACATGCCTGCTTTATCCAGAGTGTGGATGATAACCTGGTGAATGAAGGCGGTATTATGGATCTGTGGACCCGCGAAGCGCGGCTGTTTAAATACGGATCCGGAACCGGAAGTAACTTCTCAAAAATTCGCGGAGCCGATGAGCCATTGAGTGGCGGAGGAAGAAGTTCAGGACTAATGAGTTTCCTGAAAATTGGTGACCGGGCTGCCGGTGCCATTAAGTCAGGAGGCACTACCCGACGTGCAGCCAAGATGGTAACGTTAGATCTGGACCACCCGGATATTGAAGAGTATATCAACTGGAAAGTTCGTGAAGAACAGAAAGTAGCCGCTTTGGTAGCCGGATCAAAAACAGTGCAGAAGCACCTTAAGAATATCATTAAGCTGTGCCACACACCGGTTGAGATTGAAGGACGTACATTCAACGGAGCGATGAGTCGCGACCCGCTGAAAAACAAAGAGCTGGCTGCAGAAATCCGAAAAGCCAAGAGAAATCAGGTTCCTCTTAATTATATAGAGCGCGTGATTCAGCTGGCAGCACAGGGTTTCACCGATCTTGAATTTGATACTTACGACACCGACTGGAATTCAGAAGCTTATTCAACCGTAAGTGGTCAGAATTCCAACAACTCCGTTCGTGTGCCAAACTCTTTCATGAAAGCTGTGAAGGAAGACAAAGACTGGCACTTGTACGGCCGGGTTGAAAAGGATAATGCTGCTGAAGAAGGCAGAGAGCCTGAGCCGATGAAAACGATGAAGGCCCGTGAACTTTGGGACGACATTGCCTATGCGGCATGGTCTTGCGCCGACCCCGGAACCCAGTATCATGATACCATCAACGAATGGCATACGTGCCCCGAAGATGGCCCGATCAACGCAAGTAACCCTTGCTCGGAATACATGTTTCTGGACAACACCGCTTGTAACCTGGCTTCTTTGAACCTGATGAAATACTTCAAAGGAGATGAGTACAAAGAATTTGATATCGAGTCGCTGGAATATGCTTCCCGAATCTGGACGGTAGTGCTGGAGATTTCGGTATTGATGGCTCAATTTCCATCTAAAGAAATTGCGGAGCTATCGTATGTATTCCGCACGCTTGGGTTGGGTTATGCCAACATCGGTGCTGCGCTGATGGTACAAGGACTTCCATACGACAGCGAGGAAGGAGCTGCTGTTGCCGGTGCCGTTACCGCAACTATGCATATGACTTCTTACGCTACTTCAGCTGAAATGGCGAAAGAACTCGGCACCTTTGATGGATATGAGCGTAACAAAGAGCATATGCTCAAGGTGATTCGGAATCACCGGCGTGCCGCATACAATGCTGACCCTGAAGAGTATGAAGGCCTAACGGTGAAGCCGATGGGCATCGATGCTTCGATCTGCCCGGATTACCTGGTGAAAGCTGCGAAGAAAGCTTCTGACAAAGCACTAAAGCTGGGTGAGAAACACGGATACCGAAATGCACAGGTTACCGTGCTTGCACCAACCGGAACCATTGGTTTGGTGATGGATTGTGATACTACCGGAATTGAGCCGGACTTTGCCCTGGTGAAGTTCAAGAAGCTGGCCGGTGGCGGTTACTTCAAGATTATCAACCAGGCGGTACCCAAAGCGCTTAAGAATCTCGGATATTCTGCCAAGGAATCGGAAGATATCATCAATTACGCGAAAGGAGCAGGCTCGGTAGAAGGCTGTCCGCACATTAACCCGGAAACACTGGGTGAAAAAGGTTTCACTGATACACAAATTGATGCGATCAACGAAGCACTGCCGGGAAGTTTTGACATCAAGTTTGCATTCAATCAGTGGACGCTGGGTGAGGACTTCTGCAAGGATGTACTGGATATTACCGAAGAGCAGCTCAACGATATGAACTTTGATATGCTGCGCTACCTTGGATTCAGCAGAGATCAAATCCAGGAAGCCAACGATTATGTATGCGGAACTATGACGGTTGAAGGAGCTCCGCATTTGAAAGAAGAAGATTACGCCGTATTCGATTGCGCCAACCGTTGTGGCCGAATCGGAACACGGTTTATTTCTGCAAAAGGACATATTCGTATGATGGCTGCCGCTCAGCCATTCCTTTCCGGCGCTATTTCGAAAACCATCAACCTGCCGAATGAGGCGACCATCGAAGATATGAAGGACGCTTACATGGATTCGTGGGAAATGATGTTGAAAGCGAATGCGCTGTATCGTGACGGTTCAAAACTCAGTCAGCCACTGAACTCTATGGCGGATGTGCTGGAGGAAATTGACGAAGAAGAGGAAGCACCGGCCGATGCCGAAACCACTATGGCACAGGATAAAGTGCTTGAAGTGGCCGAGCGTATCATCCACAAGTATGTGGCTCGTCGTCAGCGACTTCCGTTCCGACGCGAAGGATACACGCAGAAAGTAAAAATTGGCGGCCAAAGTGTTTACCTGAGAACCGGAGAATATGAAAACGGTCAGCTGGGTGAAATCTTTATTGATATGCACCGTGAAGGCGCCGCTTTCCGAAGTCTGCTGAACTGCTTTGCGATCTCCATTTCTTTGGGACTGCAGCACGGAGTGCCTCTGGAAGAATTTGTGGATGCTTTTGTATTCACCAAGTTTGAGCCAAGCGGTATGGTAAACGGAAACCCCCACGTGAAGATGAGTACATCTGTTATTGATTACATTTTCCGTGAACTGGCGGTTACCTACCTGGGCCGGGAAGACCTGGCGCATGTGCCGGCCGAGCAAATCGAAACCCGAAATTTACGTCCGACCGCTGATGCCCAGGCAGAAGCCAAAGCGGACACACAGACCGAGGCGAAAGCCCCCAATGCATCATCATCAGATGCTGTCGCAAAAAAGACCGTAGCTGAGCCCGAACCTGCCGCTGTTGATACCAGCGAAAGTGCTCAGGTTCAGCAGAAAGCGGCAAAAGACGACAGCTACGAAAGTGAATACGACCAAGCCAAACAAATGGGCTATACGGGTGAATCCTGCCCCGAATGCGGCAGCATGACCATGGTTCGAAACGGAACCTGCATGAAGTGTATCACCTGTGGGTCTACTACTGGCTGTAGCTAGTTCGTTATTGGTTAATTCGTTAATGGTTGATTGGATTCACCATTAACGAATAACTAATACCCCAATAACGAAAAAGAATAACGACTTTCATGGAGAACAGGATAAACCCTGATTGGCTGAACCGCCAGTCGGGGTTTTTTATTGGCTACAAATTTCGGGGTTGAAAGATTTAGCTTATAGTCAAAAACGGTTCAACCATAAATAGTTCAAGCGTCCGCTTGGACAAGCTGGAAAAGGCCAAATAAGCTGAATTAAACATGGCAAAAGCGGACGCTTGCGCCATTTTTAAAGGTATTGATAAGGAATAGCTCACCCTTCAAAGTTCGATGTTCCTTGTTCGCTGTTCCATATAGTTTTACCTTGAACGAAACCAAAGTTCTAACACTCATCACCGAGCTATGAATTTTCCCAATCCTTTTTTCCGGTGGAGGCCGCATCCGTGGCACGGACTGGAAGTAGGCGAAGATCAGCCAAAGATTGTAAACGCCTTCATTGAACTCACCCCTTTTGATACCATTAAGTACGAAGTGGACAAGAAAACCGGCTACATGCGGGTAGATCGTCCTCAACGAAGTTCCTCACTTCCGCCTTCTTTATATGGATTTATTCCCCGAACCTACTGCGGGAATCATGTAGGTGAACTGTCGAAAGATGATGTAAAAGGGGACGGGGATCCGCTGGACATTTGCGTATTGAGTGAACGCCCGATTGACCGGAACGAGGTTATTTTAAGTGCCCGCGTTATCGGTGGATTGCATATGGTAGATCATGACGAAGCGGATGATAAGATTATTTCAGTGCTGGATAATGATACCTATTACAGCAACATCAACAGCGTAAATGATTTACCACCGGTGCTGATTGAACGGTTGCGTCACTATTTCGGAACCTATAAACTGATCCCCGGCAAAAATCAGAATGATGTGTATGTGCAGGGAATTTTTGATGCTGATCATGCTTACAAAGTAATCGAAGCTTCTATCAGGGATTATGAAGAAATGTTTGGCGAATAGAGCTCTGATAAAGCCGATACTTTGTCAGGCCAGATTCATTTGATAGAATTCAATGATACCGGGATTGTTAAACATAATCGCTTAAATCCAGCTCCAGTTCTTCGGCATACCTTCGAAGCAGCTTTGCTTTATAATCAGGCATCAGCTCAGTTTCTCCGGTTATGATTTCTTTGGTGAGCCTGTTGGGGAGAATAAAGGATTTGGCATGTTTGCCGAAATCTGAAATTAACCGATCCTGAATGGGAGAAAGCAGCTTATTCTTCAGATCGTTAATTCGGTTTTGTTCATTACGCATGGCACGATATTCCTCACCGGTCATAGTTTCGATGGCTTTTCGGGAAGTAGACAGGCCTTTTTCCTTAGCTTCGTGGATGGCTGAGTCAATAGCCGATTGAAGCTGAGATTTGAAGTTCTCATTCTTAATGCCCCCGTAAACCCCTTTGGTTTGTTTCCAGCTGTACACCTTTTTTGGGTTCCGGGCCAGGTCACTCACAACCTTTTTACTTGCCAGGTGATACATAGGTTTATTTAATTCACGGGCCTTTACATCAAAGAAATCCATCAGTCTGCGATAGATGAACCACTCAAAAACAGACAGGTCTTTTTTGTCCTTTTCTTTGATCAGGTTGTTGTGATCCTCATCGCTGTAATCCAGGTAATCAAAAACCTCATTCTCTTGTCTAATCCAGTCAAGAATGCCCTGCTTTTCAGCTTGCTGGTTGAGTTTGGCTTTAAAGTCGAGCAGATAAATCACATCATCTGCTGCATATTGTTTTTGATTTTCGGAAAGCGGTCGTTTCCACCAGTTACTTTGCTGAGAGGAGCTGTTTACCTCAACATCCAACACCTCTTTGATGAGGTTGGTCAGCGAAGCAGGTTGGTAATTTAGCAAACTGGTGGCGGCGTCCAGATCGTACAGGTTCTTGGGAAAACACCCTAAAGAATGCAGAAGCCGCAGGTCTTCCCCAAAAGCAAAAACGACTTTCTGAACCTCTGGGTTTTCAATGGCCGGGAAAATGGTTTGGATATCCAAACCCTCACTGAGCGGGTCTACCAGGTAGCAATCAGTTCCATCATAAACCTGCATCAGGCACATATTGAACCCATAGCGATAACGGTTTCGATCAAACTCTAAATCTATGGCGAATTCCTTTAGACCTTGCAGGTTTGAAGTGAGCTTTTGGAGATCAGAATTCTTAGTGATGTAGTGAATAGCCATGTATTAAAATGAGATGAATAATTGCAACCAATGTATTAAGAATGCTGCGTAATTACTGAAATAGGGCATATAATTATAGTTGTCATAATGTAAATAATACTTTACATTTTAGTGATTTTTAATTCTAAATCATCAAGCCATGACATTTCAGTTTCTTCCAAATTTCTTCAAGAAAATAGGACTGTTCATTTTTGTTGCAACGGGTATCCCCGCTTTTAAAAAAGGATATACGGAAGGAAGAAATGCAGCCCGAGGGATAGAGAATCCGGATGTGTATGAAGTATTTACTTTTTGGGGATTTAGAATCACAGAACCCATTTATAATATTTTGGCTGTGATCGGGATATTTGGCCTGTTGTTGTATCTGTTTTCCAAAGACAAGAAAATGGACGAATTCCTGACAAGGATAAGATTCGAGGCTTTGCAAGTTACCTTTGTACTTTCAGCTTTGATAATTTTTCTATTTCTGGTATTTGAACCCGCAATGACTATCAATGCACAACTTTTGCTTGAAGGGCAAGTAATTTTGTTTTTGATAATAAACAAGGCAAAAAAGCAATGGGCATTACCCGGAGACAGAGAAAATTATGAATAATACTATAAAAGTAGAGCGTGCCCGGCATAATATGTCGCAATCCGATTTAGCTGAGAAAGCCGGAGTGACGAGACAAACCATCTATGCTATTGAAACCAAGCGGTTCATTCCTTCAACGGTTTTGGCATTCAAACTAGCAGAAATTCTTAAAATAGAAGTGACCGAGCTATTTGAACTGGAAGAGAGTGATTGGGAATGATTAATTCGCTTTGCGAGTAACCAGGACCTGTGGTGAAGCAAAGGCCTCCAATTCTTTTAACTGCTCCTTTATTTGCTCTGACCATTGAAGCTGGGAGCGGTAATCCATGGAGTAATTAGTGGCTTCATCATACTCACTCTGCACTTTCTCAAGTTGGGCCATGGCCTCATCACTCATTTCCTCGAATACACTCACAGAGATGGTTCCGGCTTTCATGGCTTCTTTAACCCTCTTTCGGAACCTACGGGCGTTTACTTCGGCCAGATCAAAATGACCTTGTTCATGAAGAAGCAGGGAAGCGATCCAGCTTTTGGACCAGGACTCATTTTTGCTGAAGTAGGTTTTTATCTCAGCCTCGTATTCTTGTCCATTCATGTTGAATGAGCTTTCATAGCCAACAACAGAGAAGGCAGCGTGTTCACTGTATCGCTTTGGGATCTCTTCAAAATCAGTCCACACCAACTTGTAGTCCTCGCTCCAGTAGATATAATCTTTCTCCGGTTCATGCTGTCCTAAAATCAAACCGGAACTAAATAGCAGAATCAGTATGGATAGTATTGCCTTCATAATGTTGAATGGATGATAGTATAATATCTGTCAACACAATGAGAAATTAAAATAAAGGCAGCAAAAAGCTAACCAAAAGTAAAGATTAGCGGTGTTGGTCATACTTTTTGGGGGATAAGAAATTCCTCAGCTTATCTAATTTATCTTGAGAAACTGGAGAGTTCATAGCATCCGTGATTTGCTGTAATTGATTTTTGGTTCGGATGCCAAGAACTGCCGAAGCAACCGCAGGATGATCCAATACAAACTGAACAGCAGCCGAAACCGGGTTGCCGGTTTTGTTGGTTGCAGTTTGCAGTTCTTCAACCTCTTCGGTTGAATATCCGAGGTAATCTCGAGCCGGCTTATCGATAATCATCCCCTTACCCAACGTCCCTCGGGTAATTACGCTGATGTTATTTTCAGCGAGGAGGTTCAGGCTTTCTTCTTCCGGTCGTCGATCCAGCAGGCTGTACTGCATCATCACACAGTCTATATCAGATCGATTTACATATTCACGAATGGTGTTTGGCCGGATGGACGAAATACCATAAGCCCGAATTTTTCCCTGATGTTTAAGGCGTTCAAAAGCCTCGATAATTTCATCAATAGGATCATCAATGGTTCCGCCATGCAGCATATACAGATCGATATATTCGGTTTGGAGCCTCCGCAAACTCTCATTCACACCTCTCAGAATATATTCTTTGGTAGGGTTCCATTCCCAACCCGAACCATCTTCGTTCCACACATTACCAACCTTGGTTGAAATAATAACTTCATCTCTGAAAGGCTTTAGCGCTTTCCCAACCACTTCTTCATTCAAACCATGATTATAGAGGTCGGCTGTATCAAAAAAATTGATCCCTTTTTGGTAAGCTTCCCGCAGCAGGGAAGAAGCAGATTCCGGATCTTTCTCAACTTCCAGCGACATACATCCAAAACTGATTTCGCTTACTTCAAGCTTCGATGTCCCTAATTTGTGGTATTTCATAATCTCCTGCTTTCTTGTGGAGTAATATAATTAGAAGCATAAAAGAATGATTCCTTGTTTGCAGAGGGATTCCTGTGGACAAAATTTGATTCATTCCTTCAAATACTGCATACTAAGCCGGAATAAAACTATGGAGGTCATACAGATGGAAGAACGGGACTTGAAAGGGTATTGGAAACGTAACCTCAAATACCTGGGTATTTTGCTCAGTATCTGGTTTGTAGTTTCCTACGGTTTAGGAATATTATTCGCACCCGCTTTAAATGAAATTCAGGTTGCCGGATTTAAACTCGGTTTTTGGTTTGCTCAGCAGGGGGCCATTTATACCTTTGTGATCCTCATCTTTGTGTACGTGTATCTGATGAACAAGCTGGACCGGGAATTTAACGTGAATGAGGACTGATCATGGATGTTCAAATCTGGACCTATATTTTAGTTGGAGTAACCTTTGCGATTTACATTGGCATAGCCATTTGGGCTAAAGCAGCTTCCACCAGCGATTTTTATGTAGCGGGCGCTCATGTGAATCCGATCACGAATGGCATGGCTACGGCAGCAGACTGGATGTCGGCAGCTTCCTTCTTATCCATGGCCGGCTTAATCTCTTTTATGGGCTACGATGGCTCGGTTTACCTGATGGGCTGGACCGGCGGTTATGTGCTTCTGGCCTTACTGCTGGCGCCTTATCTGCGAAAGTTCGGCAAGTTTACCATTCCTGATTTTATCGGAGACCGGTATTACTCCAACTTTGCCCGAACTATTGCTGTAATTTGCGCACTGGTTGTTTCATTCACTTACGTAGCCGGACAGATGCGCGGGGTTGGCCTGGTGTTCTCCAAGTTCCTGGAAGTAAATATCGACCTGGGTGTTCTGATTGGGATGGCCATTGTCTTTTTCTATGCCGTGCTGGGAGGAATGAAGGGAATCACCTATACGCAGGTAGCCCAGTATTGTGTGCTGATTTTTGCTTTCATGGTTCCGGCTTTCTTTATCTCTTTTCAACTGACGGGCAATCCCATTCCACAATTCGGGTTTGGCTCTACCTTAGCGGATGGCTCCGGGCAGTACCTGCTTGAAAAGCTGGATCAACTGCATACCGAGCTTGGTTTTGCAGCCTATACCAGTGGTACTAAAAGTATGCAGGATGTCTTTTTTATAACTGCGGCATTAATGATCGGTACGGCCGGACTACCCCACGTAATCGTTCGGTTTTTCACGGTTCCCAAAGTGAAAGATGCCCGAGTCTCTGTAGGCTATGCACTGATTTTTATCGCGATCTTGTACACAACCGCTCCGGCTATTGCGGCTTTTGCCAAATACAATATGATGGAAACGGTAAATGAGGAAGAGTACACCGAAATGCCTGCATGGTTTAATACATGGGAGCAAACAGGGCTACTTACCTGGGTGGATAAAAACGATGACGGAATTATCACCTACGCTCCCGGCGAAGCTATCGTTGGGCTGCCCGACATTCAACGAAATGCTGATGGAGAAATCATCCGCGGCCCTTTTGGGGAAGTGAAGGTTAATAACGAACCAACCGGCACCAACAACGAATTATATGTAGACCGGGACATCATGGTTCTTGCCAATCCTGAAATTGCCAACTTACCGGCCTGGGTTGCCGGCTTAGTAGCTGCCGGTGGACTGGCGGCAGCACTTTCAACCGCAGCCGGTTTGCTCCTGGTGATATCTACGGCTGTATCCCACGACTTAATCAAAAAGCAGATTAAAACCGATATTTCCGATAAAGCAGAATTGATGTGGGCCCGAATTTCGGCGGCTGCAGCGGTAGTTGTTGCGGGATATTTTGGAATCAATCCCCCGGGCTTTGTGGCTGAGGTGGTAGCCATAGCCTTTGGTTTGGCGGCGGCATCCTTCTTCCCGGCCATTATCCTCGGCATCTTTTATAAGAAAATGAACCGTCAGGGAGCCATTGCCGGAATGATTGCGGGACTGCTGTTCACACTTTCCTATGTGGTGTTCTTCAAAATTGCCTTCCCTGAATACAACGCACCTGAATACTGGTGGTTTGGGATTTCACCGGAGGGTATAGGTACATTGGGTATGCTATTAAATCTGACGGTTTCCTTTGCAGTGGGAATGATTTTCCCTGAACCGCCGGAGGATGTGCAGGAAATGGTGGAAAGCATTCGTTATCCGAAATAGTTGTAGGATTATTTCGCTGCGAATGTCTTGAATCTGGTTGCGTTTTAAGTCAAGATCCTAAAACCAGCCGGCACCTAATCCGCGGAAAGGCCATGGGATGGAAGCAATAATGATCAAAAGCCCGATTCCATAGGTGATGGCAATTCGTTTGTGCTTTGCAACGGCCTCCGACATTCGTTTCGCTGTGCTGAAACCGATGGTTATAAGCGCAATGGCGATGATCATCATAGACATATGCTCTACGGTATAGAACCTGAGAACCTGGCTTTCCATCACCCCGGATTCAAACGAAACTTTAGGACTTATAAAATACAAAGCCAGGCCAATTAAAAGCTGGATGTGCGTAAATATGAGGGCGAGAAGTGCACTGAGCCGGTCTGATTTGTGATACTCTTTTTTCCCCATCCAACCTGAGATAGCTTTGAACAAAGCCCAGACTAAAAGAACTAAAACAATCCATCGAAGCCCTGAGTGTGCGTGAAGTAAACCGTTATACATAAACTGAAATTTTTCTGTGATTGATGGTAAATATAGCCAAGTATTAACTCTAAATCTTACTTGCAGCTTTTTTTAAAATGCGTTTTACACGGCGGTGATTAACTCCCAGATCATAAGCCCCAACCCGGCTTGCACTTCGTATAAAAACGGTGGTGGTGCCTCCGTCTTCTTCCATAATTACATCCACATCATCTTTAAAGCCGAAAACAGGAATACGATATACGGCATGAAGTTCAATTCGCTTGGGATCGACCACTTCCCACCGGTACGCCTCGTTGTCAAATATTTTAATGAAAGCCTCATAAACCTTTTCTATACCTGCACCAAACTGTTCCGAAGTCCGGATACAATTGGGAGTTACGGGACATGGGGGAAGCGGATTCTTTTTGGAAATTTTAGGCATCGTCAGATTGAAACTTGGTTGCGAAAGAAGAATCAATCCTCCTCGAAAAAACGTTCCAGCATTTCAATACAAGAGTCAATTTCGTTGCACACTTTGAAAAGCTTCAGGCTGCTTTTTCGCACAAAATCATACTGAATGGAATCTTCGGTAAACTTAACCAGTCCGTCAAAATACCCTTCGGCATTTAGCAGAAAAATGGGTTTGTCGTGAATACCAAGTTGCCGCCAGGTAAGGATTTCGAAGAATTCATCCAGGGTTCCGAATCCACCGGGCAGAATGAGGAAAGCATCAGAAAGAGATTCCATCAGGGCTTTTCGGGTATGCATGTCTTGTGTTTCATGGAGGTCGGTGAGTTCGGTGTGGGCCACTTCCAGTTTTTTGAGTCGGGTTGGAATCACCCCAAAAACGTCACCGCCAGCTTTCGAGAGCGGCATCGGCCAGCTTGCCCATCATCCCGACTTTACCACCGCCGTAAACCACGCCCCAGTTACGGCGGGCAATTTCACGTCCGGCTTGTTGGGCAAGTTCGGGAAACCGTGGGTTATTGCTTTCTCTTGAACCGCAATACACGCAGATGTTTTTCTTCATCAGGCTACGGTAAACATTCGTTTAAGAACGGTGTCGAGTTTTTCAACAAAGTAGCGGACGTCCTCTTCAGTATTCTGCTTGCCAAAACTGACGCGGATGCTGGATTTAGCCAGTCCGTCTTCCATCCCGATGCCGTTAAGCACATGCGATGGTTCCACCGCTCCGGAAGTACACGCCGAGCCATTGGATACGCAAATTCCTTCGATATCCAGGTTCAGCAGCAACATCTCGCCGTCAATATATTTGCCCTGTTCATCACTGAATGAGAGGTTTACGATGTGGGGCACTCCGTTGTCTTGCGGGCCATTCACATTGTATCTGAAGTCCAGATTATGGTCCATCTCTTTGAGGAGAAGAGAACGCAATTTTTTAAAATGCTTTTGATGTTCATCAATCTCTTCAACAGCCAACTCCAGGGCTTTGGCAAAACCAACAATTCCGGGTACGTTTAGTGTACCACCCCTGCGGCGGCGTTCCTGCGATCCGCCATGTACCCATGGGATCCATTTAGAACCATTTTTCACATACATGATTCCGGTTCCTTTCGGGCCATAAATTTTGTGAGCACTACCGCTGAGGAAGTCAATACCCAGATCTTTTACATTGAGCGGAATTTTACCCAAACTTTGAACGGTATCGGAATGAAGGGGGACTCCGTGCTCTTTACAAACTTCGGCAATTTCTTTCAGCGGGTTGACGGTGCCGATCTCATTATTCACGTGCATAATGGTAACGAGGGCCGTGTTATCGGTAATGGATTCTTTAACTGCATCAGCCGTGATGGTTCCACAATCTTTAGACGGGGCAAAAACAGGTTTAACGCCCTGCATCTTGGCAAGCTCTACAGTGTGAAGAACGGCATGGTGTTCCAGTTCTGAAGTAATTACTTCCTTTTTATCACCAGAAATAGCTAAAACACCTTTTATAACGGCATTATCGCTTTCGGTGCCACCACTGGTAAAAATAACTTCAGAGGGTTCAGCACCAATTAAAGCTGCTACTTTCTCACGAGCATCTTCTACAACAACCTTGGATTTTTGCCCAAGATGATGGGGAGAGTTGGCGTTTCCGTAATTTTCTTTCAGGTAGGGAAGCATAGCTTCCAGCACGCGTTCATCCAAAGGAGTTGTGGCCGCATGATCTAAGTAAACCGTTCGCATTCAATGAATAAGGTTTGGGTTATTTTTTGCCTTGAGAAAATATCCATTATTTGATTGAAAAGCAGGGATAAAAGCACTTTTGGGATTAGGATCTGAAACCGGGCGTACCTGCCTCGCCCTGATTTGAGCAGGCTCAAATGTTCCCTCTCCGGGAGAGGGATATTCTTTGGGAGGGAAACGTAATGAGTCACTCATATAATATGAGTTGTATCAACACCTTTGTCCCTCCGAGGAGGGACAGATCATAGCCGAAGGCTATTATCAGGGCGGTTGTCAGGGTTTTGCCCCGTTCTCTAATTCCAAAATTACTTTATCAATAGCTAATAGTACAGAATCCATATTGGTAAGCACATCTTTATTTCGAAACCTGATCACCTTGAACCCGGCTTCTTCCAGATGTCGCTGCCTTCGTTGGTCGTATTCAAAAGCCTCCTTGCTGTCATGGCTTGAACCATCAACTTCAATAATCAATTTCAGCTTTTTGCACATGAAATCGGCGATGTAATTCAAAACAGGCCGTTGCCGGTTGAACGTGTATCCCATTCGTTGTTTTTTTCGAAGGCCATATTTCCAAAGGCAGACTTCTGCTTTGGTCATGTTGTTTCGTAACGAACGGGCGTTGGGTCTGAGCTCTTTGTTGTAAAAGTTAAAAGCAGAATTTCTCGACATATTTGTACCCCTCTTTTTTGGGAAAGTAATGTTCTTTGGGGTTTTATGCTACGGGGTAGGGTCGTACCTGCCTCGCCCTGATTTGAGCGGGCTCAAATGTTCCCTCTCCGGGAGAGGGATGTTCGTTGGGTGGGAGGCATAATGTGTTGTTCAACTAATATAAATTGCCCAGACACCTGTGTCCCTCCGGGGAGGGACAGATAAAAGTTCCCAAACTTTTATCAGGGCGGTGATTACCGCTTCATTTCGTGGAGAGATCTTGGTACCTTCATCACCGAATTATCAATCAATTCATTTACTCAACCCATGGCAAAACTCACACTCAACGATATAGACGTAAAAGGGAAGAAGGTGCTGATGCGCGTAGATTTTAACGTGCCGATTGAAAACGGGGAAATCACCGACGACAATCGGATTGTGCAGGCACTGCCATCCATAAAGCATGTTGTGCAAAATGGAGGATTGCTGATTTTAACCAGCCACCTTGGACGTCCATCGGGGATGCGGGAGCCTGAATTTTCCCTGAAACCGGCAGCAGACCACTTAGCTGATTTACTGAACACCAAAGTTCACTTCGCGGAAGACTGTATCGGGGATAAAGCCGAAGAGGCGATATACAATGCCAAACACGGAGAAGTGGTTGTATTGGAGAATGTCCGCTTTCACAAAGGGGAAACCAAAAATGATGAGGAATTCAGTAAGGCCCTGGCTTCTCATGCTGATGTATTTGTGAACGACGCCTTTGGAAGCAGTCACCGTGCCCACGCCTCCGTTGCCGGTGTTACTCGTTATCTGCAGCCGGCTGTATCCGGGTTTTTGCTGGAAAAGGAGATCAAGTATCTCGAAGAAAGCATCAACGATCCGGATCGTCCGTTTGTGGCAATTTTGGGTGGAGCCAAAGTGTCCGATAAAATCGGGGTAATTAAGAACCTGATTTCCAAAGTGGATTCCATCATCATTGGTGGGGGTATGACTTATACTTTTTATAAAGCTAAAGGCTGGCCGATTGGTAATTCTTTGGTTGAAGATGATAAAGTGGACCTGGCCAAAGAACTGCTTGAAGAGGCCGAAGAAAAAGGTATCCGGTTTATGCTGCCCCTGGATTCTGTAGTTGCCAAAGAGTTTAACAACGATGCCGAACACAAAGTGGTAGATGAAGAAGGCATTGAGGACGGCTGGATGGGACTAGACATAGGCCCGCAATCTTCCATTGCATTCGGAAACCAGATTAAGTCGGCCAAAACCGTGCTCTGGAATGGACCGATGGGCGTGTTTGAAATGGAGAACTTCGCAGACGGAACCTTTTCGGTGGCTGAAGCCCTTGCGGAAGCCACGAAATTCGGAGCAACCACCATTATTGGCGGGGGAGATTCCGCTGCTGCCATCAAGAAAGCTGGCCTTAGTGATGAGGTTTCTCATGTTTCCACTGGCGGTGGAGCCAGCCTTGAGTACCTGGAAGGAAAAGAACTTCCTGGGGTTGCATGGTTGACGGATAAGTAAAAATGTAAAGCCTCTTACTTAACATAAGAGACTTTAGTTTATATATTTATACGTTGCCATTTACATTCCTTCCATCTCACCCAGCACTTCCTGCATCTGGAAAGTATGTCGCTGGCTGTGGGCTCCCACAAGCAGGAAAACCTGGTAGGTGTCAATTTCGCCGAAAGGGGTATTTGCTTTGTGCTCTCTGAGGTTCTGCTTTGAATCAGAAAGAAAGCTTATAAGTCTGGACCGGGAGGCTTCCATCTCGTCCAGCATTTCCTGCTTGGTGCTCCACTTACCGGAGGGCTCGAACTGCTCGGCTGTTTGAACACGGTTTCCACGATTGGTCATCATTCCTATAAGTACACCGTCGGACACCGAACTATCAAAGTCCGGATCAGCTTCAGACTGACTCATATAGCCCTGAGCCATTTGGAAGAAGGAAGATTCCGTACTCAGGATATGTTCCAGGCAGTTGGCGACCGACCATCCACCGTCTTCAGGGGTATAATTCCAGGCTTCATCAGATAGAGGTTCCACCAAATCCACAATATTTTGATGGGTGGCATTCAGGTATTCCACGGCAAAATCACGATCGGCGGTACTAAGCTGAGCCATCACGTTTACCGAAAGCAGTATGGTGAAACAAAGCGTAATTATTCTTTTCATAAGGCGCACAATTAGTTAGGGTGTATAGCAGTGTAATAAAAAGTGGGAACAATGTCCCAACACGTTAGAAAAAATAATATAGACTTAAGCTTATATTCATGATGATAAATTCATATTCGAGTTGTATCCTCTGGTAGAAAAACCAAACCCTATGAACGAATATCCCCTTTTACTTCGAAACACCATACGCCTGGCTTTCGCCTTTCTGGTGGTAGCCGCATTGATATTAGCCCGTCCGCTTTTGGTGCCTTTGTTTCTGAGTATTATGCTGGCCTACCTGCTTTTTCCATATGCCGACTGGCTTGAGAAACACAAAATCCCCCGTATTGCTACTAACTTTATCGTGGTATTGGGCTTTATAGCTATTGTAACTGGGATTGTGGCGGCAATCGGAACACTTTCCACAAACTTCACGGAAGATTTCCCCAAATTGAAAGAGCAGTTCGAGACCAATATCCAAAGTATATTCAATGCAATCGGAGCTTATACCGGCATTTATATCTCAGGGATTGATTCACTGATTGATTCTCTTGACAAGACCGGACAATATCTCAGCCAGCTATTTGCGGCTACTACAAACACGCTTTTGAGCTTGGGACTGATTCCCGTTTATACCTTTCTGCTGCTGTTTTACCGGGATAAATTCCGGGACTTTATCTCTATGTTGATCTACACCGACCAGGAGGAAGCTGCCCAGAATATTATTGATCAGGCTTCTGAAGTAGTGCCTAAATATTTGAAAGGACTGGTGATTGTATGTTTTATTCTGATGGGATTGAATTCACTTGGCTTTTACCTGATTGGACTTGAATACGCCTTGCTTTTTGGGATTATAGCAGCCTTGTTTAACCTGATCCCATATTTAGGCACTGTGCTTGGTTATGGAGTTGTGTTACTTTTTACTTTAGGAACCGGAACGCCGGGTTTGGCTATCCCCATTCTTATCCAGTTTTTGATCGTACAGTTTTTAGAGAACAACATTCTCACTCCGAATATCACCGGGTCATACGTTCAGATAAACCCGCTGGTCATTATTTTTTCATTGATCGCAGCCAGTATGATCTGGGGGCTGCCGGGCATGCTGATTATCATCCCGTACCTGGGTTTGTTTAAGATCGTCTGCGAAAATGTGGAAGACCTAAAGCCCATTGGGTTTCTGCTGGGAACACGCGGCACCGAACGACATGCCATCACCATCGAATCGCTGCAACGACGGTTTGGGTGGCTGGATAAGGAAGAAAAAGAAGGTTGATATTATTTATTTCCGGTTTATCAATGAGTCCATTTTAAAAGTGAGTTTTTCTCCACGAAGATGCTTGGCCACAATATTTCCTTCAGGACCAATAATGTATTTTTGAGGAATGCCGCCAACATTATAAAGGGTAGGAATCTCGTCTTCCCACTTTTTTTCCTGAAGGATTTGAGGCCAGGTCATTTCTTTTTCAGAAAGAAAATTCTCGTACTTCTCGGATTTTTCCTCCAAAGCGATGCTTACAATAGCTAAATCATCTTCTGAATAGCTTTCTCTTAACGACTTAATGACCGGAATCTCCGGCATGCATGGACCGCACCAGGTAGCCCAGAAGTCAAGTATGATATATTTACCTTTATGATCGGCGAGGTTGAATTCTACCCCGTGATAAGTAGTAGCTGTGAATTCCGGCGCAGCCTGTCCGATACTGAGCGACTCCAACTCATAGATAGCACCCAAACCTAAATCTACATACCAATCACTTTCGTTTATATTTACAAGCTGTTGAGCATAGTTAAGTGCCTTGTGGTGAGTATCCGGGTTTCGCTTGTAAACTCTTACAAGAGACGCAAGAATAGCAGACTTCCCATCAGGATTCGTGATTTTATCCTTTAAAGACTCGAGTTTAGTAATAGCTTCCTGGTGGGTTCTGTTGGAATCTCTTGCATAAGCACTACCGAGAGAGTTAGGAACCCAAGACCAGATATCAGAGTCAGGGTCAAACTTGGTGATGGCATTATCCATCATAGTTGCATTTCCGGTATTTCCCCACATGAGTAAAGCACTTTGTATGGCTTTCTCCCCAGCAACGGTCTCTCCGTTGTTCAGATAGTAATCATAGAATTCAGAAGCATATTTAGTTTGGATGGAATCATCTTTTTCTGTTCCCTGAACTTCATCCCAGGAGCTATTTACATATTCAATATATGCGGAATCGACCTCAGCCTGAGCAAGCCCCTTGGAATTAAATGCTACAATTAAAAGAAGAGATAGAAAAGCACACCGAAAAATATTCATGATAGATGCATTTAATTAAACATATATCTAAATCTATTAAAATTTATATGATATGCAAATTTTGTAATTGAATAGCAAAACAGTGTATAGTTGCTCCGGGCAGTTGAGTTAGAAAGGTTTTCCCGGGTAGATATACCTGTAAGATTACAGCAGTTTAAAATCTTTGGTTTGAGGAGTATAGAATTTATGAAGAATGAACAGAACGACTGAAGGGATCAACAGGTACCAGCCCAAACTGATTAACCCTGAAATAGCCCCAGGTTCTAACGGAGCTGGTCCGGGAATAGCTGCAAAAACCTGAATGCCGAGCGGGCCGTTTGAGAACACAGTATTATTGATGAGATTCCACCCAAGGTGAAGAGCTATGGGAAGAACGATGGACTTTGTTTTTTCATAGGAAACGGCGAATACATAGCCCATGTATCCGGTTATAACGAATACCAATACCATTGCGATGATGTTTCCCATAACCCCAAACGTAAACCAATGATAAACACCAAATGAGGCAGCGGTTAGCAAAAGAGAAATTTGTCTTTTCCCGGTATATCTGAGAAGCAGGTAGAGAATGATACCTCTGAAGGTCAATTCTTCAAATAAAACAGATCTCAAATCATATAAGGCGGAATTGAAAACCAGTTCGCCAGTGATGTTTGCATTGATTTGCCAGCTTACACCACTTAAATATCCGAAGAGTAATTGAGTGACAGTACTAAAAATTGCAAGAATGAGAAATCCACTAACGAACTCTTTAGTCCTTTGACTTAGTGGCGTAAACCAAATGGTCAAAAGGTTCTTTTTCTCCGATAAATAGACAATCAGCCAGGAGATGGCGAGCACGGTAATAGCAAAGATCATGGCTGCAAACTACGATGAATAAGAGGAAAAGTTTTATTGAATCGGACCAATGATACTACTTGAGTTTATCCCATTCTTCTTTCGATGCCATAGACTCCTGATACTCCATCACCAGCTTCCACTCGCCGTCTTTTTTTACCAATAGTCCCTGAAAGTGAACATAAATAGGCTGGGGTTCTTGCCCCTCCATTTGCGAATAGTAGTTAAAAATGCCGGTGTCGTGAGCGGTTGTTTCGTTGTGCATTCTTTTGCTGAAGCGAAACTTTACACCGGCTTTCATTTTTCCGGCTTTGGTATCTACAAATCCCTGCTTCCAGCCATCTAAGGCGCTCGAAATCGGGTAGCTTTCACCGGAAATGCCATTTACTAAAACGGCATCATCATGATATAAAGCTGCATATTCTTCAAACTCACCCTCTGCTACGGTCCGGCTCATTTCATCCCAGAAAGCATCAATTTCGGCGGTAGGGTTTTGGGGAGGAACGATATAAAGCAAAGAGAATAGAGTAATAAGGAATAGCTTAGTCATAATCGCGGACTTTAATTCTGGTGATCAGCCACAATAGTTAATTTTGAGTTTTCAGCCAAATAACCAATCAAGATGATCCAAAAATCATTCTAATCAAGGTTCAAAAGCCGAAAGATGGGGACGGTAGAATTAACCTATCGTCCAAAATTCCCTCTTCAATTCCTCATCACATTTACTACTTTTCAGTTTCACTCACAGATAGAAGAAAGATATGTCAAATGAATTAGACTCTATCCGCAAGCAGCTGGATGATGTAGACCGGACTATTCTTAAAGCACTGGCCCAGCGGCAGGGACTGGTAAAAGAAGTTTCGGATTTAAAACTCAAAAATGAACAAGGCATCCGGGACCTGGAAAGGGAGGAGCAGCTGTTGAACCGAATCCGGGATTTAGCACATGAAGTAGGACTGGATCGGTATTATGCGGAACATCTGTTTCGGGAAATCATCACCAACTCAGTACGATTTCAAACGCACTCTTTGGTTGATCATCAAAATGAGAAATCCGAAGGACAAACAATCCGGGTTTCCTATCAAGGTACGGATGGGGCTTACAGTCACCAGGCCGCTATTCGACACTTCAGCGAACGGTATTCAACAGTTGATGCCATCGGGTATGATACCTTTCAGCAGGCAGCACAGGCTGTGTTAGATGAAAAAGTAGATTACGCCTTGTTGCCCATCGAAAATACTACGGCGGGATCCATTAATGATACCTATGATATCTTGGGAAATGAAAACCTACATATTGTGGGCGAGGAAATCCTGAAGGTGGTTCACTGTTTGATGGCCGTTGAACAGGTGGAATTAGGTAAAATAAGGCGGATTATGTCGCACCCGCAAGCTATAGCCCAGTGCTCACAGTTTTTGTCTACACTTCCTCGGTGTAAGGTGGAGTCGTATTTGGATACGGCCATGTCAGCCAAGAAAGTGCTGGAAGACGGAGACTTATCCCAGGCAGCCATAGCCGGAGCCCATGCTGCTGACTTATACGGATTGCACGTAATTGAACATGACATCGCCAATCAAAAAGAGAACTACACCCGGTTTGTGGTGGCTGCAAGAGAACCTGTTCAGGTTGATGTACAAATACCGGCAAAAACATCTCTGATGATGGTAACTTCAAACGATGAAGGCTCCTTGATTGAATGCCTGAACATTTTGCACAAGCATAAAATCAACATGGCCAAGCTGGAATCGCGGCCAAGACTGAATGAACCCTGGAAGTATTCTTTTTACCTGGATATTCTTGCCAATATAGACGACCCTGAAGTTTCTGCCGGTTTAGATGAGCTCAATAAAAAAGCCGAGGAGTTAAAGATCCTCGGCTGTTACCCAAAACAGGAAGCTTAGTTCCTTAGAAGGAATAGGTAGCCCGGGCAAAGAAATTGTAGTTGGTGTCTACAAAGTCACTACGGGAATCACGGATACGATACCGGAAGTCGATATTCAGATCATCAGTAATGAAGTATCGGTATCTGAATTCAACTTCATCAGAATTTGGGCCATATACATTCGGGGTCAGCCAGTCTGAATCCGTTTTGGCAAACTCAACCATCAGTTGATGCTTGTCTGCAAAGTTATGCACGCCGAAAGAAAGAACGGCACTGGTTCCATCTTCAAAAGTAGTGTTCAGGTTTTGCCCGATTTCAGCGGCAATACGGAAACTACCTCCGTTTAAAGCATCAGGCTTAGGCAGGTCGTAAACCATGCGGCTCATTACAGCCAGGTAGGTGCTGTAGCCACCGGATTTGAAATAAGCATCAGGTGCAACAAATAACCCAAATCCTTTTTGTATGAAGTTATTGTCATCGCGGGTTCGGTTTTCAAGCGCTAAATAAGAGGCCAGGTTATGCTCGCTGTTACCAAAATTAAGCGCGCCCCGGTAGGAGTAAGAGGTATGATTGCGCGGCTGATATTCTCCTGCGATTTCTCCGTACCAGTCTTCATTCAGGTTTCTTTTCACATAAATTCCATCCACCCAGTGAATGTTTATGTTATTGCTCATAAATCGAAAATGGCTTCGGCCTGCATTCGACAAAACCTTTGGGTAATATTGAAAACGGCCGGCTTTTACTTCGGTTTGTTCGTTTTTGAAGCGGTAGTAAAACTCATCGAAAGAGATACTTCCACGATTCAGTCCGCCACCATCGGCCTGTATGGTAAAACTGACTTCCGGGAATTCAGAAGACTGTGTGGTTGCTAAGCGAGCCTTAAACCCATGATTTTCGTTGATGGTATAAAAAGCCCCAACCCGGACTCTCAGGAAAGAAGTACCTTCAAAATGCTCAAGAGCTTCTCCGGAAGAGCTTACATAGGCAAACCGGGCGTTTCCTGATAAATCAAAATTGCTGTTACCCTGTGCGTTGGCGTTCAAAAAAAATGCAGCAAACACTGCAATTGTTAAACCTATTCTGGAGATCATTCTCTTGGTAAATTTAATGTTACGGATTCTTGGTTTGTGAGGCCGTTATCGTCAAAAGCTCATTTTCCTTAAATAACCAAGAGCTCTTCTTATACCAACCTTATATTATGGCTATATAATAACACATCAAGGTAAAGAATTGATGAAGAGATCAGAGAAGCTGTATCACCTCTTCGGCACATCCCCACGATACGGTAAAACCGGCGCCTCCATGACCGTAGTTGTGAACAACAGGCAAATGGGGATCTTTCTCCAGCCTGATTTGTGGTCTGCCCGGCCTTAAGCCAACTTTCACATCCAAAACCGGAAGTTCCAAAACAGTGGGTTCAAATTCTGAGCAATAGGTAAGAATTCGCTGTGTCAGAGCAGGATCAGCTTCCGTAGACCATTCATGCTTTTTGGCTGAGCCTCCCAATATGATTCCGTCTCTTCGCGGGATGATATAGGCCATTTCCTGATCTCCCAACTCATATTCGGTAGCCATTCCTTGTATTTCCTGATCCGGTGCCACACGTACAACCTGTCCCTGAATGGGATATAGTTGCTCGTCATTGAACAAATGCTTTGCGCCCAAACCAGTGCAATTCACCACCGGGAAATATGCTTCAAGTTCAGTTATCGAAGAAATTTCACGCTGAATAATTTTACCACCCGACTTCTTAAAACGGTTCAACAAGTAAGTCAGATATATAGGGGTTTCGATCAACGGAACATTCAGCGTATAGCCCCGATAATTAGGATGAACCGGGTGTTGAACATTTTTGTCCAATATGAATTCACCCGGCAAAGCGTAGAGCCACCACGGTTTCTGTTCGGTGTCCAGATAGGCCGTAAAAGGAATGAAAGAGACTCCGGAAGCCTCACTCTTGGCAAGTTCTCTGTACGTTAGAAATGAAGTTCTGCTCCACTCATTAACCTTGTTAGCCGGGTAAGCTTCATAAGGAAACCAAATGGCAGCGGCTACAGCGGAGGTTGTCTGTTCAGGCAGTTCTTTTGTCAGGATGGTCACCGTATATCCATGCTCGGCCAATATAATGCCCGTTGTTAAACCTGAAACACCGGCGCCTAAAACCGTTATGTGCGTATTATTTTTCAACCGAAATCTTATCGTCTTTCCATTCTACTTCAAATCCGGACGCTTTTTTAAAAGCTTTGGATTCCCGGACCCATTTTCCATCCTGCCATACCCGTGCAAAACCCTTTTCTAGGGGCTCGTTAGGGTTTTGTTTGTCTAAGGCGTGAAATAATTGGGTGAGATGCTCTTTCCGGTTCCGAACCAATGATTCTGTTCGGTGCTCCAGTTTTTCATTCAGGGTGAGGATACTGGACCGGGCTGATTCCATCTTCTGCTTTACAGCCAGCAATGCATGAGATTTCGCCATGTTGGCTACTTTATCTTTATATAACTCTATGGCTCCTGTGGTGTTCACTTCCAGCTTTTTGGTATAGTCTTCCACCATGTATCGGATTTCATTAATATCGGGGACTGCTAATACCGCAGCCTGAGTAGGGGTTGCTGCCCGTGCATCGGCTACAAAATCGGAAATGGAAAAATCGACTTCGTGTCCCACCGCACTGATGACAGGAACCTCACAATGATAGACCGCACGTGCCACCGACTCTTCGTTAAACGGCCAGAGGTCTTCCAGAGAACCTCCGCCTCGACCAATGATAAGTACATCCACATTTTTGTGATTGGAAAAATAGTTGATGCCCTCCACAATCTCCGGGGCTGCATTCACGCCCTGCACGCTGGCATGATAGAGCTTTACATCAGCAAGCGGCCATCTTTTCTCTAATGTGGAACGGATATCCTGAAAAGCGGCTCCGGTAGCGGACGTCACCACCCCGATGCGCTCGGGAAATTTCGGGAGGGCCTCTTTATGCATGTCATCAAACAACCCTTCTTCTTTTAATTTAGCCTTCAGCTTTTCAAAAGCTTGCTGAAGTTTCCCGACTCCGGCCTGCTGAACCAGGTTCACGATCATCTGGTAACGGCCATGCGGGGCATATACCTGAATATCTCCGCCCACTACTATTTGTTGTCCATCGGTGAGATTGATTCCTAATCGCTGAGCGGTACTTCTCCAAATCACGCAGGGAAGGGAGGCATCGGCATCTTTGAGGGTAAAATAATAATGTCCGTTGCGACTTTGATTTACGTTACTGGTTTCGCCTTCCACCAAAATATCCACAAAATTCTGTTCCAGCAGGTTCTTAATCTTCTCGGTGAGCTCAGCTACTGACGGAATATCAAAAAGAAACGGAATTTGTTTATCGGGCATGGGGGATGGTTGAGAATTCAAGTCGATTTAAAATATAGAGGTTTTAAAAGAGTGATGAAGTAATTAATGAATAGCATTGAACATTCAACATTGAACATTAATGTTGAATGTTCAATGTTCAGAAAAGTTGCCTAAAGTCCTTTTGTGGTTTAGCACCGAATCACGGTATATTTGCGGTCGAACTTGAAAGCTCAAAACTATATTCATGCTCCTCAAAAACCTGAAGCCCGTTAGCAACTCTCACAAAGGTAAAGACACCGTTGATATCCGTATTGAGGAAGGTGTAATCAAGGAAATGGGTGCAGGACTAAAGGCCGGGAAAGGTGAGGAATCTCACGATTTTGAGGGGGCGTATGTATCGCCGGGCTGGATGGATATGCATGTGCACTTACGCGAGCCGGGGTTTGAACACAAAGAAACCGTGAAAACCGGATGTGCTGCTGCTGCTTTTGGAGGGTTTACGGCTGTGGCTTGTATGCCAAACACCAAGCCGGCCACACACACCCGGGATGTGGTTGAGTTCATCATTAAAAAAGCAGAAAAGCTTCCGGTGGACGTTCACCCGATTGCATGCGTAACCAAAGAGCGAAAAGGAAAATCCATTGCAGAAATGGCAGACCTAAAAGAAGGCGGGGCCGTTGCTTTCAGCGATGACGGTGATCCGGTTTACGATTCGCAGGTGATGCGTGTGGCACTGGAGTATTCATCGATGCTGGGTTTACCGATTATCAATCACGAAGAAGACCTGGCTCTTTCCCGTCCGGGGCATATGAATGAAGGTAAAGTAGCCACCCGGCTCGGTTTGGATGGTACGCCCGGAATCGCTGAAGAAGTAATGATTGCACGCGATATCATGCTGGCGGAATACACCGGCGGACATATTCATGTGGCTCATATCAGCACCAAAGGGGCGGTTGATTTGGTGCGCCAGGCTAAGAAGAAGGGAATTAATGTGACTACTGAGGTCTGCGCCCATCACTTTGACCTGACTGATGAAGAAATCGAAAAGCAGCATTTTGATACGAACTTTAAAATGCACCCTCCGCTTCGAACACAGGAAGATGTGGATGCCATGATTGAAGGCCTGGTGGACGGAACCATCGATGCCATCTGTACGGATCACGCTCCCCATGCCATCGAAGAAAAGGAAGTGGAATTTATCTACGCCCCGAATGGAATTATTGGGTTGGAGACAGCCTGGTCTATAACCAATGAACGCTTGCTACAAACCAAGAAACTGGACCTGCAGCAGCTGATGGATAAACTGGTGTATAATCCCCGAAAAATTCTGAACCTGGAATCCCCGGAGATAAAAGAAGGAGCTAAAGCCAACCTTACCTTCTTCAATACTGATGAAGAGTGGATATTCACCCCTAAAAACGTTCGATCCAAGTCAAAGAATTCTCCTTATCTGGATAAAAAACTGAAGGGAAGAGCGGTCGGAATTTATAATAAAGGGCAGCTGGTGATTAACGAGCTGAGATAGATCAGGCGTCATTCCTGCCCGGGCAGGAATCCAAATGTAAAACCCAAGACAGGATTCTAATAATCCGGATACGACTTCTAAACAAGTACTTATGATACTCGCTTTCGAAACGGCAACAAATATCTGTTCGGTTTCCTTTCAGGATGAAAGTGGGGAAATCCATGAGAAAAGAACGGAGCGAAAGGGCTCGCATTCGGAGCTTTTGTTTCTTTATGTTCGGGAATTGATGGAAAAACATGCATTTGGGATAGCTGATTTAGATGCAGTTTTGGTGGGCACAGGCCCCGGTTCTTATACAGGGCTTCGAATAGCCGCCAGTGCTGTCAAGGGACTGCTGTTTGATTTGGATATTGATATTTATGCCGGAAATACGCTCGCAGGCTTTGCCCAATCGGCAGGCAAAGGGGTGGTTCACTCCGTGATAAATGCCAGAAGAAAGCATTTGTACCATCAGAAATTTGAATTTGATGGTGGACTTCGGGCCATATCCGAATCTGAAATTCTGGAGTTATCCGAAATTGAAGAAATGTTGAACCCCGGCGAAAAAATCATCGGAACAGGTATTGAGCGGTTGAACGAAAACAAGCTGAATGATCTGGAAGTGCTTGAAGCTGCAAACATTTCGGCCAACGCATTAATTGCTCTTTTTAACAGTTCATCCGGGAAGCAGTTTTTCAAAAAAACCACTGCAGAAGAGCTGGAATCAAACTATTTGAGCAGTAGTCAGGTTAATAATACAACCGTATAAACAGATTCAGAATTAACCGTCAGAATCTTTATTTTATCCCTCTGAAAAATTCATAAAACACAGTTTATGTCCTGGTTTAAAAGAAAAGACGAAAACATCCAGACCAATACCAAAAAGGAAATGCCGGAAGGGGTTTGGATTAAAGTTCCAACAACCGGTGAAACAATTCATAAGCGCGAGCTGGAAGATAACCTCTGGGTGGATCCACTGAGTGGCTATCACTTCAGAATTGGTAGTGAAAAGTATTTTGAGATTATTTTTGACAAAGGAAAGTTCAAAGAAATCGGGCAGGAAATTCAGCCTACCGACCCGCTCGAGTTCGAAGACCGAAAGAAATACAAAGACCGACTTGAGCAGTATCAGGAAAAAACAGGATTAAGTGATGCTGCACGGGTTGGGGTTGGTAAAATGAACAAGCTTGATTTGGTTGTAGCCTGTATGGATTTCTCCTTTATTGGTGGAAGTATGGGATCAGTAGTTGGAGAACGACTGGGGATTGCAATCGATCATGCCCGGGAGAATAAAATCCCGCTGATGATTATCTCTCAAACCGGTGGTGCCCGAATGATGGAAAGTGTACTCAGCTTGATGCAGATGGCAAAAACATCAGCCAAGCTGGCTCAGCTTGAAGAAGCCGGAGTTCCTTACATTTCGTATATGACTGACCCGACAACCGGTGGCGTTACCGCCAGTTATGCCATGCTGGGTGATTTCAATATTGCTGAACCCGGGGCATTAATTGGCTTTGCCGGGCCGCGTGTAATCAGGCAGACGATCGGTAGAGACTTGCCGGAAGGATTCCAAACTGCAGAATACCTGCTGGAGCATGGGTTCCTTGATTTCATTCTTCCACGAACCAAAATGAAAGCAAAGCTTACCAAGTTGCTTAAGCTGGTTCTCCATAAGAACTAAACCAAATTTAACTTTACATCAGAAAAGAATGCTCAACGGGCGTTCTTTTCTTTTTTAACCCAAACTTATCGTTTATGAAGGCACTTAGACTCTCAATTGTATTGATAGCGATTTGTTCTGTGGCTACCGTTGCTCAGGACAAGAAACCTATCGAGTTTGAACATATTTTTGACGGCACTTTTTCTCCCAACAGTGTGCAGAACGTTCGCTGGATGAATGATGGCGAATATTATTCGGCTACCCGAAACAATCAGATCATTCGTTTCAACATTGTGGACGGTTCCGAAGAGGTCTTATTTGATGGAAGCGAGTTTACGGGTTCGGATGGAGATACCATCCGGGTTCAGGGTTATCAATTTTCTTCTGATGAGTCGAAGCTTCTGATAAAAACCGATGTTGAGCAAATATGGAGACGAAGTACCCGCGAAAATTATTATGTGTATGAAATTGAGTCGGGGGATTTCTCTAAGCTTACTGCTACAGAAGAGAAGCAGCAATATGCTGAATTATCTCCATCAGCCGACCGCGCTGCATTTGTTCGGAATAACAACTTGTTTTGGGTAGACCTTTCTTCAGGTGAAGAAACCCAAATTACTTCTGATGGTGAGTTCAATAAGGTTATAAACGGTGCTGCAGATTGGGTGTATGAAGAAGAGTTTGGGTTTGCTAAAGCCTGGTTTTGGTCGCCCGATGGTGATCGTATTGCATTTTATCGTTTCGATGAGGAGCGGGTTAAAGAGTTTTTTATGACCAACTGGGGCTCTCTTTATCCGGAAGAAGTGGAATTCAAATATCCTAAAGCCGGTGAGCAGAATTCCATCGTATCTATACACGTATATCATCTCGATTCCGGGGAAACAGTAAACATGGATATAGGCGAAGAGACGGACCAATACATTCCCCGAATTAACTGGACACGCGATAACAACCGATTAGCTATCCGACGTATGAACCGACTGCAGAATAAGCAAGACTTACTCATTGCCAATGCGGAAACAGGTTCAACAAGAGTGATCCTTACAGAACAAAGTGATACCTGGCTGGATGTTCATGACAACCTGTACTTTCTGAGCAACGGAGAGCAGTTTATCACCACCAGTGATAAAAACGGATACAACCATGTGTACCTGTATAACATGCAGGGCAAACAGTTGGAGCAGATCACCGGCGGAAACTGGGACGTTACCGAAATGATCGGACACAATGAGCGTACCTACGAACTGTATTATGTGAGTGCTGAGGAGTCGCCATTGGAACGACATTTATACAGCATCCGCATCGATGGAAAGAAAAAAGAAAAGCTGACGCAGGGAACCGGTTGGCATAGTATTAATATGAGCCGGGACTTCAAGTATTACATTGATAGCTGGTCAGATTATAACAAACCTCCGTTAGTAAGTTTGTACCGGAACAATGGGCGAGAGGTGAGAACCATCGAAGATAATACAGGGCTTAGTCAGACGCTTTCAGAATTCAACTACATAGAAAAAGAGTTTTTTGATCTGAATGTAAACGGTACCGACCTGAATGCTTATGTGTTGAAACCGGTAGATTTTGACTCAACCCAAAAATATCCGGTTCTGATGTATGTGTACGGTGGACCGGGAAGCCAAACGGTAACCAGAGCCTTTGGCAGTGGACAACGGCCTATGTGGCATCAATATCTTGCTAACCAAGGGTACGTAGTGGTTTCTGTTGATAACCGGGGAACGGGCGCCAGAGGTCGTGAATTCAAGAAACAGGTGTATAAAAAACTGGGCCAATTAGAAACCGTTGACCAGATTGCTGCTGCCAAAAAAATAGCAGAATGGCCCTATGTTGATGAGAGCCGCATCGGAATTTGGGGCTGGAGTTATGGCGGGTATATGTCGTCTTTAGCTTTGGCTGAAGGTGCAAATATATTCACCACAGCCATTGCGGTAGCTCCTGTGACCAGCTGGCGTTATTATGATACCATCTATACTGAACGGTATATGCAGACGCCCCAAATGAATCCGGAAGGATATAATGAAGGAGCTCCTCTCACAAAAGTGAATCAGATTACGGGCAATTATTTACTGATTCATGGTACCGGGGACGACAACGTTCACTTTCAGAATACTGTTGAAATGATAGATGCATTGATTGAAGCAGACGTTGAATTTGAGACGATGCTTTACCCGAATAAAGCTCACAGCATTTATGGTGGAAATGCCAGAAAGCATTTATACCGGTTGATGAGCGATTTTGTATTTGAAAATTTATAAGGATGTCGGGCCGAATGCCCGGAATTCTGACACTTAAATTAATTGTGCTTCTGAATTAGCATTAATGACCGAAAGGAAAAAACTTTATGCGCTTTGCTGACTACGCTAAAATATATGTAACGGCCGGAAGGGGCGGAGATGGCTCTGCTCATTTCAGAAGGGAAAAATATGTCCCCAAAGGAGGTCCTGATGGTGGAGACGGCGGTAAAGGCGGTGATGTTGTCCTGGTTGGGAATGAACAGCTGAATACCATCCTTGATCTTCGCTATAGGAAATATGTGAAAGCCGGAAACGGAGAGAATGGAGCTAAAAGCAAAAGCTCTGGTGCGTCGGGTGAAGATGAAATTCTGGAAGTTCCTCTTGGTACGGTTGTTTTTGATGCTGAAACCAAAGAGAGGCTGGGTGAGATCACCGATCATGAAGAGAAGCTGGTGATTGCTAAAGGCGGTAAAGGAGGGTTGGGAAACTGGCATTTTCGCAGTTCAACTAATCAGACACCTCAGCATGCGCAGGAAGGAAAACCCGGAGAAGAACGAACCGTTGAACTGGAACTTAAACTCATTGCAGAAGTAGGCTTGGTTGGTTTCCCGAATGCAGGTAAAAGTACCTTGCTGTCAGCATTGTCACACGCCAAACCTAAAATTGCAGATTATCCTTTCACAACGCTGGAGCCTAATCTCGGAGTGGTCAAATTTGAAGATTTTCGTAGTTTTGTGATGGCAGATATTCCCGGAATTATTGAAGAAGCCCATGAAGGCAAAGGACTGGGGATTCAGTTTCTGAGACACATAGAACGTAATAATGTATTGCTTTTCATGGTGAGCGTTATGACGGATATCAAGTATGAATATGAGGCACTATTGAATGAGCTGAAGTCGTACAGGAAAGACCTGCTTGATAAACCCCGTATTCTTGCAGTTACCAAGATGGATTTAAAACAGGGGTTTGAGTTAGAAGAAGAACTTCACTTTGATGATGAAATTCCCGTTATTCCTATTTCGTCAGCCACTGGTCATGGGGTAGATGAGCTGAGAGAGAAACTATGGGAATACATTCAACATGGGAAAGAAAAAGAAGAAACGTAGGGTACTGGTTGCGCTGAGTCTGATACAGGGGTTTGGAAGCCGGCGCATTTATAAACTGCTTAAAAACATCGAAGAACCTGAGGAAATTTTCAGCCTTGGGAAACGTAAACTCAGATCAATTGAAGGCATTGGAGAAGCTTCCGCTCTTTCCATTCTATCTTTCGATGACTGGGAGAAAGTGGATCACCTTTTAGAAGAAACCGACAAAAGCGGATCCGATATTATAACCCTGGCTGATCCTGAATATCCTCCGTTATTAAAACAGATATATGACCCTCCCGCTTTATTCTGGATAAAAGGAAACCCTGAAGCTTTATCAAAACCGGGGGTTGCGGTAGTAGGTACCCGAAACACGTCCTCATATGGGCGAAATATGGCAAAGAAGCTGACGGGCGATTTAGCCGATCGTGGTTTGTGCATTTTTAGCGGATTGGCGTATGGAATAGATTCTATTGCACATCAAACGGCCATAGAGCATGAAACACCTACCGTTGCCGTTCTGGGTTCCGGGATTGACAACCTGTATCCCAAAAAGAATGCAGATTTAGCCAATCAGATAGTTAAATCAGGAGGGGCTGTAATTACTGAGTTTCCATTGGGCACCAATCCTGATGCCGGTAATTTTCCAGTTCGGAACCGAATTGTAAGTGGGATGAGTCTGGGAGTTTTGGTGGTAGAATCGGGGCTGAAGGGAGGAAGTATGATAACGGCTGATTTGGGGCTCGACCAAAACCGCGAAGTGTTTGCAGTACCTCATCCTCTGGGCAACCCATCAGGTACCGGATGCAACTACCTGATTAAGAGAGGTGCAGCTAAGTTGGTACAAACCCTGGATGATATCCTGGAAGAGTTACCCATAGAACATTCCCGGGAGTCATCGGTTCTGAAAGAAGAAAGAATAGGCTGGCGTGATAAAGGGCTGGATGAAACAGCTGTAAAAATCTGTGAGGCACTGGAAGAAAAACATTATCAGGTAGATGACTTGAGTGATACCATCGGAGTTGACACCAGCAAGTTGTTAGTTTCCCTTCTGCAACTGGAAATGGATGGGATAGTACTTCAAAAAGCAGGAAAGAATTTTGAGCTTATCTGAGCTGTAGTCCTTTACAAGATTAAGCAGTCTACGCTTAAGTTTTTACGCATTTGTTCGATAACACGAATATTCTATAGAACAAATTGGCGTGCGCATGGAAACCAGTGTTTTGAATCCAGTCCCCGACAGGGAATTTGAGCGGATTGTAGAGCTGTCAGCATTTGATTTAGATTATTCTGAGTTAAGCGAATCCCTGAAAGACTTAACCAAGCTGGCTGCGAAAGTTGCTCAAACTGAGATCTGTCTTGTAAACATTATCGATTCTTTTACTCAATGGACCGTTTCTTCCTACGGTTTGGATGTTCATCAAATGCCACGGGAAGAAGGAATTTGTCAATATACCATACTGGATGAACAAACTTTTGAAGTAGCTGATCTCAGTGAAGACAAAAGATTTCGGCATCGTGATTATGTAGCCTACCCGCCACGCTTGAAGTATTATTTTGGTATTCCGTTAATCACTCATAAGGGATTCAAGATAGGCTCATTATGCATGATGGATGCTGCCAAGAAAGAAGTGAGTCCGGAGAAAGCCGAGCAGCTCAGGATCATTTCCACAGAAATTGTTGAACGACTCGAAGCCCGAAAGAAAATTCGGAAATTAGAGAACCGGTTGGTAAAGGGATATAACTTCAAGCGCAGGCTGAACCATGACATTCGCGGACCCATCGGAGGTATCATCGGGTTGGTACAGCTTATTAAAGATCAGGATATGGATGAAAAGGTAAGTGAGATAACCCGTTATCTTGACCTGATTGAGAAAGCCGGAAATAACTTACTGGGTATAGCCAACGAAAAGCTGGCGTACAAAAAGAAGAAAGCAGAAGGGAAGCCGAAGAATAATGAGCTAACCCTAATAAGCCTTAAATCTAAACTTAGTGAGTTATATCAGTCCCAGGCTGCTTTTAATGATATTGACCTGACCATCGCAAACCATCCGCAATGTGAAGACCTGGCATTTCCGAAAAAGAACGTACTTCCTGTGATAGGCAATCTTATCTCAAACGTAATACGCTTCACACTTCGGGGAGAGATGATTATGGTGAGGCAGGAATACAAGTGTGCTTCAGGTTCAAATAACTTGTTAATTACGGTGAAGAATACAGCATCAAAATTAACAAATGATCAAATCAGGCAGGTTTTTAATAATGATATTGATGAGGCTGATCGGAAAGTGACCTCTATGAATCTCCGGGCTATCCACAAGCTACTACAAAAAATCGGTGGTAGCTTTTCCATTTCGGATGAGGGTGATCGTGGTAATAGGTTTGATGTTGAACTTCCTGTGCTATTAACCCGGAAATAAAAAAGCCGGAAGAACGTACGGTTCATTCCGGCCAATACTTGTAGAAATAGAAATACTACGTCTTAGCTTTTATAGCGGTAGATAGCTGCCAGTCCTGAGTTTTTGGGCACTTCGGCTTGCGGTAATCCATATAATGTGCTTCCGGTACGGATAGCTGAAATGGCCGCATAATTAATTAAGTCTACCGCTTCGCCATTTAGTGATTCCGACATATCCACCCGGTTTTCATCGGGATGGAAAACACCAAACTGGCGATGCCCCATCGGAACAAAAAGGGTATCCACTTTTCCGTAGTAGGCACTTTTCACGATTTCTTCAATTTCCGTAGAAATCAGCTCACTGCCCTGTAAGTCATTAAACCGTTCAATATCGCTTTGAATGGCCTGCTGAAAATAGTCTTTCGCTATATCCCATGATTCATCAGCTATTTCCTGGGCCGATTTATTGTCGAAGTTTCCGGTCATGGCTTCGGGCAGTACATTGAAATACTTATTGGCTTTTTTGTAGAATGCAACCATTCTCTCCGGCCCTGCAATAATGAGCGGACCGTTTTCCTTTTTCAGGTATTTAGTAACTTTGTTTTCAATGTGTTTGACGAAAAGCTCCAGCTCTTTGTCATCCTCATTGGTATCCCCGCCCTGGCCGTGATACATCGCATTTTTGCCGGAAGTGCCGGTATGTTGCTGTATAGACCGCTCATGCACATGATACTTGAGGTGCTCTTCCATACTGGTGGGCACACTTTCAAATTCAACCTTAGTGGTGGCGTCAGGTGCAACCTTAAACATGCGGGTTTCACTCTGGCTCAGCATCAGCACATGGTATATGCCGTGATGGTTCTGAAGCTCCAGAAGGGGTGTGACTAAAAAGTTTTCGGCTATGTAATAATTTTCTTCGGGGCTTACCGGGATTTTAAAATAGTCGAAATAATCTTCATTGATATATAATGCCAGGCCTTTGTCCTGATGTAACCAAAACTGATTCTCTTCGGTTTTAGACTGAACCTGTTGAAAGAGTTCATTAACTTTATTCTCCTGCCAGCCTTTTTCTATGAGTTCATTCTTAGCTTTTTGGATAAGATTCTTGAGCCGTATAGCGTCTTGCTTGCCTTCTTCGCCGGTTTTATGAGTTGGTATAAATATAGTGACGTTAATGTCTTTAGTTTCATTGATAAGCTTCTCAATGGTATCTCTTTTCACTACACTCATAATAGTAAACCTCTTTAATTTAGATTGATCTGTACTAATACAACAAAATCAGAACTGTGGTGTTCCACAGAAGTTGTTTATCACACCAAATAATTAATAAGGTTTTACCATGAAAGTAAAGACCTGAAATACCTTCCGTACACGTTTTAATAATTCACGAATGTTGACGAGTTGGTAAGAACTAATTCTTCAGTCCTTCAATCATCATCTCGATTCTTTTGTCGAGTGTTGCCGCTACCTGATTATAATCTTCTGCGCTCATCAGGTTGGTATTAACGCTGCAGTAGAATTTAATTTTAGGCTCCGTACCCGATGGCCTTGCAGAAACAATAGCTCCGTTTTCCGTGATAAACTGCAGAACATTCGATGTTGGGAGGTCAATGTCGGTAACCTCACCGGTGGCTATATTTTTCTCTTTGGCTGATTGGTAATCTTTAACCGACACTACTTGTGAACCGCCTAACTTTTTAGGGGGATTTGCTCTGAAATTCATCATCATTTGCTGAATTTCTTCCGCTCCCGATTTTCCTTTTTTGGTAACCGAAACCAGGTTTTCCCGGAATAATCCATGTTCAACATACATATCCAGCATGGCTTCGTATAAACTGGTTCCCTGATCTTTATAGAAAGCTGTCATCTCAGCAATAATGGCGCAGGATACCACTGCGTCTTTGTCTCTTACGTGATCCCCAATCAGGTATCCATAGCTTTCCTCTCCTCCGGCTATAAACTGCTTTTTACCTTCAAGTTGTGTCATCAGCTCACCAATATATTTAAAGCCGGTAAGCGTATTAAAGCATTCAACTTTTTTGGCTTTTGCTATGCGGTCGATAAGGTAGGAAGTAACAATTGTCTTAACGATGTATTCATTTCCCGTGATTTTTCCGGCCTCTTCCCATGCGGTAAGCATATAATTGATGATGAGAGAACCCGTCTGATTGCCGTTCAACAGCTCAAATTCTCCGTTCATGTTTTTTACCGCAATTCCAACGCGGTCCGCATCAGGGTCGGTAGCCATCACCAGGTCGGCATCAATTTGTTTGGCTTTTTCCAGGGCCATGTTCAGGGCTTCTTTCTCTTCCGGGTTCGGATATACTACCGTCGGGAAGTCACCATCAACCGTCATCTGCTCCTCAACCAGGGTTACATTTTCAAACCCATATCGCTTCAATGCGTCGGGGACGAGTTTGCGGGAGGTTCCATGAATGGGAGAGAAAACGATCTTTAGATCTTTTTGTCGTGCAATGGCTTCTTTTGAAACCGATAAATCAGCAAGTGCTTTCAGGTACTTTTCGTCCATCTCCTCGCCAATCATTTCAATCAGCTCTTCATTTCCGTCAAAATTGACTTCATCAATGCTGCTGATTCTTTGAACTTCTTCCATCACCATGTTGTCGTATGGATATACAAACTGCCCACCGTTGGCGTCGTAGGCTTTGTAGCCGTTATACTCTTTAGGGTTGTGAGAGGCCGTGAGCATCACACCGCTTTGGCAGCTTAATTCACGAATGGCAAATGAGAGTTCAGGGGTAGGGCGGAGAGCATCAAAAAAATACACTTTGATGCCATTAGCTGAAAACACATCAGCCACAACTTGCGCCAGTTTTTCGGAATTATTTCGGCAGTCGTGAGCAATGGCAACCTTAATCTGTTGATCGGGATATTCTTTCTTCAGGAAGTTACTGAGCCCCTGGGTAGCTATTCCAAATGTGTATTTATTAACCCGGTTGGAGCCAGTTCCCATAATACCCCGGAGACCTCCGGTGCCAAATTCCAGGTCTTTGTAGAACGCATCCGTGAGTTCATTAAACTTCTTTTCATCCAGTTTTTGACGGATGCTTGCTTTGGTTTCTTCATCATAACTTCCTTCCAACCAAGCGTTAATTTTGTTCTGTACAGCCGAGTCTAATGCGTTCATTTCCTGATTCTTGTAGTGAATTTATAGTTTCAAATAGTGGACTTTTCAGCGGGAAAGAATATAAATAATAAAAAAGGGCAATTCATGATTTATGAACTGCCCAGAAATGGTTAGCTGTTTTATCTGCCGGCTTATTTCTTTTTCACCGTTAGTTCTCCAAGCGACAACCCCTCCATGATGGCATCATAGTTGGAGATATCCTTCGGCAGAATAACGCTGTTTTCATCCCGGCCGAGCCCGGATAACACATCCAGGTATTTCTCAGACAATTGAAGCTGCATCGCCTCAGTTCCTTTGGGCTGAGCCAGGGCACCGGCAATTTCCTCAATGGATTTGGCAGTGGCTTCGGCTATAGACAAAATTTCTTCAGCTTGTCCTTCGGCCTCATTAATACGTCGTTGCATCTCGGCTTCAGAAATATTGATAATCTCGGCTCTCATACCTTCAGCATCATTTACTTTAGAACCTTTAACCCCTTCAGAAGTTGCAATGATAGCCCGGCGGTCCCGTTCGGCAGTCATCTGTCGTTCCATCGCTTTCTGGACGGTACGGGGGGTCACAATATTTTTTATTTCATATCGGTGAACTTTAATTCCCCATAGCTGTTCCACTTCGCTGAGTACACTCACCACTTCGCGGCTCATTGCAGCTCGTTCTTCAAAGGTTTGATCAAGCTCCATATTTCCTAAAACAGAGCGGGTGGTAGTTTGAGCCAGCTGCACAGCTGCATATCGGTAATTAGTGACGCCATAGCTTGCATTTACCGGGTCCATAACGCTCAGATAAATGACTCCATCTACTTCAACCTTCACGTTGTCTTTAGTGAAACACTCCTGAGGTTCAACTTCGATGGTTTCTTCACGCAGATCCTGCTTGTAAACAACCTTGTCAACAAAAGGGATTAGGGCGTGAAAACCCGGGCCGAGTGTTTTTTGATAATTCCCTAAACGTTCAACAATATATGCATACTGATTGGGTACCAGCCGCAGTGAACGGATGAATTTGTACATCACATAAACGGAAAATACACCTAATAAAATCTGACTGATTGTCTCCATGATTTCCATGACTATTGCTCTCCTTTATTAGATGTTCTTGTTTTTTGGGTTGATGGATCTTTAGTGTGATCGCTGATGGTGCTTACCCCTTCAAAAAAGGTTTTAAGATTGGCCGTCTCGGTAGGCAAAACGGATACGTTTGAGTTTTGGATGATATTCCCGAATTGCTTGATGTACTGTTCAACCAGCTTGGTTTTCACGGCCAGTTCGCCTCCGGGTTTTTCAATGGCTTCTGCCACTCTTCGAAGACCTTTGGCCGTTGCATTGGCAACCAATTCAATTTCTTTGGCACGTCCTTTAGCCTCATTTATTCTGCGCTGCCTTTGGGCTTCAGAAATCAAAACCTGGCTTTGTTGCTCTCCTTCCGACTCATAGATACGTGCCTGGCGGTGACCTTCAGAGTTTGTGATCTCAGCTCGCTTTGCACGCTCGGCCTCCATTTGTCGCTCCATGGTGTCGATGATCTCACCTGATGGCCGGATATTCTTTATCTCGTAACGCATCACCTTGATGCCCCACGGGTCGGCGGCCTTGTCGATTTCACGAACTATGTTCTCGTTCATCTTTTCCCGTTCCGAGAAGGTATCATCCAGAGTCATTTTACCGATTTCGCTCCGCATGGTGGTTTGGGCCAGATTTACAGCTGCTGCCTGATAATCCGAGATACCATAGCTGGCTTTATGAGAGTTCATTACCTTCAGGTAAACAAGTCCATCTACGGCCACTTCAATATTATCTTTGGTGATACAGGTTTGGCTGGGAACATCCAAAACCTGCTCCCGCATTTCCTGGCTGTAAGCCGGCCGGTCAACAAATGGGATAAGGAAATGGAAACCCGGTTTGAGTGTCTTTTTGTATTTACCCAGTCTTTCCTGAATAACTTCTTCACGCATCTCCACAATCTGAAACAGCCGGGTTAACACGAAATAGGATAAAACAATGATTACTAAAATTGTAGTCCACAACATATTAGCTTTGGTTTGAGTCTTTAAGTTGATTCTTTTTTGAGTCGATCACATCAACCGGCTCAACAATCCAGGTCGTGTTATCCCGGTACTTGATGCGTACCTGTACACCGGTTGGAATTTCCCCCTCCAATGAACGTGCCTGCCACGAAATGCCCTGAAATTTAATACGTCCTTCATTATCCAGATCGTTGATGGGTTCGGTTACCTCTGCAATCTGATCCATTGCTTCATAATCCTCATCAGCGAATTTATAGGAAGTTTCTCCTTTAAAATACTTATTGATGAATGGTCGGATGGCAATGGTTAAAATGGTTGACGACATCAGCCAGACAAAGGTTGCAGTAAAAGGATCCTGCAAAAAGCCGAAGTATCGAAGAATACCAACTCCCAAACCACTAAAACCCAGCAGAAAAGCAACGCCCCCCGGAAGTGCGGCTTCAAGAAACATCAAGAGAACACCCCCGATTAAAAAAATCCACGTCAGAATTTCACTATCCATAATCTGAAAAATAGATTTAAGTTTTAGTATAGATAGTAATTTGAAGGCAAAAAATCTCAAATGAATTGGATTAATTTTAATGGCAGTTAATCAAAGTGCGGCACGGTATTTGGATACTATTGCGGAAACCAAAAAGAGGTGCTTTATTGTTGAAGCCACCAAACCAAGCCAATGAGTAAGAAACCCGAGACGGATCATAAATCTATAAAGTCGCTTTGGCAGACACTGAAGCAAATATTTGCCCTAAGCAAACCATATCGGGTACGTTTTTATGCGGCTACCGTTGTTACCCTGATGGCATCGGCTGTGTGGCTAACGGTTCCATTGGGACTCAGGGAGCTTCTGGATGCTGTATTTGAGTCAGGTAACAATCAATTACTGAACTGGCTGGCGATTGGACTGTTCGGGTTATTTATCCTTCAGGCGGCATTTTCGTTTTTTGGGAATTACCATCTGGAGTGGGTCGGAGAGCGGGTGGTTACTGACCTTAGGAAGAAAGTGTATGAGCATTTGCACAGGCTGGGCTTCAAGTTTTTTGCGGAGCGGAGACTTGGAGAAATCACATCTCGCCTGACCAACGATGTAGGATCTATCCGAACGGCATTAACAGATTCACTGCCTCAGTTACTCACCATTTCTTTTTCTTTGATTGGCTCGGTTTCACTGATGGTAGTGCTAAACTGGCGCTTGAGCATGGTGATTTTTGTGACGGTTCCTTTTGTTACCCTGGCCACCCGTTACTTCGGGCAAAAAATTCGCCATCTCTCCAAAGACATTCAGGATGAACTCGCTGATTCAACTGCCGTAGCCGAAGATGCACTCGGGGCTGTTCGGCTGGTGAAGGCTTTTGTACGGGAAGACTATGAAGTAGGCAGATATCAAAATGCAGTAGAAAAGTTATTCAAAACGGCTCGTCGAAAGATGGTATTGACTCAACTTTTCTGGTCGGGTGTCGGCATTATGTTTATGAGTACGTTGGTGATCATTTTCTGGTATGGAGGGAAGGAGGTACTGGCTGACCGCCTTACAGCGGGGGATTTAGTGGCCTTCATTATTTATGCACTGAATATTTCAAGATCTATAAGTCAAACATCCAGACTCTATACGGCTGTAAATACAGCATCAGGTGCTTCAGAGCGCATTTTCGAGCTGCTGGAAGAAACCCCGGAAATAGAAAATAATCCCGGTGCTCAAGAAATCGAGAAAGTAATTGGCGAGGTTCAGGTAAAAGATCTGAGGTTTAGTTACGAAGGTGGAAAAGACGTGCTGAAAGGCATCTCATTCAAAGCAGAAGCCGGGAAAACCATTGCTCTTGTTGGACCGAGCGGAGCCGGAAAAACGACATTACTCAATCTCATTCCCCGGTTTTATGATCCTCAAAAGGGCAGTATACAAGTGGATGGAATCAACATTCAGGAGGTGAAATTTAAATCTCTTCGGAAACACATTTCCATTGTACCTCAAGAGGTGCATTTGTTTGGCACCACCATCCGGGAAAATATCATCTATGGAAAACTGGATGCTACTGAAGAAGAAGTTATTCAGGCTGCTAGAGATGCCAATGCCCATGAGTTTATTATGCAAACCGAAAACGGTTATGACTCATTGATTGGTGAAAAGGGAGTTAAGCTTAGTGGCGGGCAGCGACAAAGGCTGGCCATTGCACGGGCTATTCTAAAAAATCCGGCTATTCTGTTATTGGATGAAGCTACTTCTTCACTGGATTCTGAATCTGAAGCTCAGGTTCAGGAAGCCTTATTGAGGCTGATGACTAACCGAACCACCTTTGTAATAGCCCACCGGTTATCGACGGTTCAGCACGCGGACAGAATCTTGGTGCTGGATGAAGGAAAGATTGTGGAACAGGGAACACATGCTGAATTGATAGGCCAATCCGGATTATACAGCCATTTGTATGAATTGCAGTTTAGAGACCTGGACCAACCAAAAGCTTTTTAAATTCCATTTCTCAAGTCCCAAATAACAAATTCTAGTGACCAGCTTCTGAATGTTTTCAAATTTTGGTCATTGGTCATTGGTCATTGGTCATTAGTCATTGATCCACGTTATACATTCGAATAATATCCGAGTAGCTTAAATCATCAAGAAGATCTCTGTCCGCTAAACCGTTTATATAATCGGCAGTTACTCCTGAGTTGTACATGCCAATGATGGCGGAATAAGAAAACTGCTCCAATAAATCATACTGTGAAAGCTGATTCAGGTAATCAACGGTAACCCCGCTATTGTATAGTCCGATAATGGCCGAATAAGAAAATGCATCCTGATAACCATTTTCAAATAAAGAGTTCAGGTAATCAATAGTTACATCTCCATTATACAATCCAATGATGGCAGAGTAAGAAAATTCATCCAGGTAACCGGATTCTTCCAGAGAGGAAATATAATTTAAAGTAACTCCGGAGTTATATAGCCCAATAATTGCCGAATAGGAGAATTCACCCAGCAAATTCATTTCGCTCAGCCCGTTTATGTACTCTATAGGAACGCCACTGTTGTAAAGCCCGATGACAGCCGAATAAGAGAAATCATTTTCCAAATAACCGGCATCATTCAGTTGCTCAAGATAATCGATAGGTACACCGGTTTGATATAAGGCCTGATATCCTGAGTTCGAATAGATGTCATCCAAACCGGCATCATTAATTGCGACTAAATAATCTGCAAAGCCACCCTCAAAACTGAAATTCGGTAAAGGTGCCATCTCAGGGATGTCAATATCAGGGATATTAATGTTGATATCAGGAACATTGACGTTTACACTTTGCTGCCCACTCCCAAAAACGGAAGACCAGGCCTGGGCCGGACTCCAATCGTGGTACCAAAGGAATGATGCTGCAAACACCATGAAAATCAGAACGGCGTTCTTAAACAAGGAGCCATCATCTTCTTCAGGCGGTAAAGGTTGAAAGCCAATATTATCAGGTTCCTGACTTTTCTCACGGATATATTCATCCAGATCAAACTCCGGATCGGTTCCACTGTTTTTGTACTTTGTTTTCATAGTCAGTTACTCAAGCTCAAAAGGTTTAATCGTCGCTGTTTTCCCGCTGATATAAATCTACGATATCCAGAAAATTGAGATCTTCATAAAGTCCCTGTTCTTTCAGCTGATCAAGGAATTCAACGGTTACACCTGCGTTATAAAAATTGGTTACATACACGAAAGAAAGGTCCTCAAGATAGCCGGCTTCATTTAAAGTTACGAGGTACTCTACAGGGATGTCATCATTATAAAAGGCCGTTACATCTACAAACGAAAGCTCTTCATAAACCCCGGCATCCTGTAAACTTTTGAGATAGGGTAACGGGATCTGGTTTTGGTAGTAGTTGGAAATATATACAAAGGAGAGGTCCTCCAGAAAACCAGCATTCTGAAGCTCATCGAGATAGGATACGGGGACATTAGCATCATAAAGTTGACGGGCTGAGAATCCTGATATTTCATCCCCAAGATAGCCCCGATCCTGTAATACTGATAAATATTCTGTGATCGTCATATCAAGAGAAGGAGCCGGAGGTGCGGGTGGAACTTCTACACCGGGTACCGGTGGTACTTGCGGAGGCTGTGGAATAGAAATATCAAGCTGGCCGACTCCCGGTGCCCCGGCTGTCACTTCTGTGGTCTGGTCACCCCCGCCAAAAATGTATCTCCAGGATTCTGTATCACTCCAGCTGTTAAACCACAGAAAAGCTGCTGCAAAAACGATAAAAATAAGGATGGCATTTTTGAAGAGGTAGCTATCCGGATCTTTAGTTTCTTCCTGCAATGGCATGTGGGAGGTTGGCTCGCTTTGCCGGCGAATATATTCATCCAAATCAAAATCCGGATCGTGATCATCATCAAAATTGTGATCCAGATCGTTGGTGAAAGAGCGTGTTTTGTGGTCTTCTTTTTTTCCCATGGCAATAGATTGTTTACCTATGGACGAATTTACAAAGGCAATTGTTTCACTTCGTAAAAAAGAAAATGATCACCAAGGCAGATTATCCAAGTCTACATTACCCCCGGTAATGATGATGGCCACTTTTTTACCCTTAACATCAATTTTCTGCTCAAATACAGCAGCAACGGGGACGGCACAGGATGCTTCAATAACCATATTCAGGCGTTCCCAGACGTACCGCATTGCCTCAATAATAGACTCTTCAGGGACGGTTACGATATCATCCACATACTTCCGGATTAGTGAAAAAGGGAGCTCGCCCAATGAAGTTCTGAGGCCATCAGCTATGGTGTCGGGATTTTGAACGGGAATTAATTCTCCTTTTTGGAATGAGCGAAAAGCGTCATCAGCATTCGCGGGTTCAGCACCGATTACTTTTATATCCGGCTTAATCGACTTTGCTGCCAATGCGGTACCACTCAACAGCCCTCCGCCGCCTACAGGGGCCATAATCATATCCAGGTCGGGATGATCTTCCAGTACTTCCATGGCCGCCGTTCCCTGCCCCGCTATAATCCGGGCATCGTTGTAGGGATGAATAAAAGTAGCTCCGGTCTTAGCCACTACCTGTTCCAGAGTAGATTCACGGGCCTGCAGAGTGGATTCACAAAAGGTGATTTCAGCTCCATAATTTTTAACGGCTTTCACTTTCACCTTTGGGGCATTTTCTGGCATCACCACGTATGCCGGAATCCCGCGAAGCCGGGCAGCTAAAGCCAGAGCCTGAGCATGGTTCCCGGAGGAATGAGTAGCAACACCCATTGTGGCTTCTTCTTTACTCAATGAAAAAATGGCGTTACTTGCCCCCCGAAATTTAAAGGCCCCAACTTTCTGAAAGTTTTCACACTTAAAGAAAATTTGCCCCCCTGTTTTTTGATTCACTTGTTTACTGCTTAACAGAGGAGTACGATGAGCATACTCTGAAATGCGTTTCCTGGCTTCTTCAACATTCGCGAGAGTGGGAGGGGTAAGTATGGTTTCCATAGATTTATCTGATCACTTCTTTAATTCCATCCAAAAGAGATTTCCACCAATAGGCAAAAATCGACTTCTCAATTTCACGTTCAAAATTAATTGCGCCGATCCGGGGATCTTCCCCCAGGTTATCTGATTTCAGTACAAAAGTATTAGCTATGAAATCTCCAAACTGCTGCTTTAGGCCTGTTTTCTCAGGGTTATCTTTATTCAGAAAAGATACTTTTAAATCGCGATATAGAATTTTTACTTCACCGGAGGCTTTTGCAGTGTTGAGTGTATAGTTCGCACGCATATTTTCTACTAGTCCATCTTCAATTCTTACAAAGCCCACATGCTGAAGCATATCACCGGCCTCTTTGGGGTCAAAACTATCCAGGTTGACACTAATCGTATGGGTGTTATTTCTGTCAAAAGTGGCATAACCGACATCCAGAGTCATTCTGGAAGTATTCATGAACAGTGTTTCTACATCCAGTTTCAGGGAATCTTCACGAAACTCTGGATGGGACTTTGTTCTGAAGTCCTGTATCGAGGCATTAATATTATTAAAAGTGATGCTGCCTGTTTTTTGAGCCGGAGGTTTATGCTCTTCATAGGTGATGTCAGCATTTGAAATGACAGCCTTATTCAGCCCGAATGAGAAATCGGTTGAGGTCGCTATTTCGTAAAGCAATGGCTTAGGGTTAATACCCGGCGGCCGCTCCTTATATTTATCCCGAAACACTTCCATGCGCGCTCCTGCAATATGCAACGAGTCCAGTTCAAAATGTTTGTTTGCCAGAGTGGACATTTCGAAACCTATAAACTCAATGTTAGGAATACTTAGATCTATTCGGTCAATTTGCCGGTTTTTGATTTCGGAGAAACGATATTTGGGCGCCAGAGGGGTAAGATTGAAATCAGCAAGGGAAGCGTATTGTGAGTTTTTATTGAAAGTAAAATCACCTGCTGTAATCTCATACAGCTTCCGCTCCATGGAAAACCGCAAACCTGAGCCATCAACAATCAGGTTATCCATAAAAATAAACTGAGAGCCATCCAGAAGCTTATTTATGTTTACATCATTGGCTTCTACGGAGATGTTATCCACCCGGAAAACTTCCTGCTTATTGGGTCTGATGATTCTGCCCTGGCCATCATTAATTATCAAATTAAAGGAGGCCGGTTTTTTTGCTATGTCGTTATTAGTGCTGTTGCCGGAATTAGTAAATGTTGATGAGGAAAAATCACGCAAATATAACTCTACATCCGGCTCTTGAATGATTATCCGGTCAAAATTCGGAAAGGGTTTATTAATCAGACTCAGCCATTTAATTCCCTCTATAGAAACTGACGCTGCCGAAACTTTATTAATAGTTGGTGAGGCACTATCCGGGCGAACAACGATGGAATCTACAGTGATTGAACGCATCAGAATTCCGATATCGAAAGTGGAGAAATCGAGGATGAAATCCTGATCGGTTTGACGGTTGAATTCTTCAGTAAGAGCTTTCTTCAGGGGAGCGGTTAAAAAGGCAGGGGCGATGAAGGCAGCGGCTCCTGCAAGAATTGTTACAGATATAACAAATATTAAAAAAACTTTTAGCGCTTTTTTCATATCTCAAAATTGAGATAAATCCTCAAAAAGCAAAAGACTTTATTCTTAACGGAATACTCTTATTATTAACTAACCATAAATCATTCAGTCATCAGCTGCCATACTACAGTTGAGTACCTAAAATCCTCACTATGAAATCACTGCTAAAATTTCTCTTCGTATCCGGCATTTGTTTACTGGCATCAAACCAGGCATTAGCTCAGGATGAATTTGCCTACGAACGGTTCCAGTTTCATCCCAACCTGAGTTATGATTCAGAGATAACCTCACCTGCAGAATACCTGGGATATGAACTGGGTAAGGAATATACCTTTCACCATCGGGTTATGGATTACTTTAAACAACTGGATTCGGAATCGGATAGACTGACTTTCCACAGGTATGGCACTACCTACGAGGGTCGTGATTTATATTATGCGGTCATTACTTCGGAGGAGAATCAGGCGGATATCGAATCCATTCGGCAGGCGAACCTTGAACTGGCTAATAATCCTGAATCTGCGGGTATTAATGACAAACCAGTGGTGGTGTGGCTAAGCTATAACGTGCACGGTAATGAGCCCTCCAGCAGTGAGGCTGCTATGCAAACGGCATACCGACTGGCAGCCGGGGCTGACCAGGAGACGGAAAATTGGCTACAGAATTCGGTGGTTATTATTGACCCTATGATTAACCCCGATGGGCGCGACCGGTATGTGTACTGGTACAAATCTTCACGAGCTAATGTATTGAACACGAATGCCGACGACCTTGAGCATGATGAAATTTGGCCGGGTGGACGTACTAATCATTATTGGTTTGACCTGAACCGTGATTGGGTATGGCTGGTTCACCCTGAATCTCAGGGAAGAATCGCAGCCTATCAACAATGGATGCCACAGGTACACATGGATTTTCATGAGCAAGGGTTTAACAACAACTATTTTGCTATGCCGGGAACTACTCCACGCAACCTGGAATTACCCTCGAAATATGATGACTGGGCCGATACTTTTGGAAGAGGTTTAATTGAAGAACTGGATGCAGCGGGAGTAAACTATGCAACCCGTGAGGCTTTCGATTTCTTTTATCCGGGATATGGTTCGTCTTATCCAAGCATTATGGGAGGAATCGGGATGTTGGCAGAACAGGGGGGGCACAGCCGTGGCGGAAGAGCCGTTGAAACCGATGATGGTTATGTACTTACGCTCCGTCAACGGGTTTTCGATCACTATACCAACGGGGTTTCCATTGTTAAAACGGCGGTGGAGAATAAACAAGGACTGTTAGGGTACTTTAAGGAATCAGTTTCCCAAACTACTCAAAAGGGAAATACAAAAGCATACATTCTGCCCAATAATGAGAATGACTACACATACCAGGTGGTAAACCTGATGTTGAAGCATGGTGTGAAAGTTGAGCGGGCAACTGAAAACTTTACACAACGGGATTCTTACAACTATTGGGACGGAACTTCTTCAAACCGAAGATTTGCAGCCGGCGATTTTATTATAAAAACAGATCAGCCAAAGCATTTATTTATAAATACTCTGTTCAGGAAGCAGATGGAAATCGAGGATTCGGTTATGTACGACATGGCCACATGGGCGGTACCCTTGGCCTATAATCTGGATGCGGCCTGGACTACACGAGGTGTTGGGGTTTCTACTGAAATGGTGTCTGATGAATTGACGTACAAATCCGGCCTGGAAAACTCAGGGGCTCAATACGCTTATGTTATTGATTGGGAACAACGCCACGCCCCAAAGGCACTCGCCAAGTTATGGGAAATGGATTACAATGTTCGTAGTGCACGTCGCAGTTTTAATGACGGTGAAGAGTCATTCTCAGAAGGCTCGCTGATTGTATTAGTGGGCAGAAATTATGAGAAAAGAGACCGGATTGCTTCAGATATGCAGAAGATTGCAGGGGAAGCCAATGTTATAGTGAAAGGATTTAACACCGGGCGTATGACAGAAGGAATGGACCTGGCTTCCGGAGACAGTCAGCCTGTAGAGAAGCCCAATGTTGCCTTGATGATTGACTCACCGTTCAGTTCGTACACAGCTGGTCAACTTTGGTTTCTGTTCGATCAATGGACGGAGCTTGGTATAAGCCGAATTCGTTCAGGAAGCTTTTCGAACAGCGACCTAGATGAGTACGATGTTATTCTGATGCCGGGTGCCTGGGGCGGATTAAGCAGCGTATGGAGCGAAGGTGAAATTGAAGCTGTGAAAGATTGGGTACGACGCGGTGGCGTACTTATCGGCACAGAAGGAAGTGCTTCATGGCTAACCAAAGAAAGGTCGGGTTTTACCGATGTTGAACTTTTTGAAGAAGAGAAAGAAGATACCACCGAAGTTGACCCCAAAGCGTATACAAGGTATGCCAACAGAGAGGACGTATTTGGTCTTGAACGGATTCCGGGATCTGCTTTTAAAGCCATGATAGATAACACGAATCCTCTTGCTTTTGGTATGCCTGCGCGAATGTACTCCCTCAAATTTGGCGATGATGGGCTAGTTCCAGCCACCTCTTTTCAAACAGTTGGTTATTATGTGAAAGATGCTGAAGAAGTACTGGCTTCGGGTTATGCATCTGAAGAGAACAAAGAAAAAGCAGCTGGAAAAGCCTTTGCCGCTGTAGAAAATATGGGTAGTGGAAAGGTGGTCTTCTTATTGGATAACACACAGTATCGCATGTTTTGGGTAGGGCCCAGCCGAATGGTTCAAAATGCGGTGATGCTACTGCCTGGTATGTAATATTAAATCGCGGAGTTCACAGAAAAAACAAAGGTTGATCAGTGAACTCCGTGAGTTATTACCAATCTAAACCGGGTTGGGTTATTTTGAAATCTTCCTCGGCTTTGGCAGCTTCAACCATTTCAGCGACATCTTTGAGTAGCTGTTTGGCATCAAATACAATTCCGTCTTTGATGGTATATCGGACTCCTCCTTTACGTACAGGCTGGTTTTCATCATTCACATAAATAGCTCCGGTGCCATACAGCACTTTCAGGTTTTTCATGGGATTGCCATCCACAATAACCATATCAGCCAGTTTCCCAACTTCAATGGTCCCAAGCTCATCATCCACACCCAATACTTCTGCTGCTTTCAGCGAAGCGGATTGAAAAATTTCCAACGGGTGGAAACCTGCTTCACGAAATAACTCCATCTCCTGTATATACCCAAATCCGTACAGCTTATAGATATAGCCGGCATCGGAACCAAGGGTAACCCGGCCTCCTTTGTTTTTATATTCATTCACAAATTGCATCCACAGATTGAAGTTTTCTTTCCAGGCGATTTCCTGCTCGGTTCCCCATTCAATCCAATAGGAGCCATGAGAAATTCGGCTGGGTGCATAGAACTTCCATAAGGAGGGAAGGGTGTATTTTTCATGCCACTCGGCCCGGCGCTGTGCACTCAAATCACGATTTGCCTCGTAAATGGTAAAAGTAGGATTCAGAGTAAAATCGAGCTCTATCATCTCATCCATCACCGATTCCCAGGTTTCTGAACCGGGAGCTGCGGCTTGCTTCCAGAGGTTGCCGGCTTCCTCAAACCGATGCTGCTCGTTGTTATAGTTATAGTCAAGAGGGTAGTCTTGAATAATTTTGTCATCGAACATAGATTCCGGCAAGCCATACCAATGAGTCATGGAGGTAAGCCCGAGCTGTGCCGACTTCAGCGCATCATTGTAAACTACCCGGGTTTGGGCGTGGTGTGTCATGGTACCCAGCCCCAGTTTGTTTGCTTCATCAATGGCAGCTGCGTACACTTTCGGAGAGGCCCCGAAAAACTTGATTCCATCAGCCCCTTCTTTATGAATCATCTGCACCCATTTCCGGGCTTGTGCTGCAGTAGTGATAGGGCCGTCGTGCCCCATGCCAAATCCTATCCAGGCAGAAATTCGGGGAGCGGTAATTTCATTCTTCCCGCTTCTTTCTTTATGTAAAAGTGTCCATTCCATACCATTAAAAGAACCCGGTTCTCTGATGGAAGTGATGCCGTGAGCCAGCCAGAGTTTATACACATATTCAGGAGTGGTTCCCTGAGCACCGCCTCCGGTGTGGGCGTGCATATCAAAAAAGCCGGGCAGCATGTACATTCCCTCAGCATCAATCACTTTGGTGTTCTCATCAGCTTCCGGGCGCCGGTTTTCATTGATAGGTAAATTAGGGTAGCCAACGGTTTGGATAGATGCTATTCGGTTTCCTTCAACCACGATATCAACCGGACCTGTAGCTGGAGAGCCCGTGCCATCAATCAGGTTCACCCCGCGGATGATCAATCGTTCATAAGGGCCCTCACCCTCCGAGCGGTCGGGAGCATCCGGCATTTGAGCCAGAACGGTTAATGAAAAGGTGGCAATTATTAATAACAGTGAAGACGAAAATTTCATAGCGTGGTTGGATAATTGAAATAATTGGACGGAATGTAATGGTTAGTGGGCTATTTCACCGTAAAAAATAGTTACAGGAGAAGAGCACCTTCATGTTTAAGCAGCCATTCTTTACGGTCGGCACCTCCGGCATAGCCTGTTAGCTTATTGTCGGCACCAACTACGCGATGACATGGAATGACGATAGCGATGGGGTTTTTCCCATTTGCTTTGCCTACCGCCTGGGATGCTTTATCATCCCCGATTTTTTTGGCTATTGCTCCGTAGGAAGTGGTTGAGCCCTGAGGAATTTCCAAGAGTTGTTTCCATACTTTTTGTTCAAATTCTGTTCCCTGGGGAAGAAGTTCTAACTGAAAGGATGAACGATGCCCCTCAAAATATTCCCTGAGTTGAGTTTTGGCAGATTCGGTGTGGACATCAGGATCTTCCGGGCCGTCAAAATCCATGAACCTGATTTCGGTGATCCCATCTCCATTCGACAGGATGCGGAGAAAACCGATGGGGGTTTCCAAAAAGCTAACGTAAGTCACAGGCTAATTTTATGAATGATTATTCGCTGGAGGATATAGACTCGCAAAGATTTATCAAAATCTTAAAATAAATTTATTTAGTCAGGAAAAAGTATCTCTTAAGATATTGAAAAGCAGTGATTTGAAGAGGGTGAAATTTTTTTTCAAAAAAAATGTAACAAATCCTGTTACGGTTACTCTTGTAATCAGCTTAAAGGTGAGATTAATGTTTATACCCTAACAGTTAGTCGATTTTATACTCCTTAAAGCTGAAACCTAAAGCTAAGGCCCTGGAACTGAACCTTCCAGGGCTTTTTTATTTTATGAGCTTATTAAAAATAGAAGCGGTAAAGCAGGCTAATATTAATACCGGGCTGTGGCCTTAGATCTTTGATGCGGGAAAGGTGATCGTAGTACTCGGTGTTCAACAGGTTATTTACATTCAGTGAAAAGGTATGCAACAGCTTTCCTCCTTCTAACCGGTACTGGGAAAAGGCATCAACTAAAAAGTAGCTGTTGGTTGGGGTTTCAAACTCTCCTGTACGATTTTGTTCAGCTGAAAACCGCACTCTGCTTCCGATCTCAAATTCACCTTTAGTGTATTTCAGGGATGATTTCACCTTAAATGGAGGGATTTGAGGGAGCGGACGAGAATCACCGTCGTAACCAGTGGCGGCTTGTTCCTGTTCAGAAACGGTTCGTTCCGCAAGGGTATAGCTTAAGGAAGCATCGAATACAAAGCGCCGGAGAAATTGGTACTCGCCTGAGAATTCTGCTCCATACAGAACCGCCTCAGTTCCCACAAACTGATAATTGTTTAAATCGGGCCTTCTGTTATTTCTCTCCCCGGTGTCCTGAGCATATAAATAATTACTGAAAGCATTGTGAAATATAGTAACCTCAGCACTGGCTTTGTCTGCCTGGTACCGGAGAAACAGCTCCTTAGCTAAGGCCCGTTCCGGGTCGAGATCAGGATTGCCGATTTCATAGGAATAAGAAGCAAGGTGTGGTCCTTCTGAATAAAGTTCCTCCAGAGAAGGTGCACGAAATGAATGAAGCAAGCTGGTGCCTGCCGAAAATCCTTTGCCTAATGAGTAAATAGCCGCGAATGAGCTGGATAAAGCAGGGAAAGATCGTTCTCTGATGTTTCCGATACTTGAATTGGGGTTATTCTCAACGGGTTTATTCAACACCCAATCGAAGCGAAGACCGGCTTCCAGATGTAGTTTATTAATGTCTTTTTCCTCAATCAGATAGGCACCGATTTTATAGCTGTTGGCATCAGGTGTACTGGCACCGATCACAGCATAGTCTTCAAGTTCACCCCAAACACCAAAAGTGCCTTTATCGAGCAAACCCAGTGAATTATGAGTTGCCTTTACTTCGGCATTTGTAGTCACAAGCCCGAATTGAGTGCCAAGTGAACCGTTAGATTCTATTTCTCTGTGCGTATAGTTTTTAACGGAAAAATCACCTTCAATTACCTGTATAAAATCATTGCGAATAAGAATTTCTGATTTGAAATCATACTGAAACTTCTCCATCTCAATATCTACTCCATTGGGATGACCGTTGGGATCTGGCGGAATCCCGTAATTGTTGATATATGTGCTGAATGCGCCTCCTAAGTATCCCCAGTTCTGTACCAAGCTCAACCCTATAGCATCATTAGTTGAACGGTAGTATGTATTGTCGGTTTTGCCTAACGGGGTTCTAACATCACCGGCGGTACGGCCGTTGAGGTTTAAGCTCAATGCAAAATCTTTATATGGAATAGTTGCATCGATGGCTCCGGAAATACCCGTACTCACCGATTCTCCATTCAAAGTAACGCTTCCGGTGGTTTTGGAAGGAACCGTAGTTTCAATTTGATTTCGTACAACGTTGATAACGCCGCCGATGGCATTAGCCCCATAAGCCAGTGCCTGAGGGCCACGGGCAATCTCAACTTCCTGTGCTGAAATAGGATCAATGGTAACGGCATGATCGGATGATTGAGCCGATACATCACCCGAGCGTACACCGTCCTGTAATATCAAAACGCGTTCATCTCCAAGTCCTCGTATTACAGGACGGCCTGGAGCAGAACCCATTTTTCGTTCATCAAAACCGGCTAAATTGGATAAGGTTTCCGAAAGGGTGCTTCCTAGATTTCTGCGAAGATCGGATCCAAAGACTTTTTTTGAAGCGTGTTCAAGATTTGATCCTTCCAGCGTTTCCTGCGCACCAACTACATCAACGGATTGTGAACCTAATACGGTAGGCCGGAGCTGTATATTTACTACTTCATCAGCACTCTTTATGCTTATTTCCTGAGTTTGTGTGCGATAACCAATGCGGTGAATAGAAAGGGTAAATTTACCTTTTGGTACATTTTTAATTTCATATTTGCCGTCTGAATCAGCTACAGCAGTTCTGTTAAGTTCCTCAATGTGAACGTAGGCAAAAGAGATAGGTTCACCGGTATCGGAATCTGTTATGCGTCCGGATAATAAAAAACTGTCCTCGACAGGAGCATTTCCTACAAAAAAAGCTCCCGCGAGAAACAGTATTAAGCTACGTATTATCACTATTCAGCTGCTTCAACATGAACGTGAATGTGTTGTGATGAGAAATCTGAATGATCGTTATGCATAAGCATTAAGGTTAGATCAGTTATACCTTCAGATTCAGCATGCAAGTGGAAGCTCCACTTTCCGTCTTCAGAATGTTGTTCGAATTCTGCAATACCCTGATCTTCAAATTCGTGCCCGAGACTATATTCGTCTTCTTCCGGTTGAAATTCATCGCCATCATGATCTAAGAAAAAGATCGTGATGAGATCTGTTTCCTGACCCGGAGTTAATTCGAACTCTCCAGTAATATCCTGATCTGGCAGTTGTTCTACAATAGTTTGCCCATTCATCTTTAGGCGTAAGCCTTCCGGTTCCGAGTGATCATGATCATCAGAAGAAGTAGAATTTGAACACGCAGTTAAAATTCCAGCGAAAATAAATAGGGTAAGTACAGTTCTTACTTTGGATAAAAAAGTTAACTTTTTCATGATAAAATGGTTTAAATAATTTTAAATAGAATGTTGGCCTGTGATGACAGGTACGTATGTATTAAGTGCTTATTTAAACCAAAGAGGGTGGGGAGCGGCCGAGAAGAGGGTTAAACGGTTCGTTTGAGATCAGTAGAGCCTGAAAAGCAATTAGCTTCTCCTGAAACTCTAACATATGTTTTAATTCGTTCGTATCTCCGGTAAAGGTGTGGGTAACAATAGTACAAACCGGACAAACCGAATCACTTTCTGTATAATGTTGTTCGTTGGCATGATGCAGACATTCCAATCCATCGCTATGGTAGTGGGCCATAGAAGAAAGCAAGCCTACTACTGCAAGCAGCAAAAAAGCGACAGATATGTAATTTTTAAATCTGCTCAATGTATTAGTCCGTATTATACGGTAAGAATTTAATGCTTAATATCATCAAAACAAGGCTAATTAGTCTATATTCGTTCGTAATTATTACACAATTTAAAACTTGCTGATCTATGGCAGAATTTTTAGAAATCGCAAAGGATTGGTTCTTTTCTCTGGGAGAAGATTACGGGGTCAATCCCATAATATTCGGGAGTATTTATGTGGGAGCCATTCCCTTTTTTACGCTTAGTATCGGCTGGTTGGTAAAGAATTATAGGCAAAAAAAGTCGATTGTAATCCCGGCTTTGAGCTCGACATTCTTTTTTATATCTGCTTATCTGTATCTGATTATTGCCGGCGAGAACGTGCCTTGGTGGGTATATGGGGTAGTGGTATTGATGATAGGTTATGGGGCTTGGTCAACCTACAGAAAAGTGAAAACAAGGATAGAAGATATTCAGCCCGGTTTGGAAGAAGAACCGGGAGATAATCCCTGAAATGAAGTAAACATAAAGTTGGTTAAGTCAACGCTATGTAAAAGGAGACATTGATTTATGGCGAAATATGATTTTGATATGATTGTAATTGGTGGCGGTGCTGCCGGCTTAACAGCATCGGGGATAGCGGCCAATTTTGGGGCAAAAACAATGATGATTGAAGCTGACCGGTTGGGCGGAGATTGTACATGGACGGGATGTATTCCTTCCAAAACGCTTCTCAAAGCCGGGAAGGTGGCTCGCCAAATCAAAGATGCCGGAAAGTACGGGCTGATTGAGGGTGAGCCAAATATCGATTTCAAGAAAGTGATGCAGCACGTGGATGAGGTACGCAACGAAGTATATCACGATGCGGACCGGCCGGAGATTTTTGAGGATATGGGTATTGAAGTGGTTCAGGGGCTGGCTTCTTTTAAAAATAGTCATACCATCGAAATTGCAAATAATGATGGCAGTACAAGAGCGGTATCGTCTAAATACTTCATTATTGCTACCGGAGCCAAAGCATTTGTGCCTCCTATTAAAGGAATCGAAGAGGTTGAGTACCTGACAAACGAAAGCCTTTTTGAGATAGAAGATTTACCTGAAGAGTTGCTGATTATCGGTGGCGGACCTATTGGCACCGAGATGTCTCAGGCTTTTGTCAACCTGGGATCAAAAGTTACCGTGATTGATATGGCCGATCGAATTTTAGCAAATGACGATCCGGAGTTGGTTAAAATACTACACGATGAATTGAAAAGGCAGGGAGTGAATTACCAACTCAGCGCTTCAGTACAAAAAGTGCAGCAAGACGGGAGCAGAATTAAAGTACAGGTTGAAATTGAAGAAGAAGAGAAAGTAATAGAAGGCGATGCTCTATTAATGGCAACGGGACGAAGGGCAAATACTTCTTCACTGAACCTGGAAGCTGCTGGTATAAGAACAGAGAAAGGGAACGTTGTAGTAGATGAATCCTGCCGAACCAGCCAGTCTCATATTTATGCTGCCGGGGATGTGACGGGGAGATATCAGTTCACTCACATGAGCGAACATATGGCCAAGATTGCAGCTACAAAAGCTCTGCTAAAAGTTGTGCCTATGAAGATTGAGAAGGATATGGTTTCTTGGGTTACTTTTACTGATCCTGAGTTGGCTCATGTAGGTAAAACGGAGAAGCAGCTGAAGGCGGAAGGAGAGAAGTATGAAGTATATCGTTTTCCTTATTCCAAGATCGACCGTGCGGTGGCTGAAGGAGATGATGCTGGTATGGTTAAAATCTTTGCGAAGAAGTTATCAGGTAAGATTCTGGGTGCTACCGTTGTAGGTGCTCATGCGGGAGAATTTATATCCGAGTATGCGGTGGCGATTAAAAACGGGGTTTCGTTAAGAGGTATAGCAGACACCATTCATCCCTATCCCAGCTGGGGTTTGGGTGCACGGCGGGCGGCCGACCAATGGTACATCAAGAACCAAAGTGAATGGACCGTGAAGTTAATCAAAACCATTTTTGGGTACCGGGGTGAAGTTCCGGATTACAGCGATCCGGACAGAGTCGTTTAGTATTGTACGTCTAAGCAATTTTTTAAAAACCTAGTTAAGAATGTTTGGTTAACAACCTCTTCTTATTCCAATAGATTATTGATGCCCCAACTATGCAGGGTAAACCCCAGTAAAGAAATGCGCGGGCTAAGCCAGACCATCCTTCCGGACCATATTCAAATAAATGAGAACCGGTTGCCATCAGCAACCCTACATATGACCATGAAATCCACATGTAGTGATGTTCCAGCCAATTCTTATGTTTGTGACGTCGGAGAGGAAAATAAACAGCTAAGGCAATGGTTACGCCGCTAATCATTGACATGACATGAAATGGACCAAATCCTCCAAAAAGGTCAAAGATTGCGAATGATGTAATAATTAATGCACCCATGGAGAGAACATAAGTCCAGCCCATAATTCGGTGAGTTTTGGTCCCCTTGGTTGTTACCAAATTAAAAGCTCCTGAAAGCAAAGCAATTGCTCCCATCAGGGTATGGAAGGATATCATAAGCCACTTATTTAATTATTTAATCTTTATCTCGCTATGACGCTCCGCGTCAAAGCGAATTTACTTAGGCGGGCCGGACTGAATCTCTTCCAGCTTGCTCATTGCCCGGTCTTTCAGGTTATTGAACTGGTCCTCGGGAATATGTCCGGCTGTGTATTGGTGGTAAAGCCAAACGATGTAGGTGGCCATTACATCTTCATAGCAGTAGTGCTCAATCAGGTCGAGCTCGCCCCGCTGGAACATGGCCAGCACTTCATTTCCTTCACCTGTTTGCTTGAACGGAATGCCAATTAACTGCCCCAGGTGTTTAAGCTTGGGCCACGAGCTGGCTCCGTAATTACTGAATTCATCCACCAGATCTACATTGTGACGGCTGTAGCGGTAGCGGATATCATAATCGTGCATGCGAACCGGCATTTGTAGTCCGTGCTTCATCGCGCGGTAAGTGAGCACGGGAATATCGAAGCCTTTTCCATTGTGGTGAATCAACCCGAAATCTTTGTACGTGCCAATAGCATCGAAAATCTGCTTGAGGCCTTCTTTTTCGTTCTCACCACTCCAGGCTACTTTTTGTTTGGGGCCTCCCGTATTCTCAATCCAAAGCCCAACCCAGGAAACCATTCGGTGATACATGGGAGGGAGGAAACCTGACTTATTTCTGGCTAATTCCTCACTTGCCTTTTCCAGCAGTAGTTCCTGGTCAGAATCCGGATCATTCAGTACCTGTCGAATGAAGTCAAAATCCGGAACGGTCTCTACATCAAAAATAAAAAACATGGTGAAGGTGTTAGGTGCAAGGTTTTAGGTGTTAGGTGTTAGGTTTTGGATGAAGCCTTCCTAAAACCTTGAGACTAACACCTAAAACCTATTACAGTTCCCCGGCCAGCGATTGCTGGAAACGTTGTTCAATATCGGTTTTGGAATCGTAATGTGCTAATAAAAACATGAGTTTGGTTACAGCCGCCTCCAGGGTAAGATCATTCCCACTAATGGCTCCGTGTCCTAAAGCGGCTCGCCCTGCGGAATATTGGGTGAGATCCACCGAATCATAATCTGCCTGGGATACGATGGCTACAATCACATCATGCTCCCGGCATTTATCCAAAAACGGAAGCAGGCTTTTTTCGCCTTTCACGCAGAAGTTCCCGCTTCCGAATGCCCGAAGAATTACTGCACGTACGTTGTCCAGCTTCAAATCCATCAAAAGCTTGGGATTCAGGTTGGGGTGAGCCGTAAGCACAAAAACCTCATCAGAATATTTAGCCACGTTTTCAAAATTTCCGTTTCCGAATTGCTCCTGAACGAGTGATTCAATCTGAATTCCTATATCAGCAAGGGGGGAGAAGTTGGGAGTACCGAACGCATCAAAATCGCCAATACTTAGTTTGGTGGCTCGATTCCCACGATAAAGGGCATCGTTGAAACAAATTCCGACTTCCTTAAAATCCATCGTAGCCAATTCGATGGCGTTTACCAGGTTCCGGCGAGCATCACTTCGAATGGTACTCATAGGCAATTGCGACCCGGTAAATATCACCGGTTTGCCCAGGTTCTTCAACCCAAAACTAAGGGCTGATGCAGAGTAAGCCATGGTGTCGGTTCCGTGCAGAATCACAAACCCGTCGAACTCATCATATTTTTCGTCAATACAACTGGCCAGTTTCACCCAGTGCCAGGAATTCAAATCAGAACTGTCTTCAAAAAACAAAGGAAAGGTTATAATCTCAGCAATTTCATTTAGCTCGGGAATCTCTTCATACAACACTTTCGACCATCGCTCCGGATCCAGTTCAACACCTGCTCCTTTGGCATTCATGGCAATGGTTCCCCCGGTCTGTATTAATAAAATCTTTTTCATGTTGATTTATTCGTGACTCCGTTTATTTTTGATCTTCACATTCTGTTCAAAAAGAATGGGTACTGTTCATTGATTTTGTGGCGCAAAAGCTGGTCGCGCTTTTTTACAAGTTAAGCTGCTATAACAAACTTAGCAGAAATTTTGCTGCTAAAGCACCAGGCACTAAAAGTAATTAATTATTTGGTGTTTTAGAGGTTTAGAAGCAGTTGATAAAAAAGAAAGGAATCACCATGAAAGTTTATAATCCTACCCGTATCCGTAATGTTGTTCTGCTGGGGCATTCCGGCTCCGGAAAAACAACGTTAGCCGAAACGATGCTTTTCGAAGCCGGAGCCATTAACCGACGAGGGTCGATAGAAGAAAAGAATACGATCTCCGATTATCACAATTTGGAGAAGGAGAAGCAGAAATCCATTTTCTCTTCTTTCATGAACCTGGACTGGCGGGGGCACAAAATTAATCTCATCGACACTCCCGGAACGTCAGACTATATCGGGGAAGTTGCCGGGGCCGTCCGGATTGCTGATACCGCTATTTTTGTGCTAAACTCGGAACAGGGGGTTGAAACCGCTACCGATTCACTCTGGAAATACGTGCAAAAGTACAGTGTGCCTTCCATGTTTGTGGTGAATAAACCGGATACGGATCAGTCTGATTTCTGGAAGACCGTTGATGAAGCCAAAGAACATTTTGGACGTGAAGTAACCGTAGTGCAGTATCCATTTAGTGAGGGGCCCGACTTTCATGCAATTATCGATGTGCTTCGCATGACCATGTATGAATTTCCGGAGAAAGGGGGCAAGCCGGATAAACTGCCGATTCCTGAATCTCAACAAGCCCGCGCACAACAACTGCACCAGGAATTAGTGGAAACCATTGCCGAGAACGATGAAACCCTGATGGACATCTATTTTGAGCATGGCGAGCTGGACGAAGAACAAATGCAGAAGGGATTGCATATTTCGTTAGTTAACGGACAGATATTTCCGCTTTTTGTGAACTGTGCTGCCAAAAATATGGGCACCGGTCGGGTTATGGGATTCCTCGATGATGTGGCTCCTAATCCACTGGAAGGCAATTCCCCCAAAACTGAAGATGGAGAAGTTTTTGAACTCGACCCTGATGGAAAGCCTGTGATGTTTTTATTTAAAACCCATTCGGAATCTCATGTGGGTGATTTGATCTATTTTAAAACGTATGGAGGTTCTATCCGTCCGGGGATGGATTTAATTAATAGTTCAAATGACTCGTCAGTCAGGCTCGGAAGTTTATTCCTTACGGAAGGGCATAAACGCATCGAGATCAGTGAAATTCAAACCGGGGATATTGGCGCGGTTGTGAAGCTGAAGGATGGAGAAGTTAACGACACCCTCCACGAAAAAGGACATGAAATTAAACTACAGGGAATTCAATTTCCTCCAACCACCATCCGGACAGCGGTAAAACTGAAGAAGGAGGGAGAAGAGGATAAACTGGGTCACGCGCTGCACCAAATTCACCGGGAAGATCCTTCAGTGGTGATTGAACACAGTCAGGAACTTCGTCAGGTCATTATTCATGGACAGGGAGAAGAGCATCTGGCCGTGATCGAGGATCAACTAAAGAATCGGTTCAAGCTGGACGTGGAATTCATCACTCCTAAAATTCCTTATCGCGAAACCATTACCAAAGGGGTTCGATCTCACTACAAACACAAGAAGCAATCGGGTGGAGCAGGACAGTTTGCAGAAGTGCATCTTTTAATTGAACCCTATACGGAAGGAATGTCAACACCGGGCGACCTCAAGGTTCGGGATGTGCAGGAACATGAACTGAACTGGGGAGGCAAGCTGGTGTTTCAGAATTGTATTGTGGGTGGCGTCATTGATAACCGGTTTATGCCGGCTATTCTAAAAGGCGTAATGGAGAAAATGGAAAATGGGCCAATGAGCGGCTGCCGTGCCCGCGATATCAGGGTTTCTGTTTTTGACGGCTCGATGCACTCGGTGGATTCCAACGAAGCTGCTTTCAAAACGGCTGCCAGAATGGCCTTCCGGGATGGTTTTATGCAGGCAAACCCTCAGCTGATGGAGCCGGTTTACGAGATCGAGGTGACGGTTCCTTCCAATTTTATGGGGGATGTGATGAGTGACCTTAGCACCCGTCGCGGCCAGATTCAGGGCATGGATGGAGAAGGTTCAATCCAGAAGATAAAAGCCCATGTACCACTGGAAGAGCTGGATCATTATTCAACCCGACTGAAATCCATGACTCAGGGCAGTGCTACCTATACACGGGAGTTTTCTCATTATGCCCAGGTTCCGCATGATGTTCAGAAAAGAGTGGTTGAGCAGAATGTGGATCTTCAGGAAGCCTGATGAACATCGAATAAGGAACACTAAACATTCCGTGTTGAAGTGTTCCTTATTTTTCAGGGTTGATGTATTCCAGATATCTGTTGGGTAGTTCAAAAGGACGCTTTTTGGGAACAGGTGGGAATCGGGGGACAACTTCATTTTCAGGGCGCTGTGGGCGACGTTCAGGGTTCCAGGAAAATCCGTCTAATTTACGGTCGGCCAGTCCGGGAAATTCTTCAAAGAAATAGCCATCATTTTTACCAGCTACCACCCGTTGCAGTTCACCGTTAGAAAAATACATGACCGTTTTAGGAGAGGCATACTCCACCGCTCCGTCCGGTTCACCGGCATCGTTCTGAGTGTGATATAAAACCTGACTATTTGGGTAGATTTTGATTTGGGAGATACTGCCGTCAGTGAAGTTGGATATCAACGTGTCGCCCTTAATTTGGTGAAGACGGCCGGTGGCACTGTCTTCCTGAACGGCAATGGTTTTATGGTATGATTTTAGTTGTTGAACTTCGTTGCTATCCATTTGAACAGTGATATAAGGCCCGGTGAGTTGGATATTATCATGCCAGGCAACGGGATTGGATATCAGCTCAAAAACTTCCGTTGAGGAATCAAATAAAAGTGTATCAGAAACGGAAGAGAATTTACGGGACCAAACCCTTACGTTTTCATATCCACGGATCAGGTTGGTTGAATCCTGCTCCAACAGTAACAGCTGATCACCAAAAATATGGGTGGTATCGGTGGTATCAGAACTGATTTTTCGCATATAGCCATTGCCATCCACAAAGCGCCTGCCGGTAGAATCAGCTTCCAGATAATCTCCGGTTAGAGTACCATTGTTGGTACTGTCGGCCACAAAGATATTATCATACAGTTGCAGGTATTGAGTGGACCGATTGATGAATAAGCTATCTCCTTCGGCGTACTGTGCTGAATCAGATAGCTGCACATTTCCTCTAAAAATGGCACTATCCTGATTTTGGAAATAGGTGCCCCGTTCAGCAATCAGCGTTCCGTCCTGATCTTCCAGCCGAATGCCATTATCAAAATAGGCGACTTTGGTGAAGAAGTTATAGTCTACTCTCTTACCAAAAAGGGTGGTACTGTCCTGCATGATAATTACCCGACCTCTTAGTAAACTCAGGTCGCGATTCGTGTAGTAATACAGGGTATCACTCCATATGGTCTCATCCGGAGTTTCAATTTGGATGTTGCCAAATGCCCGGATTTCGCTTCGGTTTATAAAGCGCCAGGCACTGTCGCAAACCATTTCAATATTTCCGGTAGTGAGGCGGGCGTTGTATAATTTCTGAATTTGTTCGCCACCCAAAGTGGCACCAACGGCACGGCTAAAGGATTCTATATTGACAACACTTTGACCTGATACCGACAGCGGCTGTAGAAAAAGCACTGCAACAAGCATAAGGGTACAACCCGGAATATTAAGAGGAGGAAGTAATTTATTCATGAACCGAATATACAATTACGCAGTGTTAGTTTATACCTAATCAATGACAGCGCGCCCACCGCCTTCATTCAGGGTATAGTTGGTAAGGTCTGAATCGCCAAAGAATCCTTCAGCTGCGATACTGTCGGGAGGGGAAATGAATATGACAAACTCCGGAGTGCTGACCCGGTCTTTTTGCCGTTCCCATTTCAGATATTCGGAACGCAGCTTTTTGCCTTCAGGGGCATTTACACGAACACTTCCAAACATCTCAAAAGCGGATTTATCGGGGAGATGAACGGCACTGTCGGTGTAAACGAAGGTGTCCGGTTTTCCTGCTTCATCAAAAATTTCGATATAAACAGGGCCCGAAATCTTAGTGATATTTTGGTTTTCATTTTTTATGGAAGCTGCATAGGTACCCGAAAGCTTTAAGGTTAGCTTACCGTCTTCCATAATTTCCATATTAATTCCCCAGCTTTCGGTAGTAGTGAACAGAGAATCGCTCAGGGCTTCCTGCACCTGCTTATTTTCAAAATCGGTAAGTTCGCCACATCCAAGTACCAGGAATAGCAAAAGTACCGGAACTATGGGTTTGAGGCTTTTGTGCATAGGTTAGTTGTACTTTTAAGCTTTCAGCCGTCAGCGTTCAGCTTTTATATTTTACGTAATCTCGCTGTGAATGCCTGAAATCTAATTTCTAGAAATAGATTTCTATTGTCGCATTTGGAAATCAGATCCGGACTGCATATGAAAGACTTAACAAGTTAAAAGCTGAAGCCTGAAAGCCACAAATTATAACGTCCCAAAATAGCGGTCACCGGCATCTCCGAGTCCGGGAACAATAAAAGCATTCTCATTCAGCTTTTCATCGATAGCGGCCGTGATTATAGGAACGTCGGGATGGTCTTCCCTCAGTCGTTTGATACCTTCCGGGGCTGAAATCAGCGATACAAACCGAATGTTATCTGCTCCGTTCTCTTTCAGGAATTTGATGGCGTGTGAGCCACTTCCTCCGGTGGCAAGCATGGGGTCAACAACCAGTGTGTACGCTCCTTTTAAGCCGCCGGGAAAATTGTGGTAATAGTTTACCGGCTCATGGCTTTCTTCGTCTCTATACACCCCAATGTGCCCGACCTTAGCATCGGGCATAAAGCTTATGATGCCATCCACCAGACTAAGACCGGCCCGGAGTATAGGTATCACAAAAACTTCGGCTGCCGGCTTGTAACCGGTCGCAGTTTGGATGGGAGTTTCCACATCATATTCCTGAAGTGGGAGATCGGTAAGAGCCTCAGCTGCGAGGATAGTACCGATGGTTCCCATAGCCCGACGGAAGGGAGCGGTCTCTGTATTTTTATCCCGAAGGATACTCAGGTACCGCTTTACGACCGGATGATCTATTTCAGTGACCATGTCCATACTTAAATTTCACCTTTAGCTTCGAGCTCATCCATTTTGTTGAAGTACTTCTTACTTGCTACAGCAACAGAGCCTGAAAGGGCAAACAGGGCAATGATATTCGGGAAGGTCATCAAACCAAGTGCAATATCACCGATTGCCCAGACCGTAGCCAGCGGGAATATGGCCCCGAGGAAGTGCATCCCCAGATACACGACTTTATAGTAAATAATGGATTTGTCGCCTGCCAGATACTGTATGGATCTGTCCCCGTAGTAACTCCAACTGATGGCCGTAGAGACTCCGAATAGGAGCACGCATATGGTTACGATATAATCACCGTAAGGGAAAATAGGTGCAAGACCCTTCTTGAAACCAAGGGATGTAAGCGGGGCTCCGTTTTCAATAATGCTTGTGTAGATATTATCAACTTCTTCACCGGCTTCATTGGTGAAAACACCAACACCGTCAACCATCACAAGGGTACCTGAGAAGGCAGTAGTCTGATCTTCATCAATAAAGAACTTACCGGTAGCGAAATCATTTCTCTCAACGGTACCGTTAACAGGCTCACCATCTTCAATCATCAGGGTATTGCTTCCATCGGTAATTTCAACCGCATTATTACTGTTTCCGGGCTCATAAACCATGTCGTGGCGCTCTTCCCAAACTCCGGTACTTACAATTACCAGTCCGGTCATAGTACAAACTACAATGGTATCAATAAATGGTTCAAGGAGTGCTACCACACCTTCACGAACAGGTTCTTCTGTTTTTGCAGCACCGTGAGCAATCGGGGCTGAACCCTGTCCGGCTTCATTGGAAAATAGTCCGCGCTTGATACCCCAAACCAAAGTAGTAAGGAATAATCCTGAACCCACACCAAACAGCCCTGCTTCAGGAGTAAAGGCAGAAGTAAAGATGGTTCCAAAAGCGGGGATCACGTCATCTGCATTGATAGCAAGAATAATAAGTGCACCCAACACATAAATAAGGGCCATAATTGGCATCAGGCGAGAGGTAACCTGCCCAATACGCTTGATACCACCTACAATCACGATACCTACAAAAGTAGCGGTAAACAATCCGGAAGCCCAGCTTGGGATCTGGAAGGTGCTGTACATGGTGTCAGCAACGGTGTTGGCCTGAACGGCATTACCGGTGAGGAATGAACAAATTACGGCCATGGCTGCGAAAAAGACGGCCAGCCATTTCCAGTTAGAACCGAGTCCCTTTTCGATATAATACATAGGACCACCGGAAACGGAACCATCGGCGTTTTGAATTCGGTATTTAACAGCAAGGGTACATTCTGTGTATTTAATAGCCATACCAAAAAAGGCGGTAACCCACATCCAGAAAAGAGCACCCGGTCCGCCATAATGGATGGCAATAGCTACACCTGCAATATTACCGATACCTACGGTTGCTGAAAGAGCGGTGGTGAGCGCCTGGAAGTGATTGACGTCACCGGTATCATCAGGGTTATCATAAATTCCCATTACGGATTTTATACCATGGGCAAAGCGTCTTATTTGTACAAAACCAAGACGAAGGGTAATGAAGATTCCAAATCCCAACAGCACCACAACCATGATAGGAAATTGTTCCGGGGTTGACCAAACCAGGTTGTTTAGCCAGTTTACAACTTGTTCAAATACTTCCATGAATAAAATTTTATAGGTTAAGAATATGTTAAGAGGGCAGGCTGAAAGTAAAAAACATTTGGGAATATTAAAGGGTTAACATTTGTGAAAGCTTTGGAGGGTAGCAGCGTGTATCAACGTAATACATTGTTAAGAGTAAACGGAATGGGGAAAAGCAGTGTTTACTCTCAGTGAATCATAAAATGACAAAGTTAACTCCGTATTTTGTTCAAGTACGTGAACGATTTCTCGGAAGCTTTGTTTTCATTATTGTATTTTTAAAAACCATAGATAAATTAATAAACAACCTTTTAGATTATGACTAAAGCAGATATAGTAGATGTAATTTCTTCATCTGTAGGGTTAACGAAAGTAGAAACTGAGGCGGTGGTTAACGGTTTTATGGAGACTGTTATTGACGCAATGAAGAGAGGCGAGAATATTGAGCTGAGAGGATTTGGCAGTTTTAAAGTTGTTAAACGAGCTCAGAGAGTAGCCCGTAATCCAAAAACAAATGAAGAAGTTATTGTGCCGGAACAATTTGCACCGGTGCTGAAAATGTCTAAAGATTTTAAAGAAGCAGTTAACGAAGCACACATGGTTGAAAATTGATTTAGAAAACCTGATAAAACTTCTTATTTTCTGAATTGTTCGAACAACAGTAATTTTTATAAAACAATATGTAGGTGAGTATTTATGCCAAGCGGTAAAAAAAGAAAGCGCGCCAAAATAGCCAAGCATAAGCGTAAAAAGCGTCTGAGAAAAAACAGACACAAGAAGAAAAAGTAAGATTTTATAAGGCTCCGGTACGGAGCCTTTTTTGTTTATTAAATATTAGAATTGAAAACCGGATAGCTGATATCCGGTTTTTTTGTTTTGGACAGAAAATCCCTAAAGACTCGCAAAGTTTTATTAGAACTCTATAATATTTGTTCGGGAGAGGGATAATAATGCTGAATAGTGTTTTTTTAGTAAGGGTAATGAACAACCTTGGGCAGTAAAACGAGTGTTGTCTTTCAAAATCCGGTTATACATCCTCTTCAAAATCTAAGAGGGTTCAGGTAGCAATCACTATTCAGATCATTTCTATGAAAAATATTACGAAACTGCTTTTTACACTTTCACTGCTTCTAAGTTTTTCTTTGGGGGTGCTGGGGCAAGTGAGGATAAATGAGATACGAGCAGATGATGCAAGTTCTGATGATATTGAATTTATTGAGTTGATTGGAGTCGCAGGAACTGATATTACCGATTATCAAATTTACCATGTAAATGGCAGTGGTGATTCAGAAATATTTACTCATACCATAGGGTCATTTACCATTCCGGATGATGGCATCACGGACAATGATTCGAATTCATTAGGTTTTTATGTTTTGGGTGCAAGTAGCTTTTCTACAGGTACTGATGAATCTACCTCTGGTTCGTTACAGAATGGACCGGACGGTATAATTCTTTACAATGCATCAGGTGATGTAATTGACGCTGTAGCTTGGCAAGGTGCCGGTGACATAAGCACAGATATTACGACCACAGGTAGTTCTTCAGCTGATAATTATTTACATGTTACCAGTGATGATGATAGTGGAGATAATAGTCTCCAAGCACCGGATGATGTTGTTGGAGATGATGGCAGTGGGTGGACTTTAGCTTCAGCAACAATCGGGTCTTTAAATGATGGTCAAACAAGTGGCTCGATCGTACTTGAGTCATCTGTCAAATCAGAACCAGCAAACCACGCCTCTTCTTTCTCAGCTTCGGGGTCTATAAATTCTGTAGATTTATCGTGGACTGATGCAACCGGCTCCCCATTACCGGATGCCTATCTGATAAGGGTAAGTGATGTGAGTTTTGGATCGATTTCAAGTCCGAGTGATGCAACAGCGGTTACTGACGATTCGGACCTGTCCGATGGATCAGGTGCACTGAATGTGGCTATTGGGGAAGAATCAGCTTCTTTCACAGGTCTGGATGAAACAACAACCTACTACTTCAAGATCTTCCCTTACACAAATTCAGGTTCCGATATCGATTATAAAACAGATGGTACGGTTCCTGAAGATGATGCCACTACTTTAGAAACTCCGGATATTATTTTTAATGAAATTTTAGCCGATCCTGATGGTTCAAGTGGTGATGCTAACGGGGACGGAATCGTTGATACCGATGATGATGAATTCATTGAATTGGTCAATTATGGGGCTACGGATTTAGATATCAGTAATTGGGTTTTTTCTGATAACAATACCGATAGATATACTTTCCCAGCTTCGACTACATTAAAGCCTTTGCAAGCGGCAGTAATATTTGGTGGAGGTACACCGACAGGAGATTTTGGGAACAGCTTTGTTGATTCTACTTCTTCATTAGGACTCAACAATTCAGGTGAAACAATAACTCTGAAAAATGGGTCAGGAATTGAGATTATTAGTTTGACCTATGGTTCAGAAGCCAACAGCGATGAGTCAATCACAAGAAACCCTGATTTAACGGGTAGTTTTGCACAGCACGAAACCGCTGATACCAAAGACGCCTCCTCCTTTTCTCCCGGAACCCGAATTGATGGCACTTATTTTCAGCCATCTACCGTAATTACCGGCAGTGCGGGCTGGCGTTTGCTTTCCCTTCCGGTTGAGGATGGAACCGTAGCCGATATTTCGGATAACACCGCGGTTCAAGGGGTATCCGGTGGTGATAATTCAGGATCAGATCCTAATTTCTTTTACAACCCTGCTTTTGATGGTTCCGATCAGTCAGACTATTTGGTTCCAACTAATACAACTACTCCATGGGGGGATGGGTTAGGCTTTTTCCTTTATTTCTTTGATAACTCCACAGCAGGAAGTTCACCGCTGCCGATCACCCTTGATGCTTTCGGGAATGCACCTGATACAGATGTACAAGTAACAGTATCCGATACCTGGACACTGGCCGGAAATCCTTATAACAGTAATCTCTCCATCGATGATATTTCAGGGGATGATGGTGGTAATGGCGTAAATGACGGACTAATGAGTCCTGTTTACCTCTATGATTCGTCAGGCTGGGTGACAGTCAATTTGGGAAGTGGTTATGTAATAGGAGACTGGAGTGGTTTTTTTGTTCAAAGATTTAGCAGCTCTACCACTCAGTTAACTATGCCGACTTCAGCTGCTACAACGGATACGGTTAAACTTTCCAAGCTGGATACCGGCACTAATTTCCGCCAGGTTGACCTGTTACTGGAGGCTCCGGGCGGTTTATCGGATCAAACCAATAAGCTCTACTTTTCGGACCATTCTACTTCAGGAAAAGATGGTTTTGATGGAGGGAAATTAACACCCATGAATGGTTCGCCTTACATGGCTTTTGAAAACGATTTTGGGAATGGGAAAGAACTGTTGGTTCAGGATGCACGTCCTCTGAATCCGGCCGAAGAAATGTGGTACGAACTGGTTATCGGTGATAACGGAATTTCCGGTACTTATACCCTAACCTGGCCGGAATTAAAGAATATTCCGGAGGATTGGGAATTTACTTTGAATGATTATGAAACCGGCGAATCCGTAATAATGGCTCCGGGTACATCCTATACTTTTGAAGTAGAAGCAACACAGAAACAAAAAAAGACGAAGACTTTTCGGGTCTCAACTGCACAAGCAAAGCCAGAGGATGTTAGCTCGCGATTCTCAATTGTTTTGAAAACCAGTACAACAACAAGCACAGAACAGGTGGATACCCCGGAATCTTTTGCACTTCGACAAAACTACCCGAACCCGTTTAACCCGAATACTACAATCGAGTATAGTGTGTCGGAGCCGGCACCGGTTATACTTACCGTGTATAATGTGATGGGACAACAAGTTGCCACGCTTGTCAATGAAACAAAATCGGTGGGCACTTACCGGGTGAGCTGGAATGCAACTGATATGGCAAGTGGTATATATCACTACCGCCTGCAGGCCGGAAACCAGGTATTGATTCGTCAAATGACCTTAATTAAGTAATTGCAGTTAGTCTGCTCTAATTATTCCCTGACTATGAAATCACTGATCTATTTTTCTTTAGCTATTGTGTTCACTCTTCTGTTCACTACTGTTCTATTTGCTCAGCCTTCTGCACCCATGAATCCAACGCAAGCACCTATTGATGGGGGCTTAAGCCTGCTTGCAGCAGCCGGAGGAGGGTACGCCATCAAAAAGCTCAGAGACCGAAAAAAGAGATTGATGAAAGAAGAGCAGAAGTTCTGATTCATTTCTACATAATGTTTTTTTCTTATTAGCTTCCCCTACACGATACGATTCATTTATTCCCGTTTTATATGAAAGTTGCCCTCATTCAACAATCCTGTTCTGAGAACAGAGATGAGAATCTTAAAAAAGGAATTGAGTTGGCAAGGAAAGCAGCCAAGGCAGGTGCTAATGTCATTTGTTTTGCTGAACTGGCTTTTGAGCCTTTCTATCCTCAGTTTCAAAATCCGGAGAAACCATCTGAGCTTGCAGAATCCATTCCGGGAAAAACTACAGATGCCTTTTCAGAGCTGGCAAAAGAATTTGGCGTGGTTATTATCTTAAACCTGTATGAGAAAGATGGTGATGATCTTTACGATAGCTCTCCGGTTATTAATACAGAGGGCTCTATTATAGGAACAACGCGGATGGTTCATATCACCGAATATGCCTGTTTCCATGAGCAGCAGTATTACACGCCGGGTGACAATGGAGCTCCCGTATACGATACGCCTTTTGGAAAAATTGGTATAGCCATATGTTACGACCGGCACTACCCGGAGTATATGCGAGCTCTTGCCTTGGCCGGAGCGGACATAGTTTTTATTCCACAGGCCGGTTCAGTAGGCGAGTGGCCGGAGGGATTGTATGAGGCTGAGGTGAGGACGGCTGCTTTCCAGAATGGATATTTCGTGGCTTTGTGCAACCGTGTGGGGGAAGAGCCTAAGCTTACTTTTGCCGGGGAATCATTCGTGTGCAATCCTGCCGGTGAAGTAATAGCCAGGGCAGGTGAAGGAACGGAGGAAATATTATACGCTGAGCTTAACCTGAAAGAGATAACCGAATCTCATGCTAAGAATTTATTTTTAAGAGATAGGCGCCCCGAATTGTATGGTAAATGGCTAACCCAACAGAAATGAAAATGGATATTCACTATTCAATATTGAATATTCGGGTGTGGTCGTTATCTTCAGTCGAAAATAAGCACGCTATTTGACTATGCCCGAGACTCTGAAAGAAGTTCAGCTTCGCACAAAAGGAATTTTACCGGTCCAAAAACTCAAGTTACTTCATGCACTTGGTATCATTTCATCTGACTCAAACTACCCCATTCAGGATGATCAGTTTCAACCCAACTCCATAGATCTGCGCCTTGGTGAAGTGGCCTATCGTGTCCGCTGTAGCTTTCTTCCCGAAAATGATTCCGTGGAAGAGAAGGTGGAAAAACTGAAAATGTATGAAGTGCCCATCACCGATGGAGCTGTTCTTGAGCAAAATTGCGTGTATATCATTCCTCTGCTTGAAGAGCTGAACCTCCCTGAATCAAACAATACGATTCAGAAAGGAATGTTGAACGGGAATAATGAAAAGAGTGAGGTTAAACTGGGTATGGTTGAAAATCTTTCTGCTAAGGCAAACCCCAAAAGCTCAACCGGCCGGTTGGATGTATTCACCCGTGTGATCACCGATTATTCCCATCGTTTTGAAGAAGTGACCCCGGGTTATTGTGGAAAGATGTACCTGGAAGTGGTACCCAAATCATTCTCAATTAAAGTGAAAACCGGGCAAAGGCTAAATCAGCTGCGCGTTCGGCATGGATTTGAAGTACTTCCCGACCAGGATTTACTACGGGTACATGCAGCAGATCCTCTCTTATTTGATGAACACAGAGAGCCTGTTTCCATGGAGAAGATCAAGGTTAAGCAAGGCCTTTTTATGAGTGTAGACCTGAAGGGGAAGAAAGGTGACATCATCGGATACAAGGCGAAGAAGCATAACAATTATATTGACCTGGAAAATATCGGCCACTACGCGGTAGAAGAATTTTGGGAGCCGATTTATGCCCAACAGAACGATCAGCTTATTCTGGAACCGGAGGCTTTTTATATTTTTGCATCCAAAGAACGAATCCGGGTTCCGGCTCATCTTGCCTGCGAAATGATGGCCTATGATACCGGGTCGGGCGAATTACGAACACATTACGCGGGGTTTTTTGACAGCGGCTTTGGCGGATCGGTTGAAGATCAGGGAGCAAGAGCGGTACTTGAAGTCCGGTCGCATGATGTCCCCTTTATGATTGAGGATGGCCAGACCATGTTCAGCATGCAGTTTGAACCCAATGCTGAGAAACCGGATTTTGTGTACGGTGAGGAAATTGACAGTAACTACCAGGGGCAGGATTTAAAGTTAGGTAAGCATTTTAAGCAACCATGAGCCGATATTTAGTCAACCGATGTATTTGCCACAGCAGAAGCTTCGAAGAAGTTAAGTTACATGCTGAAGAGAACGGGATTACATCCGTTGAAGAACTTCAGGCTGATGACTTCTGTAGCTGCGGGTGCGGACTTTGCATTCCCTATATCGAGTTAATGTTCGAAACCGGTGATACGGAATTTGAGCCCGGAGCGTACTACAAAAAAGCTTCAAACGCAGATTAACTGCTCTGCTCGGTGATCCGGTGGTTTCCCGATTTACATTAAGCTTAGTGAATTGAATGATGGACAACGTATTTTTTGCACATCCTGAACACGTATCTGCAAACCGACTGGAATTGGTTGATCAGGAAGCAACGCATGCCTCCAAAGTATTGCGGTTTAAGGCAGGAGACGAGTTGTACGCTTCTGATGGCAAGGGGAATGTGTATAAAGCTCAGGTTTCATCCATCTCCAAGAAATCAGTATTCGCGAATATCCTGGAAACCCATTCGGAAACGGAGCCAACGAATAAGAAAGTGCTGGTTTTTGGAGCTATAAAAAAAAGAGACCGGCTGGAATTTGCTGTTGAGAAGGCGGTGGAACTTGGAGCATGGGAAATATGCATCTTTAATGCCGATCATTCCGAGCGATCCAGAATAAATGAAGACCGAATGCAATCCATCGTATTAAGTGCTTTCAAACAAAGCAAAAGAAGGTGGCTGCCTGAGGTTACCTATCAAAGCTCCCTGGATGAGGTTCTCGAATATTATACCAACTACCATACAATCATGGCCCATGTGGAAGCAGATGCTCATCATCCTGAAAGCTTAAGTCACGATAAGAATTTACTACTTGTAGGACCGGAAGGAGGCTTTTCTGAAAGGGAAGTAGAGTTAGCTAAGAAGAAGAATACTCAAATGATCTCTTTAGGGAAGAACAGGCTCAGGGCAGAAACCGCAGCACTTGCCATGCTTTCTCAGTTTTTGTTTACTACATAAAAAAACCGGCTGTAACCGGGTTTTTATTTGTGAATTCAGCCAAATTATCTTTACAGGCTTATCATTTCATAAATTCTTCCAGATAGCCTTAAAAAAGGGGATATAAGGTACGGAGGACATTATTTTTAAATCCTGACGCAGATTGGTGTCTTCACCAAGAAAACGAAAAATTTCATCAAAATTATTCTTCTTGAAAAGGGACCTGAACACTCTGAGGCTGTCGTTGGTAGAGTTGGAAAGGATATGGAGCAGCAACAGATCGTAATACCGATACTTTAGCTTAGACTGTTGAGGAGGAAGCGGTTCAAATCCCTGAATAAGGTTCTGTGCCAATTTTTGAGTGTAGTCCTGAATGCGGGTAAAAGTGTAGCCTGTGCTGGGTTTGGTTTGTCCTCCTACCGAACCCAGGTTGATGATGTTCTTGTCATAATAGGGTAAATGAGGACGGTCTTCCATAGGAATTTCCCCATATTCTTTACGTCTGATCTCATAATGATCTCTGTCAAGCCCGAGCTCATGCAGGAGGTAATGCTTAATCTTCTTTTTATATTTCTTCTTTTTTAGCACGTCTTCCGAAAAGACCGTGAACTCCAACAGAGCTTTGTTCTGTGTGTATGGCAATACGTACATAAAACCAACGCCGGGTTCAAAATCATTGTCAAAATCCATGATGGTAAAGGTCTCCGGGTCAAAAGCCGGCTCAAAGGTTTTGATTTCCCATCCCAAAAAATGTTGTATAAGCGGGTATTTGATTTGCGACCGGTCAAGGTCTTTGGGTTTCATGATGCTTTGGAAAATATGGTTGGCAATGTAACTGTCGCCTCCCTTGGTAAGCATAACCGCCTTACTTTGATTGGAAGAAAAATCAAGGATGTTGTCTTCAAGGAGATCAAAGTTTTTGTGCTTCTTTAACTCACTAAGTACATATTCCCTGAAATCCCCGCTGCGTATGCAGTAATAGCTGTATTCATTGAGGTAGCGGAAGGTGTTGTAGTCTAAAACCGAAACCCAGGTTTTCTTCCATTTCTTGTAGATGATATCACGGAATGGAGGTTCTTTGTTAGTCCAGAAACACCAGGTTTTATCATTGGTGGGTGCAAAGGTTGAGTCCGTTACCAGTACTTCCCCTTTGTAGTTCCCTTTAGCCAGGTACCAGGCAAGGCTGAGTCCGGAGAGTCCTCCACCTGCAATTATTACATCGTATTTGGCTTCAACCTTCAATACAGATAGCCTCCGGCTTTACTGAGTAACCCGAAAGAGTGAGCTGAATTTTTATACTTTTTTTCATGAGCTGAGTGAGCGTTACTTATGTTCGCGTCAGGTATTGATTATATTCCTTGAAATTGAAAAAGCAAAATGAAAGTATGATTGATTTACGCAGCGATACGGTAACACGACCGACTCCCGAAATGCTAAAGGCTATGACAGAGGCAGAGGTTGGGGATGATGTGTTTGAATCTGATCCGACGGTAAATAAATTTCAGCAGAGAACAGCCGCTCTTTTTGGGATGGAAGCCGGACTGTTTGTGCCAAGTGGAACCATGAGCAATCAGCTGGGCATTAGGGTGTTAACCGAGCCCGGAGACGAAATTCTGATTGATGAAAACGGTCATATTTTCAACTATGAGACCTCGGCAGCTTCAGCACTATCAGGGGTTCAGGTTACCACATTACAGGGTAAACAAGGGAAGTTGAGTCGGGCTGTTCTGGAAGATAAAGTCAGAGGTAATTTTGACTGGGAGCCCAGAACAAAGGTAGTATGTATCGAGAATACGACTAATAAAGGAGGGGGTGTTTGCTACTCAAAGGAGGAATTGAGCGAGATTAAAGACTTTGCGGATGAACATAATCTGGCCGTTCATCTTGATGGGGCGCGTATCTGGAACGCCATGACTGCTACAAATATCGGCCCGGAATATTTTGGTACCATTGCCGATACCATCTCGGTTTGCTTTTCGAAAGGATTGGGGGCTCCGGTTGGGTCTATGCTGCTCTCCTCAAAAAAGAACATTGCCAAAGCCCGGCGCTACCGTAAAATGTGGGGCGGAGGAATGCGACAAGTCGGGCTGCTTGCAGCCGCCGCTGAATACGGAGTGGATAATCACTGGCCGCTTCTCAAAGATGATCATCGGAGAGCCCGGGATGTGGCTGAAACCATTTCCAACTGTAGCAAACTCTCCATCGATATGGACAACCTGCAAACCAACATTCTCATTTTTGATGTATTGGAAGGGAATGCGGTTTCTGCTATCGAAAAACTCCAGGAAGAAGGCATTGTTATGATTCCTTTTGGCCCCAAGACCATTAGAGCAACCTTCTATTTCGAAATTGGTGATGAAGAAGTGGAACAACTAAAAGCCGTTTTGAAGAGATTATTCGGGTGATAGGGTGAGGGAGCTGTTATTAATAATATAATTTGAACAAATTCACCTTATCACCTTATCACCTTATCACCTTATCACCATATCACTTTATCACTTTACCAACTCATGTAACTATTTGGTTCGTACAACGTGTTGAAATACTGTTAACTCTCACCAAATCTACATAACTATGAAAAGATCTCTACTGATAAGTTCTGTTTTTGTGTTTGCACTGCTGCTGGTTGGCATAAATGCCACCGAATATATTGCCAAGGAAGAAGAAGCTGTTAAAGAAGTTATTCTGAACGGCTATGTTCACGGGGCATTCAATGAATTGAATCCGGAAGCGATGGCAGAAACCTTTCATAAAGATTTTGCCATCTTTTCTGTAGATGGAGAAGAAATCGGCAGGTACCCGATCTCGAATTGGATTGAAAGCACAAAGAACCGAAAAGAAAGTGCTGAATTTGATCCGGAAAACAATGTCTGGGAGCCGGAATTCACAAACATCAGCGTGACCGGAAATGCCGCATCCGTAGAATTGGAATTACATCACAAAGGAAAGCACGTGTTTACCGATTACCTGTCGTTGTTGAAATTTGAAAGCGGCTGGAAAGTGGTAGCCAAAGTGTATCACAGGCATTAGTGATGTGGTGATAAAGTGATTTGGTGATGGGGGATTCGAAAATTATCACCCAATCACCACTTCACCATATCACTCAATCAATCCACTTTTTGTAATACTTCTCTCATCTTCTCAATGATTTTCTCGCGGATTGGGAGCCCCTTTCGAAAGATCATTTCCTGCTTTTGTTTGTATTCCTTTCTGCCGGCTTCCGTCTCAATTTTGATGGGCTCCAGCCCTTGCTCTCTTAAATCGTAGGGGCTGGCCTGCATATCGATGTGCCTCGCTTCAACAGCCAATTCAAAGGCATCCAGTATCAGTGAACTGGAAATCCACGGGTACATTTTGAACGCCCATTTGTACAAATCCATATTGGAGTGAATACAGCCGGGCTGCTCGGTCTCATGAAAATTATCCCGTGAAAGTTCAAAACGGTTCATCGGTTTTGCAGGACTTGTGAAGAAGCGGAATGCATCAAAATGAGTACAGAGCAACGGGCGGGATTCCACAAATTCAGCCAGCTCATCCGGCTCCATACGCATGGGAACCTGATCGTGACGAGGATTGTCGGTTTTATATACCATGGCCCATTCATGCATCCCAAAACAGCCAAAGGATGGCCGGCTGGATTGAGTGTTCTCGAGCATCTGTAACATCCATTTCAATGAGGAAATACGTTTTTCAGGAAAGAGGGAAGGATCAATGAATGCTATATCGCCGTCATCGGTAAGCTCACTTACTTCCGGCAACAAATCGAAACTTGAAAAGGAAAGAGATACCCCCATTCCGGGCGACCACCTCCGTAAACCCGAAGGCCGAAAAGCATAGTATTCAAAAAGAAAATCCATGACCGGGTTTTTCTCCTGTCGGGATCGCGCCTCCAGGTAATCATCCAGCAACTCATTTACTCGTTGTTCATGAGCTTCCTTTTCCTGCAGCCATTCGGACTCAGCAACCAGTTTTTGATTCTCAATTTGTTTCGTCTCTGCTAACATGTCAGAAAGATAAGGAATGATTATTCAGGAATTAAAAAATCAGATTTAAAATGATAGATTAGAATAAACTTTGATACACTATCAATCATTTAAATCAATCTGGACCGGTAAATTTGAAACAGATACTCAATTTCTTTATTCATCTTCGGCTGCACTACCAGTTTTTTATTCTTTCCGGGGGATATTTAATCGCTGCACTTTTTGTGGATTCCGTGAAATGGGATCAATTCGGACTTCAATTCTTGAATGTGCATGTGCTGTTATTTGGGGGCGCTACGGCCTACAATTCCTGGTGGGATAAGGATGAAGGACCCATCGGCGGACTGATATCACCCCCGAAAATGAAAAGCTGGATGTGGCCGGCTTCCATGATTATGCAATACGCAGGCTTAGCGTGGGCGATGACGGTTGGGTGGAATTATGCGATCATTTATGCCGTCAGCATGTTGTTTTTTTGGTTGTATTCAACCCCGCTTGCCCGGTGGAAAGGGAAACCAATCCTTAGTATTGTAGCCATTGGCGTCAGCACCGGAACAAATTCGTTTTTTTTGGGATACCTGGCAGCAGGCGGCTATCCGATTACTTTTTCTGAAGATCTTATAGCCATCGGAGTGGCTGCAATAATTCTGAGTTTGTACCCGGTTTCACAGATTTATCAAACAGAGGAAGATGAAAATCGTGGCGACCGGACTTTTGCAGTTCGGTATGGAATACAGGGAGTGAAATATTTTTTTAGCCTGATGTTTCTTGCGGGAGCTTCCATGCTTTCTGCGATGTTATATATTCAGAATGAGCAGTTAGGTCTGATTTTTGGAGGAGTGACTTTATCAGCCTATGCAGTGCTTAGCACCTTTGTTTGGAAACTGGAAGGCAATCAGGATGAATATGATACCGTGATGAAAATGAAATTTTTTGCTTCTCTTAGCTTCGTCGCTTTCATAGGCGGAACGTTGGTGCTACAAATTCTTTTTCAAAACTAAGTTCGATTGGCAGTTGCACCTGATTTATCTCCCGGCCCTATAAAACCCTTCCAGAATTATGGCAACCTGTTTAATTCAAGCGAATGGGCTTAACTCTGGAAGGGTTTTAGGGTATGAACGCTTTTACTTCTTCATATAATCTCCAAATATATTCGTTTTCATTGAGTACGATTGAAGTAAGAAAACAGCTTGTAGAAGCTTCTAAATAATCGATTATTTAATGAAGTGACATACCAAATCAAATACATTTTAAGAAAGACGACTTACAAATAGCATGAAAACAGCAGTAGATTCAATAATAACGAGAGAGCTCATTGAGAATGCGCATTCCTTTGAGGAGTACACCGACTTGGTACAGCAATTATTTGACGATGGCCGGACAACCAATGATGATAACCGTCCTGACATGCTGGAGTACACCAAGTTGAATATTCACCGCTCTTCTAAATGGAATAAGAGGGCAAAAATCTCAGAGGAGCTGCAGAGGGAGCTCAGTGACTTTCCGGGAAAGATGATATGGCTGGTCATTACTGAAGGCTGGTGTGGTGATGCCGCTCAATCGTTACCTTTCATACACAAAATGTCCGAGTTATCAGACAACATCGATCTTAAACTTATTCTGAGGGATCAATACCCGGAAGTAATGGACGAGTTTCTGACCAATGGGTCACGATCTATTCCCAAGGTAATCGCGTTGGATCATGAAACGCTGGAGGTTCTGGGTACATGGGGTCCCCGGCCAAAAGAAATCCAGGAAACTTATATGGGTGAAAGAGCAAACCCTGATATCGAAAATAAAATAGCTACTCAAAATCTGCACTTGTGGTATGCCCGAAACAAAGGGAAGGCCATGCAGGAAGAATTCCTCCAGCTTCTGGATGAATGGAAGAAGGACTAGCTGAACCTGAATCGGTAAGACACTTAATTTATTTTGTATTACTTGGCTATCTTGGAGCAAATCATAGCTAAATCCCAAAAGTGTTAGACAAATTCCTCAAGTACATAGCTCAAACCAGTGATGCACCCATGGGACTGGAAATTTCTCATGCCGAAGGTCCCTTTTTTTATACCACAGACAATAAAAGATATGTTGATTTTATTTCCGGGATAGCAGTGAGCAGTCTGGGGCATCGCCATCCCAAAGTAATTGAGGCTATACACAAGCAGGTAGATAAGCACCTCCACGTGATGGTATATGGCGAATTTGTTCAAAAACCCCAGGTAAATTTTGCCGGTCTGCTAACGGCCAATCTTCCCGAACAGTTGAACCAGGTTTATTTTGTAAACAGTGGAACAGAGGCTACCGAAGGGGCGCTGAAGCTTGCGAAGAAATACACCGGTCGTACTAAGCTCATCGGTTTTAAGAACAGTTATCATGGGGATACGCATGGTTCGTTGAGTGTGACCGGGCGGGATGTTTACAGAGATCCATATTTACCGCTCTTGCCGGATGTTCATTTTCTATCATTTAATTCGAAGGAAAATCTCGACTTGATAGATGACGATACGGCGGCTGTAATCATGGAACCTATCCAGGGAGAAGGTGGGATCATTCCCGCTGATAATCAGTGGTTGCAGGAAGTCCGCCAAAGATGTGATGAAGCAGGTGCCTTACTCATCTTTGATGAAATACAATCCGGCTTTGGTCGCACAGGAAGCCTGTTTGCCTTTGAGGAATACGAAGTAGTCCCTGATATCCTGTGCCTGGCTAAAGCAATGGCAGGAGGAATGCCGATGGGGGCCTTCGTTTCATCCGCCGAAATTTTTCAAACCTTTAAGTACGACCCGCCACTGAATCACGTAACTACTTTTGGGGGACACCCGGTTTCTGCGTCTGCCGCATATGCTAACCTGAAAGAACTACTATCGGGCAATTATTTACAGCGAGCCAAGGAAATAGAGCAAATCACCAAAGAAAAATTGAGGGGCATCGGAATTGTGGAAGTTAGAGGCAAAGGAGCTATGCTTGGGCTTCAGCTGGAAAGTTGGGATTTAACCAAAAAGGTTGTTGAAGATTGTTTTGAGAATGGCATTTTACTTGGATGGACCCTTCACTCCAATACCCTAATCCGCCTGGCACCGCCTTTAATTATCGAAGATGATTTACTTCACGAAGTACTGGATAAGATTTTGGAATCCGTAGGAATGCATTCCTGACAGATCATGGATAACACTGCACAAGACTATTTTCCGAATCAGGGACATCCTGAAATCCTATAAATCATGGTTCAACTTAAGGAACACAGCAGTGGAATTTCCGTTGTCTGCCAGATGTTAGGGAATCAAGAAATAGAATTCACAAATCTAAGATTATGAAAACCATCAACCCGACTACCGGAAACGTCATCAAAGAATATGATGAGATGAGCTTTGATGAAGTGGATGAGATTATTCAAAAAGCGAATGCAGCTCAGGCTGACTGGAAAAAAATCGCTTTTGAAACTCGAGGATCTTATCTCAAAAAAATTGCTAACATTCTGAGAGAGCAGAAGGAGGAGTTGGGTAGGCTGATGGCCGAGGAGATGGGGAAGCCTCTTCAACAGGGTATCGGAGAGGCCGAGAAATGTGCCTGGGTTTGTGAATACTATGCTGAACATGCCGAAGAGTTTCTCAAAGATGACGCGGTAAAAACCGATGCATCCAAAAGTTATGTGACCTTCAATCCGCTGGGTGTGGTGCTGGCTATCATGCCGTGGAATTTTCCATTCTGGCAATTATTTCGGTTTGCAGCACCGGCGCTCATGGCCGGGAATGGCGCTGTTCTCAAACATTCGGAGAATACTACCGGCTGTGCTTTAAAGATTGAAGAAATCATCCATGAAGCTGGAATTCCAAAAGATTTATTTCGAACGATTGTGCGGGATAAATCCACTATGAAAGAGGTCATACAACACGAAGGTATTGCTGCGGTAACCCTTACCGGAAGCACCCGGGCCGGAAAAGCAGTAGCAGCCCAGGCCGGTGAAATGCTGAAGAAAGCCGTCCTCGAGTTGGGAGGAAGTGATCCTTCCATCATCCTGAGTGATGCAGATACTAAAGCCAGCGCTGAGACCAGCGTAAATTCAAGGCTGCTGAACAGCGGGCAAAGTTGTATTGCGGCTAAGCGTTTTGTTGTGGTAGAGGATGTGTATGACGAATTTCTGGCAGAATTCACAGCATTAATGAAGTCCAGAAAAGTAGGGGACCCTTTTGAGGAAGATACCGATGTAGGTCCACAGGCAAGGATTGACCTCAGAGATCAGCTTCACGAACAGGTTCAGGAAAGTATAAAGAATGGAGCTGAATTAGTGTTGGGAGGAGGAAAACCGGAGGGTAAAAGTGCTTTTTATCCGGTAACTATTCTCAGCAACGTGAAACCCGGTATGCCGGCCTATTCGGAAGAGTTGTTCGGTCCGGTGGCAAGCATCATTAAAGTGAAGGATGAAGAAGAAGCCATTCGGGTTGCCAATGACACAAATTATGGATTAGGTGCTTCGGTCTATTCACAGGATGTGGAACATGCAGAAGAAATTGCAGCTACAAAACTGGAAGCCGGCTGTTGCTTTGTAAATGATTTTGTTAAATCTGATCCCCGCCTGCCTTTTGGGGGAATTAAAAATTCCGGCTACGGAAGAGAGTTGGGACTGTATGGTATCCACGAATTCGTAAACACCAAAACGGTTTATGTTAAGTAAAAAATAATATGGTGATTGGGTGATAAGGTGATTTGTTTTGATCGTTCACTCATCACCCTAAATCACTTTATCACTTCATCACCTTATCACTTAAGCCCCAAACTCCTTATCTTGAATCGAATTAATTAAGAGACTGTGCGCATACGACTTCAACAACTCAACCCGACGATTGGGGATTTAACCGGAAATCAGGAACTGATTCTGTCAGCCATTCGCAAAGCTGAGAAAGACGGAATTGAATTATTATTGCTTCCTGAATTAGTAACATGCGGCTACCCGCCAATGGACCTTATGGAGCGCAGGGTATTTAGGGAATTGCTTTACAAAATGAATCGCGAAATCATTGATTCTACGGGAGAAACTACGGTTATATTTGGATCAATTACGGAGAATATGACGGGTAAAGGCCGAAGCTGTTTTAATTCAGCTATTGTGGCACAGCATGGAGAAGAGGTGACAAGAGTTCATAAAGCGCTGCTTCCAACCTATGACGTGTTTGATGATCTCCGTTATTTTGAACCCGGTAATGAATTTGAACCTGTGGTAATAAAGGGTTTTCCATTCGGAATTACCGTTTGCGAGGATATCTGGTTTAACGACAATGATATTCAGTACCACATTTATGATGTAAATCCTGCTGAAGTATTGGCTAAGAAAGGGGCAAAAGCCATTATTAATATCTCGGCTTCTCCGTTCAATAAAGATAAGCCGGTATCAAGAAAAAATATGCTTCAGAACCATGCCCGGAAGCTGGGTACTCCTCTTTTTTATGTGAACCAGGTAGGGGGGCAAACTGAACTTCTGTTCGATGGAGATTCCCTCGCTTTTAACGGCTCGGGTGAGATGAAAGCACGTTCAAAGAGGTTCGAGCCTGATTACGTTGATGTTATCTTCAATAAAGAAAATCAAACAGTTGAAGCAGTAACAGATGTTGAAGCCAATTTCGAAACTCCGGCTAAAGAACAAGTTATGTTCGAAGGGTTGGTGATGGGGGTGCGAGACTATCTGAAAAAGTCTAAAGCAGCAGATAAGGTAATTTTAGGCTTGAGTGGCGGAATCGATTCGGCGTTAGTCTGTACAATAGCTAAAGAAGCATTGGGTGCAGATAATGTGAAGGCTGTAACGATGCCGTCTGAGTTTTCATCAGAGGGTAGCGTATCGGATTCCGAAAAACTGGCACAGAATTTGGGAATAGAAATGCTCGAAATCCCCATAAAGGGTATTTACGAGGAATACCTGAATGCCTTATCCCCGGTTTTTCAGGGAACAGATTTCAATGTAGCAGAAGAAAATCTGCAAAGCCGTACCAGGGGCGACTTATTGATGGCAATCGCCAATAAGTTCGGCTACATGCTGTTGAATACAGGCAATAAATCTGAAATGGCTGTTGGCTATTGCACGCTGTATGGGGATATGGCCGGAGGATTATCTGTTATTTCCGATGTGTATAAAACCGAAGTTTATGATATTTGCCGCTGGTTAAATGAAGAGTATTATGGGAAAGAAGTAATTCCGGAAGCCATTTTAACCAAAGCCCCAAGTGCTGAATTGCGACCCGATCAAAAAGATTCAGATTCTTTGCCCGACTACGGAACTTTAGACACCATTCTGAGATACTACCTGGAGGAACAACGATCGAGAGAAGAAATCATCAGCAGCGGTATAGACGAGCACATCGTAGATAAAGCCCTCCGATTGGTAGATTTAAATGAACACAAACGATTCCAGGCGCCGCCCGGGTTAAAAGTGTCTGCGAAAGCCTTTGGAACCGGACGCAGGTGGCCATTGGCACAACAATGGACCGGACAGGAGAAGAAAATCATTCAATCCGGAAAAATTCGAAAAGAAGGGCGCTAATTCCGTGTTTTTTACGTTGATGGTGCCGTGAGTTCTACTCTCCCAATTCTATACAATAATTAGTACTTTAGACAATCATTTTAAAATCATCTCTAATACATGTTTAAGAAGTTACGAAAAACGGCTATTGCCATAACCTGTTGTATGTTTATTGCCCCGGGCATTTCTGCTCAGGACACCACTGCAACACTCGATTTGAAAGAAATGCCTTTGCGGCTTTTGGATTACAAAAGTCCTATGCAAGGCTTGCAGGAAGGTGATGGTATTACCCAGCAACCGGCCATGCAGGAACTGGATAACTTCCAGAAAGATATTATGAGCCGAATTTCAGATATCTACCGCATCCACATAAAAGCGATGGAAGCTCAGGTTGGTAACGACCCTCTGGAGGCAGAAGCACAAATAAATGATGCTGTAGCAGCCACGCAGGGGCTTTTGGATGATTATCCTGAAATTCGGGGTGACCGGAGATTTACCGAACTCTACCGATCTGTAATTTCAGAATACCGCCAGTTTTTACGGGATTACGGAAGTTGGAAATGAACCTGAAGGAGAGATTTTTGCAATTCAGGAAGAGCTTTTTTCCGAAGATGACAGCTGGATGAACGAAGACTATGACTTCCCGGACGACCTGCCATTGAATAAGACGGACGTTCCTCTCATCCAGAATGATAAGGTAAATCGACACCTGGTTTATTATACACTACGCCGCCCCGAAGTAATGGAGACCTGGTTACAGCGTGCGGTTAAGTACCAGCCCATGATGCGCAAGATATTCAGAGAAGAGGGCGTGCCTGAAGAGCTAACTTATTTAGCTTTTATAGAAAGTGGCTTAAACCCAAGCGCACGTAGCTGGGCAGCCGCTGTTGGAATGTGGCAATTTATCCGGGCAACCGGTTCTGTTTATGGGCTGGAAGCCAATTGGTGGATTGATGAGCGACGTGATCCTGAAAAAGCAACCCGTGCAGCCGCACGTCACTTAAGAGATCTATATAATATTTGGGGTGACTGGCATCTTGCAATGGCGAACTATAATATCAGTCCGCGTGGGCTGAAACGAGCTATTAACAGAGCGGGTGGTGTTGAAGATTATTGGGCAGCTTATCCATACCTGCCAAGAGAAACCCGTGGATATGTCCCCGGTTTTATAGCAACTACTATGATTGGGATGAACCCGGAAGAGTTCGGCTTTCAGAAAAGCTACCCCGGCGAGCCTTATTCCTATAAAGTTGTGGAAGTAGATGGCTTGATGGAATTAGCTGACTTAGCGGATGCTGCCGGTATCACAACCGAAGAGTTGAAAGAATACAATCCGGAACTACTTCGGTGGGCTACACCTCCGGGCGGGAAGTATCCGCTAAAACTGCCCGTTGAGACTGATCAGGAAGAGTTTTTAGCTAACTACCAGGAAATTCCTAAAGAGAGCCGAAGCCAGAATATTACCATGCATACCGTTCAGAGGGGAGAGTCGCTGGGAATCATTGCCCGTAAATATGGAACTACGGTAGCCGGGCTGTATGGTTCCAATGAAAACCTGTCCAGTACCATTTATCCGGGACAGAAGATTGTAGTACCCCTCCCTCAGGGAAGTGCCACACAAATTTCAGCCAACAAACCCACCAACCAGCAGCGAAGTGTAACCACCAGAAGATCATCTTCATCTCAGGTGAGTGCTCCTGCAAATTCAACAGCAGTGACCTACAAAGTGAAAACAGGAGATACGGTAGGGCATATTGCCGAATGGTATGACGTGAGGGCCTGGAATATCCGTACATGGAACGGAATCGGGAACACCATTCGGGTGGGGCAGTCGCTTACCATTCATGTGCCAAACAGCCGAAAGAGCCATTACGAAAAAGTAAACGAAATGAGCTACTCTGAGAAGCAGGCTATAGAGCGTAAGCAGCGTCGCGGAGAAGATATTTTCATCGCATCCGCCACCTCAACAGACAGCGACAATTATACCACCTATACCGTTAAGCAAAACGACACACTCAGTGAAATTGCTGAAAGTTTTGGGGTAGGCCTGAGTCAGTTAAGAAGCTTGAATAATATTTCCGGTAACCGGATTTATGTAGGTCAGACCCTTAGAATATCTGCCAATTGATTTTATGACCAGGAAAGGGAAATATAAAGCCACGTTTGCTACTGCACTTATTGTGCTTGCTTCAGCGGGGATTGCCGCACAACAAACGGATATCTATTTCCTGATCAAAAAAAACTTCAGCATTTTCAGCAATGCTTATGAAAATGTGGCTCTTGAGTACGTGGATGAAGTAGATCCGGAAATACTCATGCGAAATGGTATTGATGCCATGCTCGAGACATTGGATCCGTACACCGTTATGTTCAATGAATCTCAGAATGAGCAGGCTGAAATCATGTCGAGAGGTAATTATGCCGGTATTGGTATAGAGGCCGGTTACAGGGATGGTGAAGTTGTTGTGATAGCGCCAACTGAAGGCGGGCCGGCAGAACAAGTCGGTATAAGAGCAGGAGATGTGATTGTTGCCGTTGATGGAGTGTCTACGGAGGGTCTTCAACCTGAAGAGGTAAATGCACTTACCAGTGGTGAGGTTGGCTCTGATGTGACCATTTCCATAGAACGATTTGGGCTCGATCAAACGCTGGATTTCACGCTTACCCGCCAGCGGATTGAAGTCAGTAATATTTCTTACTCCGGACTAATCGGCGAGCAAAATAAAACCGGTTATGTGAGGCTCACTCAGTTTGGTAGCAATTCTGCCGAAGAAGTAAGGCAGGCTATGATCAGTTTAACCGAAAGTACTGATCTTGAGGGTTTGGTGATTGATTTACGAGACAATCCTGGTGGTATTTTACAGGAAGCTGTAGGCATTATTGATAAGTTTATTGAGCCGGGAATTACCGTTGTTGACATTCGGGGAAGGGTGGCTGAGTATAATCAGACGTTTGCCACACGAGAGCCTGTAATGTTTGACAAACCGGTGGTGGTTTTGATGAACGGAGGTAGCGCAAGTGCATCTGAAGTAGTTGCCGGAGCGCTTCAGGATCTGGACCGGGCATTGATAATCGGAGAGCAGAGTTTTGGAAAAGGACTGGTGCAGGTGGTTAAACCATTGCCCTATAATACTTCTCTGAAGATTACTATCTCCCGTTATTACATCCCAAGTGGCAGGAGTATTCAGTCTATTCAGTACACGCATCAGGGCAGGAATTCGGCTGTGATGAATAAGGGTTCATCCAAAAGAGAATTTAAAACCCGAAATGGAAGAACGGTTTATGAGGGTAGAGGGATTGAGCCTGATGTAGAGTCCGGTAAGGATGAATTGAGTATTCTGGAAGTGGCCCTGCTCCAAAAGGGTATGTATTTCGATTTTGCCACTGAGTATGAGGCTACACATGATTCCTTCCGCTATGAAGAGTTACCTGATCAGGTCTTTGAAGAATTTAGAAATTACCTCACTGAAAATGACTTTGACTTCACCACCGACTCCGAGAAATTACTCGATGAATTGTCTGTCCAACTTGAAGGCATTGAAAGAGCTGAAAGTCAATTAAACGGGCTGAGAACAGCTATTTCCAGAGAAAAAGAAAAACAGTTTACAGAAGATGAAGTTGACATCCGCAGAAATCTGTATCTCGAGTTGGTTTCCCGGTATGAGGGGCAAACCGGAAGGGTGGGGGCCGGACTAAAATCTGACCCTGATGTACTTAAAGCTCTTGAGTTTATAGCCAACGAAGTGGAAATGAGTAAGCTGCTGTCAGGGGAATAACGAATGCCTCTCAAAGCAGACTTACATATCCATACCACCTGCTCTGATGGACGCTTAACACCCGAAGAAGCTGTGCAGGTGGCGAAGGATAAGAACCTTGCCAGCTTGGCGATAACAGATCATGATACCTGTCAGGGCTATTTTAAAGCTGTTGATAAAGCCGATGAACTGGATATCGAACTCATTCCCGGTGTGGAGATTACATCCGTTCTTGAGGGGAAAGAAGTCCACATTCTTGCCTATTATTTTGATCCGGATACCAATTACCTGGAAGACTTTCTGAACGAGCAGAAGAAAGCCCGAAAGAACCGGATCAAAGGTATTATTAATACGGTGAAGAAATCCGGTATTGATGTTGAGTATGATGAAGTTTGGGCGGAAGCTAACGGAGCCAATATAGGCCGCCCTCATCTTGCACGGGTTCTAACCCAAAAAGGATATGTGAGTAGCCCTAAAGAGGCTTTTATTAGGTATCTGAGCAATCAGAAGCTGGGTTCTATTGAAAGCACCTATCCGGATTACCGCGAAGTGATTGAAATTATCAAAAATGTGGGCGGAGCCAGTGTGGTTGCACATCCCGGAAGGCTTTATTCTTCCGATGAAATGCAGGCCTTCGTTGATGCGGGTATTGATGGTGTTGAATGTATTCATCCCAGCCATAATTTCAAGCTTCAGAAAAAGTACACCGAGTTTTGTGAAGAGCATGGTTTATTGATGACGGGTGGCAGTGACACCCATGAAGGAACCGGTGCCGGTTATACCAATATGGGAGTAGTCACCATTGCCTACAAGCATATTGAGAAGATGAAGAAAATGACGGAACAACGAAAAAAAATTACGGAAATAAAGAGTTAGTATGGCAGTAGAGTTAATAGAAGGGGAAACAAATCCCGGAAAAGTGAAAATTGGCATTGTGGTATCAAAATGGAATTCTATGATTACCGACAAAATGCTGGATGGAGCTTTAAAAGCACTGAAAGGAAATGGGGTTGCCGAATCGGACATCACTGTGGTAAAATGCCCCGGGTCCTATGAAATACCCTTAACCGTACAAAAAGTACTTGAGCACCGCGATGTGGCGGGTGTAATCGCCCTTGGAGTTGTAATAAGAGGAGGGACACCGCATTTTGATTACGTGTGTGATGCAGTAAACCGTGGAATTACCGATTTAATTTTAAAACATAATAAACCCGTGGCCTTTGGAGTTTTAACTACCGATGATGTTAAACAGGCTATGGAACGAGCCGGCGAGAAGGGGAATAAAGGCGGAGAAGCCGCTTTGGCCCTTTTGGAGATGATATCAATGGAACAAAAACTAACTTCCTGAAAAGATTATTTACCTTGATAAAGGACAAGCAAAGCTCTAATTTTCAAAGCTTCAAAAACAGCCCGAAAAATCACTTGAAAGAGCTTACTTTAACAAACACTGTACAGACTGAAGACGATAAGAAGAATCAGGATATCCTGAAGGACTCAGGTGAAATTCCTCTTCATATTGCCATAATTATGGATGGCAACGGTCGGTGGGCGAAAAGTAAAGGGAGTATCCGGCTACATGGCCATAAAGTCGGAGTTGATTCGGTTAGAGACATTACAGAATCGTGTGCTCAGCTGGGTGTTAAATATTTAACCTTGTATGCTTTTTCAACAGAAAACTGGGGTCGTCCATCTGCCGAAGTACAGGGCTTGATGAGATTATTGGTTTCTTCACTCCGAAAAGAGGCTGAAAACCTGAATAAAAACGATATCAGGCTGGCAACTATTGGCCAGATGGATCGCTTTCCGAAGAATTGCCAGAATGAGCTTCAGGAGGCTATTGAGCTCACCAAAGATAATAAGCTGCTGGAATTGTGTCTTGCGCTGAGTTATTCAGGACGTTGGGATATCACCGAAGCAGTTAAGAAAATAGCCCATCATGTAAAGGAAGGCCGCTTAGATCCGGATCTTATCAATGACCAAATGATAAGTGATCACCTTTCGACCGCAGATGTTCCTGATCCGGATTTGATAATCCGTACCAGTGGTGAGTATCGAATCAGTAATTTTCTATTATGGCAGCTGGCCTACTCCGAACTCTACATTACGGAAACCTACTGGCCGGATTTCAGAAGAGATGAATTATACGAAGCGATTCGTTCCTACCAGCAAAGAGACCGAAGGTTTGGGAAAATTCCATCATCCAAAGACGAAAACTCCTATTCATCTCGTTTAGTTAACAAAAAATCATAAGCATTAACCAAAAGGCGTGTTGTTACTTTTGAAAAGACTACTTTTTGCAACTTTATTGACGTTCGGCTTCACTTCTCATCTTTTACAGGCTCAGGATATTGAAATAACCGACCCGACTACCCTTACCCCGACCGAATATCAAATTATGGAGGTTACGGTTGAAGGAAATAAAAATACCCGCGAACAATTCATCAAGAACGCAAGTACGTTGGTTGAAGGAAGCTCCATTACCTATCCCGGTGGTGATAAACTTACGAGGGCAATCAGCCGTTTATACCGATCCGGGCTATTTTCTGATATTCAGATTTTTGTAACTGATCGAACATCTACCGGGATCAGTTTTCTAATCAAAGTAGAAGAACAGGCTCGTATTCTGGAGTACAAACTAAAAGGGATCAAGCGGTCGGAACGGCGAGACCTGGAAGATTTGCTGGTATTAACCCCCGGAACAGTAATTACCGAATCTGCCATTGGTCAGGCCAAGAACACGATCCGGCGTTTTTACGAAGATAAGGGATACTGGTACACCGAAATCGAAACCAGCACTAAAGAAGTGGAAGGGGTGGAAGACCGGGTTCGCCTCATTTTTGATATAAAACCGGGAGACAGATTAGAAGTTAAGGATATTGTTTTCAAAGGTGCTGATGAGTTCAACAACAGGAAGCTGCGTCGTCAAATAAAGCCACTGAAAGAAGATGCCTGGTGGAAAATTTTTGGTAAAAAGGTATTTAAAGAAGAAGAATTTGAAGAGGGTAAAGAAAGCGTCTTAACCTTTTACCGGGAAAATGGATTCACCGATGCCCGAATTATTAAAGATTCGGTGTACACTTATGAGCATGACGGACTGTTCAAAGATAAGACGGGGCTCAGAGTAGTTGTAACAATAGAGGAAGGCCCGCAATATAAGGTTCGGGATATCACCTGGGATGGAAATACGGTTTATTCCAATGAAACCCTCACACAGGTACTGGGTTTTGAGAAAGGGGATATTTTCAACCAAAATAAATTTGAAGAAAATTATAGCTTTGGCGAAAGCAGCGTAAGCAGTCTGTACCAGAACAACGGGTACCTGTTTTTCCAGGCCGTTCCAAATGTAACGAAGGTTGCAGAAGACTCTCTGGATATCCACTTTGATATTTATGAGGATGAGATTGCCACCATCCGCCACGTAAGTTTCTCCGGAAATACACGAACTCACGATGATGTGGTTCGCCGTACGCTGAGAACAACGCCTGGAAATCGCTACAGCAGAGACGCTGTTATCCGAACTATCCGTGAGCTTGGAACACTCGGCTTTTTTGATCCCCAAAACATTCAGCCCGACATCCTGCCAAACCGAGAAGATAAAACCGTTGACATCAATTACCGCTTAGACGATAGCCAGAGCACAAGTAACTTTGAGTTTTCAGGTGGTTACGGTGGTCCGAGCATTGGTGTGATTCTCTCTGCCAGGGTTAACTTCAATAACTTCTCGTTAAAACGTGCTTTTGAAGATGGCGGCTGGACTCCGATTCCTTCCGGCGATGGTCAAAAATTATCGTTGGGCGTTCAGGTTACAGGAACCGGTTATCAGAGTTATAGCTTCGGTTTCCAGGAACCATGGTTTCGGGGCAAGCCTACTTCAGTTGGGGTGAATGTATCCTACAACTTGCTGAACTACAGAGGTTCTACCGAAAGAAATGAGCTGTTTTCAAGCTCCGTATCTATGGGTAAGCGATTGAAGTGGCCGGATGATTATTTCTCAACACAGTCCATAATCGGATACCAGCTATACAATATCGAAGGAAACTCATCTTTCCTTGCTGACGGAACTTCCAGTCTGTTAACTTTTGAACAGGTGTTGGAGAGAAACTCCGTTGATAATCCTATATCACCGATGACGGGTTCTAAGTTTACACTCTCGTTTGAAGCTGCACCTCCACTGCCTGGATTCTCTGAGTATTACAAATTCAGAACAGCCTACCAGCATCACGTACCGGTTGTTGAAAAATTGGTGTTAACCAGTCAGGTGCAATACGGATACATCGGTTACTTTACTGATGACAAGCGAAGTGAGCTGAATAAATTTTTGGTTGGTGGTACACAGTTACAACAGCGTCAAAGCTTTTTGTATGATAACATTGACCTGCGTGGTTACCCCGGTGGAACCACAACCAGTATTTCACCCATTGTAGATGGGCAGAAAGTGGCAGGTACTATGTTTAGTAAGTACTCACTGGAAATGAGATATCCGGCCGTTTCAAACGAACAAGTCCAGATTATTCCATACGTTTTCACCGATGCAGGTAACTCATATCTTGACTTCAATGATTTCGATCCCTTCCGTGTAAAAAGGTCGGCTGGTTTGGGAGTTCGGTTATATCTTCCTGTGTTGGGCTTGGTTGACCTGAGTTACGGTTACCGACTTGATGGTGTAACAGTACCAAACAGTGCTAATGTGCAGCCCGGGAAATGGGAATTCTTGTTTAATATAGGAGCACCATTCTAATGCGATTGTTTAAGTATATACTTATTCCTTTTCTACTGGCCGGACTTTCTCAGTCTTTATGGGCTCAGGAACAGAAAATCGGATTCTATGAGTCAGATTATATTCTTCAGCAGATACCCGAGTATGAAGGGATTCAGCAGCAGCTTGATTTATTGAGCACCCAGTGGAAGGAACAAGTTGAAGAATTGGAAAATGAAATTCAGCAGCTTCAGGAAGATTACGAAGCCAAGGAAATACTATACACCGATGAGATTCGTAATCAAAAGAAGCAGGAAATTGCCCAGAAGAAGAAGCAGAAAGAACAATTTCTTGCTCAAAAATTTGGTCCGGAAGGTGAGTATTTTTCAAGGCAGCGTGAATTGTTAGAGCCTATCCAAAGGCAGGTATTTACAGCTGTAAGAGCGGTAGCTCAGCAACAGAGTTTTGATTTTGTATTCGACCGTTCGGGCGACATTTACATGGTGTATGCCAATAATGAATACAATTTAAATGATGATATTTTGTTGGAACTGGGAATCGAGGTTGAAGAACAGTAACGACAAATGACGGAAAAAACTTTTAAATTAGAAAAAACGACAGACCCACAAACATGAGTAAAAGAATTACTGCAATTATCCTTTTCTTGAGCGTTTTTGCGCTCCAGGATGCTATGGCACAGGTTAAAATCGGATACACCAATCCAGCCCGTGTTCTTAGTCAACTTCCTGAAGTAGAACAGGTTGACGAACAAATTAATGCCCTGATTGACCAAAGAGATGAGGAGCTTGCTTCGAAAGCTACCGACCTGCAACAGATTTTCTCTAACTATGAGTCTTCCATGGCTAATCTTTCTCAGCAGGAAAGAGCGGTTAAAGAACAGGAGCTGATGGAAATGAATCAGGAGTTTGAGCAGGATCGTGAGACCATGATGAATGAAATTCGCCAGAAGCGAAATGAGTTAATGGCTCCGATTATCGAAAAGATGAACACAGCTATGGAAGAAGTTGCTGAGGAGATGGACCTTGATTTGGTACTGAACGAAGGGACTTCTTATGGAGACGCTATCATCTTTTTTGCAGATAACGAAGGTCTTGACATTACCGACAAAATTATAGCAAAATTAAAATAATCAAAGCCAATAAAACGATACTAATGAAGAAATTAAGCTTATTACTTGTTTCCTTTTTGATTGCCTTTTCATCTATAGATGTTGCCAAGGCACAGGAAGCAGAAATGAAAATCGGTTACGTAAACCCGCAAGCTGTACTTGCTAAAATGCCTGAAATGGCTGCGATCCAGAAAAGACTGCAAAATTTTGCTGAGCAGAAGCAACAGGAACTGCTGCAAAAAGAACAGGATTTCCAACAGCAGGTTGCTGAGTATGAGCAAAAAGCCGGTGTAAGAACTCAGGAAGCAAATCAAAGAGAGCAAGAGCGTTTGGCTCAACTGCAGCAGGATTTAAGCACTGCTCAACAACAAGCCGAGCAAGCGCTACAGCAACGCCGCCAGGAGTTGTTAGGTCCTATGTTCACTCAAATTGGAACTGCGATTGATGCAGTTGCTAAAGAGAAAGGCCTGAGCTATGTACTGAACACAACAACTTCCAGTGGTGATCTGATCATTCTGTATGCTTCTGAAGAATATCAGGCTGAATATGATATCACTGATGCGGTAATGCAAGAGTTGGGCGTGTTCAACTAAGCCATTATTTAGTTAAGAATAGGTTATAAGCCGTTCATAATTGGACGGCTTTTTTTTATTTCACATTCTTTTTACGATTCTGGATATAGTCTTCAAAGATATATCCGCCTAAATTATCAAGAGAGGCAAAATAGGCTTTTCCTTTATTAGCTTCGGTCATTTCGCGGACAAAGCTTTGCAGGTATGGATCCTGGGCAATCATAAAGGTGGTAATAGTAATTTGGTCTCTGCGGCATTTAACGGCTTCATCCAGCACCTTATTTACGATTTTACGATCCAGCCCAAAGCTGTTTTTGTAAAGCCTGCCATTCTCAATAATACAGGATGGCTTTCCGTCTGTGATCATAAATATCTGTTTATTGGCGTATTTCTTTCGCTGCAGAATATGACGTGCCACTTCAAGACCTTGTTTGGTGTTGGTGTGATAAGGTTCCACTTTTAAATACGGGAGGTCATCTACCGAAATTTTCCAGGCTTCGTTTCCAAAGGCTACGATGTCAAGGGAATCCTTGGCATAGTTGTTCATGATAAGTTCTGAGAGGGCCATAGCCACTTTCTTAGCTGGCGTAATACGGTCTTCTCCGTAAAGTATCATAGAGTGGCTCAAATCGATAAGCAGAACGGTTGCGTTGGATGTATAGTGATCAGTTTCATAGACTTCAAGGTCGTCTTCCTGTAGGTTGAAGGCATCGATGCTGCTATGGTTCAACATGTTCAGCATAGTTCCCACGCTGTCTATTTGCCCGATATCGTCGCCCCGGTTCCATTTTCGGGTTTCCGGTTGACGTTCCATGCCCTTTCCTGTGTGGGGTGTTTTATGAGACCCCACTCCGCCTTTTTCCAGGTTTTTGAATATTTCTTCCAGCGATCGTTTTCTGAGGCTTCGTTCAGTTTTTCTGGTCATGATGAAGCCGGTACTGTCTTCATCGCTTTCTATATAACCGCGTTCTTTAAGCTCATCGATGAAGTCTCCCAGAGAATAACCGTCATCAAACTGTCCGGTAATATCATATTCGTTATCGAGATCGGTAAGCCATTTCAGAGCCTGCTTAACATCCCCACTGGATATGGTGAGCAGCTGTTGAAATAAGTCCCACAAAGTATCGAACGGAGATTTACCATTTGTCTTTGCAAACCGTTCATCCCACTCGAAATATTTAAAATGCATAATCGGATCCCTTTTTCATACCAAATACGAAGCGGGGCAGATGAGTTCCATTAATTCAGAAAAGAATTAATTACATGAATATATTCTATGTGAAATCAAGCAACGAAAAAATACTATCATCGACCGGTTAAAATTTGAACGACAGTTGTGGGAGGAAGGCTACACGCATGTAATGGGATTGGATGAAGTAGGGCGCGGATGCCTTGCCGGTCCGGTTGTAGCTGCCGGAGTAGTGTTCCATCCGGATACTAACATTCCGGAGATAAGAGACAGTAAAGATACGGGAGAGGAAGAGCGATTAAGACTGGCCGAGCAAATTAAACAAGAGGCTTTGTTGTGGACGGTTCAGGAGGGAAGTATTGCTGAGATTGATAAGTTGAACATTTTGTGGGCTTCACTCCATACTATGCAGAAGTGCGTTGATGCAACTAAAATCACTCCGGATTATTTATTAGTTGATGGAAATCGATATATCAGTTCTTTGATTCCTTACACATGTTTAGTAAAAGGGGACGACCGGTCTATGAGTATTGCAGCAGCGTCAATTATTGCAAAGGTTTACCGGGATGATTTGATGCGAAAACTCCACGAAGAGTTCCCGGAATATGGTTGGGATACAAACGTTGGTTATCCCACGGTTGCTCATAAAAAAGGGTTAAAAGAGTTTGGTTATACAGCCTATCACCGGACCTCCTTTAAGTTGGGCACTTCCATAAAGAGATCGTCAAAGTAGACCAGCTCTACCGGTAGATGCTGAAATCCCGTTTATAAAAATCCATATTTAAACATATGGCAAGCATAAGGGTGTTGGTGATGAATGCTGACCCACCATAACTTACAAATGGAAGCGGCAAACCAATTACAGGAAGAAGGGCAGAAGCACTACCCACATTGATGAAGAAATGGACAAAAAAGACCGAGGCAATACTTACAGTTACAAGCTGTGCAAAAGGATGCTTATGACTTCCTGCCATGTTCAACAGGCGTATGAATAAGAAGAGAAAAGTTATAATTACAATAGCGGCCCCGACAAAGCCAAACTCTTCCCCGATCACACAAAAAATAAAATCGGTCCACTGTTCCGGCAGAAATTTGAGCTGAGTTTGTGTTCCCTCTAAAAATCCTTTGCCTGTTAATCCACCTGATCCAATTGCTGTCTTAGCCTGAATCACATTCCAGCCGGCTCCTGTAGGATCGTAAGCAGGATTTGTGAATGCTGCAATTCGGGCAATTTGGTGAGGTTGTAATAGTTGGGTAAGCGCTAATTGTACCCCTGAGGTAGTCAATAACCCGGTGATGAGAGACGTAATGGATAACCAGATCCGCCGTTGAATAAAGAAGATTGCAGCTGTCAAAATTACCGCTGCAATCACTCCATAATACCATTCTATAACCGATAAATAAGCGATTATGGCCGGAGAGATGATGAAGAGGGAAACTCCGTAGGGTAAACCTGACCAAAACAGCATGACGGGGATGAGTGTGAGGAAGATCAACGCTGTTCCAAGGTCGTTTTGCATAAAAACGAGAATGGTTGGTATTAAAATTATAATAACGGAAATGACGGCATAACGCACATTCTCTGCTGTGATATCCCGGCGGCTTGTCAGGTAATTTGCTGTAGCCAGGATCGTGGCAATTTTCATCAACTCACTGGTTTGTAAGTTAAAAGGCCCAAATCGCAGCCAGCTTTTGGCACCATTAACTTCGGTGCCGAAGTAAAGGGTTATTACCATCAATACCAGGCTGATGGCATAGAAGGCATAGGAAAGCTGGATAAAGCTTCTGGGAGATATAAGCTGAACAGCGGCCAACATAAAAATAGAAAGCGAGACAAAGATAACCTGCTTGTAAAAATTATTCTGGATGTATTCGGGCAGAAATTGGGATACCGGCCCTTGTGTAGCGCTATAAATGGCTACAATACCAATAGTAAACAGTATCACCCAAGCGAAAACCACTGACCAGCTAAATTCTCTGATATTATTCATTCTCTATGGGTTGATTAGGTAGTGGGGTGGGAGTAGGTTGGTCTTGTTCCTCTTCTTTTGGTTCGAAATTCAATACGTAATCATATACGTAAGGACGGGTAGTTTCGCCTTGTAAATACTTCTCAATAACCAAAGAGGCAATAGGTGCCGCTGATGTAGAAGCAAAGCCTGCGTTTTCAACGAAGGCAGTAACTACAATTTGCGGGTTCTCAAGCGGAGCATAGGATGTGAACCAACCATGATCCATTCCATGGGGATTTTGAGCCGTACCTGTTTTACCGGCAATCTCTATTTCAGGATGGTTGGCATACCAGCGACCGCTCCCTTCGGTAACTACACCGCGCATTCCGGCTTGTATTACATCAAGATATTCCTTCCGTAGCCAATCTATTTTAGTTCTTTCAGTTTGTACACGGGTTATAGAACCATCCGGATGTTTGAAAACCTGAACTAAATGAGGCTTAACCCGGTACCCCCCATTGGCGAAGGTGCTTGTCATTTGCGCAATTTGAATAGGTGAGACAGAAACCATTCCCTGGCCAACTCCGAAATTAATGAGGTCTCCCAGTCCCCACCTTCGTTCTCCAATACGTCTGTTTAGATAGGTGCTGTCAGGAATAAGCCCGGTATTGGCATTAGGTAAATCCACTTTACTTGATACTCCAAGCCCGAAATCTTTAATCAAACTACTCCATTCATTAAGTTTGCCCTGAGTTGCAATCTTATCCATTAGTGAGAAGAAATAGGTATTACTGGAATAGGTAATGGCTTTTTGGAGATCATATTCACCTACAGGTGCTAAGTCTCTGTATGCCCGTCCGCGTATATACGCTCCGCTGTTATAAATTTTTGTTTGCGGGGTGATGATACCCATATGCAGACCAATGATGCCCATTAATGGCTTAAAGGTAGAGCCGGGTGGTTGCCGGCTTGATATAGCCCGGTTATATAAGGGAGTAGTTGAGTCTGCATTGATGGCCTGCCAATAATCCTGATCCAGCCTTCCGGCAAGTTTACTTAAGTCGTAGGTGGGAGAGCTGACCATGGCAAGTATAGCCCCGGTATTAGGGTTCATAGCAACCACAGCGCCACGTTTGCCCTCCATAAGTTTTTCAGCAAAAATCTGAAGTTCGGTATCAATAGTGGTTATGATATTGGTTCCCTGCTCAGGAATTTGACCAAGTTCATTGCCATCAAACTCCCCCAAGGCCTGTCCAAAAGCATTTACCTTGAGATATCTGATACCCAAATCGCCCCGTAACGAATCTTCATAGATCATTTCAAGCCCGCTTTTACCAATCTTGTCGCCCAGGCGGATCTTTTCGGATTGCTGATATTCACTTTCATTAGCTTCTCGTAAATACCCAAGTAGATGTGAAGCTTTCATCTGGGTAGGGTAGTGGCGTTTACTTTCTATTTGATGTCCAATACCGGGTAGTTGCCAAAGATTTTCCTGCACCGCCGAGAAAGTGGGGAAATCGATTTCTGTAAACAATCGGGAAGTACGATACCAGGAGTATTGCTGAGCCTCCTGAACTTTGACCGTCAACAGGGAATCAGAAACCCCAAGTAAATCAGCCAGTAAGGGAATGTTACTTTTATCAAAAAGGGAAGGGGTGATAGTGATCGAGAAAATAGGTTCATTATCTACAATAAGCTCTCCATGCCGATCATAAATCAAACCACGGGCTGGATCTACATATTCCTGGCGAACCGAGTTTTCCTGGCCCAAAGCAGCGTAAACTTCATACTCCACTATCTGCAGATAGAAAATCCGGCCCAGCACAATAAGAGTAAATGTAAGGATGATTACCTGAAGTGCCCGGATAGAAGTTCTTGTTCCATTTGTTTGACCGGTTGACATCTGCGTCTAATTTCCTTTAAAAATGAAAAGCATGGCTCCGAGTAGTGCAGTATATAAACTGTTTCCAAGGATAAAAATTATAGGAATAAATCCGGTTGTATATGCTTCAATGAAACTGCTCAAACCGAGGAATATGAGGTTATGAAATATAGCTGCTACAGTAATGACAACAAATATTTGCCACAAAAGTAAGCGACCTTCCTTTCGTTGCTTTACGAAATTAAAGAAGACGAAACACATGAGGGTTTTGGCAAACATGTGCAACCCCCAGAAGTCAAAAAGCGCATCCTGAATAAGCCCGAAAGCTGCTGCAAATAGAACCAGTTTAATACGGTCGTATTTCATGGCCAGCCAAAGAAGATAAAGTATCAGCGGATCGGGAGTGGCTCCGAATAAGCTTAGGTGCTGAAAAATGAGAACTTCAGCCAGAATAAAGCATAAGCCAATCAAAAAATCTTTTAGGGTTTCTGCACTCATTCAAAAAGCTGGTTATAATCTTGTTGAAGGTTGACAATACTTGTATCGGGCTGAAACTCGATGACAAAACCCTGGGCAATATCAGCCAGCAGAACAAAGGGTTCTAAATAAATACGTTGTGTTTCCCGACCCGGCTCCGGCTCAGACCGGATTACCTTCCCAATGGGAATTCCACCCGGAAATTGATTGCTGTTTCCTGATGTTTCAACTACAAAACCACTGTCTATCGGTATGGTTTTGGGCACAAAGTCCATCACCAGTTCGCCATAAATTTCGCCAGGCCAGCTCACAATTCCATGAGCTTGATTCTCCTGAATGCGGGCGCTTACCCTGAACAGAGAATTATAATAGGGCATCACCTGGGAATAATAGGAGCCGGTCAATACAATTTTTCCAATCAATCCATCTGAAGTAACAAGGGGCATTCCGTCTTCTAATCCATCAGAACTTCCGGAATCAATGGTGAGGGTATTATTTTGTCCGGTTAATTGTTTTCCGACAATAGAGACAGGGCTCAATTCAAATTGGCTGCTTTCTTTATATCCCAAAAGTCGGCGAAGTTCACGATTTTCTTGTTCAATCGATCGGAGCCGACTGAGTTCATCCTGAAGTAAAATATTCTGGCGTTGCAGATAGGTATTCGTGTTAAGAGCCTGCCGGTAAACCCTGATGTTAGCCAGGGGTTCTTCGAGCAGGCTCAAGCCCGTAACGGAAATCTTTCGCAGGGTGTCAATACCACCCTGATGCCTGCCAATCATAATAGCAAAGGCAAAAAGCAAGATAAGAGCGGTAACTATATAATCTTTAGCATCACTTAAATTGAATGATCTAAATCGCATTCATTTCCAGGAGATTAGGAAATTACCGGACGGTAATATTCGAGATTTTCAAGTATGGCACCGGTTCCGCGAACTACGGCTGTTAACGGATCTTCGGCAATGTGAACAGGCAGATCTGTTGTTTCCATGATCAGCTTATCCAGATTCTTTAACAAAGCTCCACCTCCGGTTAGCATGATTCCCCGGTCTAAGATATCAGCTGAAAGTTCAGGAGGGGTTTGTTCCAGAGATTTCGTGATCGACTCTACAATAGTATTTACAGATTCAGCGATGGCTTCACGAGCATCTTTGGATGTAATATGACGTGTTCTCGGAACTCCGTTTACAAGGTCACGACCTTTGGTAATCATCTCCAGCTCTTCATCAAGGGGAGCAGCGGAGCCGATTTCACACTTAATTTTTTCTGCCGTTCTCTCACCGATTAACAGGTTGTGGTTTCTGCGGAAATAATTGATGATATCTTCGTTAAGCTCATCGCCGCCTAACCGAACCGACTGTGCATAAACAATTCCGGAAAGCGCAATTACGGCAATTTCTGTAGTACCACCACCAATATCCACGATCATACTTCCCACGGGTTCGTGTACATCCAGCCCAATACCAATGGCAGCTGCCATGGGTTCATCCACCAGGTAAACTTCTTTGGCTCCGGCATGTTCGGCGCTGTCTCTTACAGCCCTGCGCTCCACTTCCGTAATTCCGCTTGGCACACAGATTACCATTTGCCGGGTGGTAGAGTACCATTTCATTTTCACTTTCTTGATCATCCCGCGGATCATTTGCTCGGCAACTTCAAAATCAGCAATTACGCCATCTCTTAATGGGCGAACGGTTCTGATTTTATTGTGTGTTTTCTCATGCATTAACCGGGCTTGGTGACCGGTAGCAACCGGTACGTTCTGCAAGTTGAGGGCTACGATAGAGGGTTCATCCAATACGATACCTTCTCCCCGAGAGTAGATCAGAGTGTTTGCCGTTCCTAAATCTATGGCTATATCGGTGTAAAGAAAATCTAAAAAGCCCTTCTGAGCTTGTTTTTTTGAGTTCTGTGAAGGGTTTGCTCCGCTGGAATCTGACATTTGCGATGATTAAGTAAATTGAACTTTAATGGGATGATATAATCATGAGAAAATACAATATTGAAATTGTATTTGCGAATGTATAAACAACGAATATTTTGGAATTTATAAAACGAAAATATCCGGTCTTTTTTAAAAGTTGAAAATCAGTGTTTAAAGTGGCGTTTTCCGGTGAATATCATTGCCATGTCATACTCATCTGCTTTGGCAATCACTTCTTCGTCGCGGATACTTCCTCCGGGTTGAATGACGGCTTTTGCACCTGCTTTTGCAGCGGCTTCCACACCATCGGCAAAAGGGAAAAAAGCATCGGAAGCAATGGCAGAACCTGCTAAATCCAAACCTTCTTTTTCAGCCTTTACTACAGCGATTTCAGAAGAATCTACCCGGCTGGTTTGGCCTGAGCCTATTCCCAAAGTCCGGCCGTTTTTTGCATACACAATAGCGTTAGACTTTATATGGCGAACTACTTTCCATGAAAAAAGTAAGTCTTTCATTTCCTGCTCTGTTGGCTTTCGCTTACTCACAATTTCAAATTCATCCGGGTTTGAAGGCTCCAAATCAGCATCCTGATTCAGCAACCCCCCAAAGATAGACCGGAATGATGACGCTTGTACTTCACGAACCGACTTTTTGATCCTGATTAATCGTCTGTTTTTTTTCTGCTTTAATAATGTGAGTGCATCTTCAGAATAATCAGGAGCAATGATGATTTCGGTGAAAATTTCATCAATTGCTTTTACGGTTTCAACATCCATTTGCTGATTTACAACTACGATGCCTCCAAAAGGAGAAACACGATCGGTGCTGAAGGCTTTCTTATAAGCTTCGGTCAGGTTATCAGCAACACCCACACCGCTTGGAATGGTGTGTTTGATAATGGCGCAAGCAGGTTCATCCTCATTAAAATCTGAGATGATATTCAGAGCGGCATCTACATCCAGGTAGTTATTGTAACTAAGCTGTTTGCCATGAAAACAATCAATGAAGTCGTTTTGATTTCCATATACAGCTGCTTTCTGATGGGGGTTTTCCCCATACCTGAGTTCCTGTGATAGCGGGAGGGAGGTATTGAATTGACGGGCAGGTTCTTCCTCAATCAAACCCGTAAAATAGTTGGCAATGGCACTGTCATAATCAGCGGTGTGGGCAAAAGCTGCTTTTGCCAACTTCTGCCGGGTCTCAAAAGAGATAGTCATCTTTTCTTCCAGCTCTTCAATAAAATCAGCGTAATGATCCGGTGAACTAAGAATGGAAACATGAGCAAAGTTTTTGGCTGCAGCCCGGATCATAGTTGGTCCGCCAATGTCAATGAATTCTGTTGCATCTGCAGCAGTAACATCAGGTTCAGCAACTTTATTTTTGAAAGGGTACAGGTTCACAACAACCAATTCGATGGGAGTGATACCCAGTTCCTGGATCTCATTCACATCCGGTTCGTGAGACGTGCGGGCTAAAATTCCGCCGTGAACCATAGGATGCAGGGTTTTTACCCGACCATCGAGGCACTCCTGAAACCCGGTAACCTCGGAAACATCTTTAACCGGAATTCCTTCTGCTTCAATAGCTTTGGCCGTGCCGCCTGTTGATATAAGTTCTACGCCGGCGCTATGAAGGGCTTTGGCAAGTTCTGCTAACCCGGTTTTATCAGAAACAGAAAGTAGTGCGCGATTGATGTTAATAGGTGTTTTAGGAAGGGATGAGAGAGGTTTAAGAGCCACGGTTTTGGGTTTTGTAATTTATAAGTTTTGAATGTGCTTCTGAATAGTTTTCGGATAAAGGAGGTGCTCCTCCTTTAAAATTCGCTTAGCTAAATCTTTCGGTGTATCGTTTTCATGTACCGGGACTTTAGTTTGGGCAAGAATGGGGCCTTCATCAAATTCTTCAGTTACTATATGAACAGTGCAGCCCGATTCCTCTTCCCCGGCTCCAATTACCGCCTTATGTACATTGGATCCATAAAATCCTTTACCCCCATACTTGGGAAGCAAAGACGGGTGGATATTCAGAATTCGATTGGAGTACTTCTTGATAACAGAAGAAGGTATCTTTTTGAGGTAGCCCGCTAAAATAATCAGGTCTGCATCCCAGGCTTCCAATTGTTTAAGAAGTGCTTCTTCAAACTCTTTTTCTGAGTTAAGCTCTGCGGGATTGATAACATTTGAAGGGATACTGCTTTTTTCGGCCCTTTCAATAGCGCCGATTCCGGCTTTGTTAGTTATAAGCCCTGTTAGGCGGGCAGTTAGCTCATCACGCCGTACAGCGTCAATTATAGACTGGAAATTGGTGCCCGAGCCGGAGGCAAAAACGACAATATTCTTCAAGAAAGTGGCGATGGATTTTGCAGTGCCTGATTGGGCGTAGAAGATAGTAAATGTTTGGGTGGAATGAAGGACTTTCTTGCTAACCCGGCGGACCTGCTGACTGAGAAATGTCTCGCCTGAAAACCTGGTAATTGTTAAAGCTCCAGCTTACCTGTGTAATAGTAATTTTTATCACTGTAGCTATGGGTATAGCAACCAGCATCCCTATAATTCCGGCCGTTTCTGCTCCAATCAAAATGATGAAGAGTATAGCAACAGGATGCATATCGGCTGACCGTGAGAAGAGCATAGGCTGAAATACGATATTGTCCAGCATCTGAACCACAAATATGGCCAATATACAGGCTGCCACTAAAGAGAAGTTTCCGGTTTCTATAATGGAGACAATGATAGATAAGAAATATCCAAGAATAGGTCCGAAGTAGGGAATAGTATTCGCAAGTCCCACTGCAATACCCACCGACATTGAGTTATCCAATCCGGCAATACTCAGGGTTGTCCAGGAAGACAGGGCGACCAAAAAACTTTGAAAAAGTACACTTCGAAAATAAAGTCCAAGTCTCTGCTCAATCTTATCAATAACAGTCAGCGTGGTTTCAAAGTACTTATTGGGCACGAGTTGAAGCAGATCGCGCCGAATTTTACTTCCATCCTTTAGAAAAAAGAAGGCTGCAAATGGAACTACTAATACAGCTGAAAAGATGTTGGTGAAAATACTGAGGGCATCGCTGACGATGGTGGAGATCTGGCTTACATTAAACAGTTCATTCATCACTGCTGTGATGTTTTCTTCCAGGAAACCATCCGGCAGAAATTCGAACTTAGTGGTTAGCTGATTCTCTACCTGCACGGCAATACGGCGAATGTTTTCAATGCTAAGTTGGGCAGTCAGCTCAGCCATTTGATTGGCAATAATGGGAATTACGCTGGTGGAAATAAAAACGAGAATCAGAATTACGGTTGCCAGAATAAGCGTAATTCCAAAAGTCCGGTTCAGTCCTGCCGATTGAAGTCGATTGGCAAAAGGATCCAGAATATAGCTGAGTATCATCGCCAGGATAAGGAATACAACCAGGGTAGAGTAATTATATAGAATCAGCAGTGCCACAGCTATGGCCGCTGCCCCGATAATAAACTTAACTACCCGTTCTAATGTGATATTTCCCATTATGAGATGATATCTAAAAGTTCGTCCAGATGCTTTAAAATATTTTCTGAATCATACCCTTTTCTCATTAAATAATCGAAAACTTTCTTCCGGCGTTTTTCTTGCAGTTCTCTCTGGTATCTTCTTTTTCTTTTGGTGATTAAAGCCATCATACTTTCTTTGATTGCCTGATCCCCGAAAGTGTTGCTGATTACCCGTTCGGCAATTGGTTTTGAAATCCCTTTTTTAAAAAGCTGAGTTCTGATTTTATAGGGCCCCCAGTCGTTGAACTCAAACTTGTCGGCAGCATATTTTTCCGCAAATTTTTTGTCATTGATGTATTCTTTCTGTTCGAATTCATCCAGAATTTCATCAATAAAACTCCCTGAATATCCTTTTTTGTAGGCCTTATCTTTTAATTCTTTCCGGGAGTGGTCGCGACGTGAGAGAATCCGGAACATATACTCGCGTGCAGCCCACCGGTCTTCCTGCTTCTCAATTTGCTGCAAAAAAGAAGGCGTTATTTCAACGCCTTTCTTTAGATTTAGTTTTGTAAGAGTAGAATCGGAAACCCCGATCAGAAATTGGTTTTTAACAAATAAAGAATACCGACTGCTGTTTTTCTTTTGAACCTGAATTTCGGAAACAGGGGCCGGAAGAAGCTTGAAGGCTTCTTCCGAATACCGCTGGTATTTATCCTTCTTCTTCAACGGCTTCTTTTTCTTTCTTACTCTTCTCCTCTTGCTCTTCCTCCGGTTCTTCTATTCCCATAAGCTTTTTGCGGACTTTCTCCTCAATTTTCTTCGCCAATTCAGGATCTTCTTCCAGGAACTGCATAGCGGCATCGGAGCCTTGCCCAATAGGTTCACCATCGTAACGGAACCAGCTTCCGCGTTTCTCAATAATATCATACTCTACGGAAAGATCGAGAATCTCGGAAATTCGAGAAATCCCTTTTCCATACATAATATTAAACTCAACCACCTTGAAAGGAGGGGCTACTTTGTTCTTAGCTATTTTGACTTTGGTTCGGTTACCAATTACTTCATCACCGCTTTTGATGGAGCCAATTCTACGAATATCAATACGAACGGAAGAGTAGAATTTAAGAGCACGTCCACCGGTCGTGGTTTCCGGGTTGCCAAACATCACCCCGATTTTCTCACGAACCTGGTTAATGAAAATGCAGGATGTACGGCTCTTGTTAATGATTCCGGTAATTTTTCTCATAGCCTGAGACATCAGCCGTGCCTGAAGCCCCATATGAGAATCTCCCATTTCTCCCTCTAATTCTGCACGTGGCACAAGTGCGGCTACGGAATCAACCACAACTACATCGAGTGCGCCTGAACGAATCAGAGTCTCGGTGATTTCGAGCGCCTGTTCCCCGTTATCGGGCTGGGAGACTAATAGTTCTTCTACGTTAATTCCCAAGGCTTTAGCATAGCGTGGATCAAAGGCGTGTTCAGCGTCAATAAAAGCGGCATATCCGCCTGCTTTCTGTGCTTCTGCAATTACCTGAAGGGCGAGGGTGGTTTTACCACTGGCCTCCGGTCCATAAATTTCGGTTACTCTTCCGCGTGGAATTCCCTGTACCCCAAGTGCATAATCAACCATAATAGAGCCGGTGGATATAACATCGATATCCTGTACAGCTTCGGATCCGAGCTTCATGATGGTTCCCTTGCCGTGTTGTTTTTCTATTTGCCCTACGGCAATATCGAGGGCTTTTATTCGATCGTCTTTTGACATGATTGTATCCTGTTTTATTAATAGATATCCGTGGTGTTAATGACTTGGGTGTTTCAAGTTTAAATCACAAATTCAAAATCCCAAGCTCCAAATTCCAAGCTCCAAACCTCAAGTTTTAAAATATACGTTTCGTTAAGATGATTTTGTTCTTCGGTTTTGAATGATTGTCGAGAATATTTTCACAAACTCTGAAGCCTCTACCGTAAGTTTCTTCCTTCTATGCTCAAGTTCTGCATCATTAAACAAATGTATTAATCTTAGCCAATAGGCTGACTCTTTTGCTTCTTTTCTGCAAATCTTAATTCTGTAAATAAAGTCTTTATCACTCAGAGATTCATTAGCTTCAATGTAATTAGCCCCAACTGAATCTGAACTTCTCACTAATTGCTTAACATCTTCAATATTACAGATATCTTTTGGAACATTACGCGCAAAATCTCTTATTGAATGAGCAAAACTATATGTCCGTTGTTGTAAATCATATGTCTTGGCTGTACCCATCAATTTTGTAATTTGAAATTTGGTGCTTGGAATTTCTTTCCGGGAACAAACTTACAAAGCCTGAATGACAGAACATGTCACCCTCTGAACAAACAATATCAATATATGTTCAATATATGTAACAGGCAAATTTCAGTTGTTCTAATTGCAAGTATTTCCCCAAAAAATTGTTTATGTGTGATATATGTTAGAGCAACTGAAAAGGAATTCCTTACAAAAAATTTTTTTAAAGGAGATTTTCGACAACTTTTTTTAGCTGATCCATAGCCTGATCGATCTGAGAAGTTGATATATAAGGGGCAGGCCCAAACCTTAGAATTTTACCACGGGCGTCGGTAAGTACGTTATTTTCCATAAGGGCCGCTCTGATTTCCCGGGCGTAGGGAGAGGTAAGTGAAAGGAATCCGCCGTTCCGTTCCAGGGGCTCTTCGTGGGTGAGGCGAATCACCGATTTGTCAAACTGATGGGCAAGGAATCGTTCTCTTAACATGCCAACCTGAGCCAAATATTGTTCGCGCAAAACGTTGGGAGATAACCCATGTTCTCTGAAAAACTCAACCACACGTGCCGCCCGGAACTGAGAGGAGGGATCGTAGGTGCCGCTGGCAAAACGCTGGTTCCCATTATCATATTCCACTGGCGCATCGGTTCGGGGTTTGTCGAGAGAGCTGAACGCGGCAAACCATCCCGTAATCGCGGGGCGATAGTTACAGTCTTTGGGGAAACGCAGAAAGCAATTCGCTTCTCCCCACTGCAAATACTTATAGCCACCTATCAGGATAAAACAATCTTCCAGCCCGGCTTCCCGGATAGAAAGAGGAACTACATTGGTACCATGATAATCATCAATTAAAACAGGGATGCCTTTTTCTCTGGCAGCAGCAGCAATTTCTGTGAGGTGGGTATTAATAAGACAAGTCTCAAAATAAACGCGAGACAACATGATGGCCGATGTCCGGTCATCCATTTCATCGATAATTCGCTCTGCAAAATTATTATCGGGTTCGGTTGCCACTCGTACAAACTCTAAGCCCTCTTCTTCCAATCGATGCAGCTGACGAAACAGCGAATGAAATTCGCCATCTGTAGAAACAACCTTGGGTTTGTTCTTCAAATCCAGACTGCTCATCCAGCTTACAAACAGCACATGGGTGCTTTCTTCACGACAATAAAAGCCATCGGGATCATCATAAAAATCACGCAGGTAGTTTCTGAGGACTTCCGTCTTTTCAAAGGCGACATCCCATTTATTGTCCACGTGCTTCGCGCACAAATCAAAATATTCGGTTTGTCCTTCCCGGGCTACATCCGGCCAGGCCTGATGGGAGTGACCGGTAAACAGGAGTCGGTTAGCTACATCAAAGTGAGAATAATGTGGGGAGAGCTTGTTGGCCAGAAAATCAATATCAGACATAAAAATAAGGGGTGTACGTGAAGATCAAAGTGCTAAGTTAACTGTTTTTAAAACCTAAAAGTTTGGATAAATCAAAACTTGGAACGAATAGCCCAAAGGTCAGGGAAAATCGGGTTGTTCAGTGTTTTATGAAGATATTTGGCGCCATCCGACCCCCCCGTTCCTTGTTTGGTGCCTATGGTTCGTTCTACCATTTTAACGTGACGGTAGCGCCACTCCTGCAGCCCTTCATCATAATCAACAAACAGCTCTGCGATTAAAGCTGCTTCAGGGTCGTTTTTCATTGCTTCAACCAAGATATCCTGAATTTCTTCAGAAGGTTCATGAACCAATCCTTTTTCATTATCCCTTTCAGGATGGATGTCATATCCGTGGCTTCGAAGAAAGGCGCAGAAACTTTCCCATAGGGTAGATTCCTCCATGCGCTGTTCCAATACCTTTATATGTTGGGGCTGATCTTTATGAGCTTCTTTCATCAGAGGGAAACGAAGTCCGCAAATGATTTCCATTTCCCGGAACTGCAGGGATTGAAATCCGCTCGACTGACCCAGAAATTTTCGGAAGCTGTTGAACTCAAGGGGAGTCATGGTTTCCAGGATATCGATTTGGGAAACCATGGTTTTTAAAATGGTAAGTACCCTGCGTAATGTTTTAAGGGAGGCCCAGGTGTTACCGTCTTCCAGGTTTTTGCGAAGCTTCCCAAACTCATGCAATATCTGTTTGAACCACAGCTCATAAGTTTGATGGATAATAATGAACAAAGTTTCATCATGTTCAGGCGGGTCAGATTTAAGCTGCTGTAGTTCAAGCAGTTCGTTGATTTTCAGATAGTTGGTGTATGTAAGGCTCATAGTATGAATTTGATTCAGCCGAATAATATACAGATCAGGTGATTGATGCTAAAGTTCAATTTGGAAAGGAATGGATGATAGATTCTCCCGGATATATGCCTGAGTCTTTTGAAATCCGGAACGGTTTTGACCATGCGCGCTCAAAATTTATCGCCGAAAGGTTTTAAAAAATGTTTTTTGTTTTGGCTATGGAAGTTTTTCATCAACAAAATAACTTAAGGTCATGCAGAATTCACTATTTCATTCTGACGCACAGCGAACAGGTAGAAGTGCTTTGGTTTATCAGCTAATCCTATGATTGAGGAAATTCTGATTACAGAATAACCATTCATCTGTGAATAAATTCTTCATATCAAGTCAATTAAAATTCAGAAGCTTAAAGCTTAAGTAGCCACCGGAAGTTATACGAAAGAAAATTTTTTATAAGGGTAGCAAGGGTGTCCGGGATATAGTCAGGAGAAAGAGGTATATAAATGAAGGCACTGCATGGAGTATGAATTCATGAAATTCGGGCCGTTTACCTGTTTGCTAAAATTCCTTCAGCAAAAGTTTATTTCTTAATTAGAATTTTATACTATGCGGTTTCAGTCAACACTGAAAAATCCTGTTCGGGATTTCTACTGTTAAAATAATTTTTCAGTCTATGGATGTTAAAAAGCTACTATCATTCTTCTTCTTTTTACTTATCTCCCAATCTATTCTCGCTCAAACCGGTAAGATATCCGGCTTTGTTACTGACACGAATGGCGAACCGCTTCCGGGAGTTAATGTTGTAATCGAAGGGACAACCCAGGGGACGGCCACTCAACCCGATGGATATTATCAAATTCTGAATGTGAAGCCGGGCACTTATTCCCTGAGAGCTTCTTTTGTGGGATTTACCCCGGTAGTAATTGAAGAGGTGGAAGTAAATATCAACCTGACAACCGAGGTTGATATCGAAATGACTGAACAGACTTTTGAAGGGGAAGAAGTTGTTGTAGTGGCAGAAAAACCTGTAATTAAGAAAGATGTTTCTTCGAGTCAGGCAAACATCAGTAAAGAAAATATTGACGCACTCCCGGTAGCTAGTGTATCTGATGTAGTGGGTCTTCAGGCCGGTGTCGAAGGTTTAAGTATTCGGGGTAGTGGTTCCGATGAGATCTCATTCAACCTGAACGGATTTACATTACGTTCCGGACGAGACAATAGCCCGTTTACCGGTGTTAGTGTTACTTCTGTTGAGAATGTACAGTTGCAAACCGGTGGTTTTAATGCAGAATACGGAAACCTCAGATCGGGTTTGGTTAATGTAACCAGTAAAGAAGGTAATGCTGATCGCTACACGGTAGATGGATTGATTCGTATCACTCCTCCGCAGAAAAAAAATGTGGGGCAGGATATTAACAGTCAAAACTCCTATTGGTTGCGACCTTACCTGGATGATGATGTGGCCTGGACGGGAACAAGTAATGGAGCCTGGGACCGATACACACAGCAAGATTATCCTTCTTTTATCGGGTGGAATGCTTTTTCACAAAGCCTGCTTGCCGATGACGACCCGACTAATGACTTAACCCCGGAGGCTGCCCAGCAAGCCTTTTTATGGCAACACAGAAAAGATTTTGCTATCACCGAACCTGATTATGAAATTGATTTAACCGTGGGTGGTCCAATTCCCGTTGTTAGTGAGAAATTGGGCGATTTAAGATTTTCATCTTCTCTGAGACAAACACAAACCATGTATATGGTTCCGCTTTCCCGCGACCGTTATGAGCAAACAACTTTTCAAACAAAACTGACAAGCAATGTTGCTCCCGGCATGAAATTGTCGATTGACGGTTTATACAGTAAAGAGACAGGAACAGGGGCAAGTCAGTCTGGTAACCCGGGTTTCTTTGTATCACCAGGAGGAATTGCGAGCAGTATGGACAATGTGAGTTTCATTGAGTCTCGATTATATTCTTCTGACTACTGGGCTCCATCTGAAAAAGTAAGTGCAAATATTGGAGCTCAATTCACACACTCAATCAGTAATAACACATTTTATGAGATAAAGGTTAATAACTATTTTTCAAGAAACAGTACCAATCCCGGTGGGTTTCGGGATACATCCGATGTTGTATCAATCGGAGGGGTGGGATTTAATCAAGCTCCATTTGGTTTCTTCGATGAAACATCCTTTGGGTTGGCTTCCGGCATGCGAATGGGTGTTGGTATGAGTACTTCTCGAGACAGCAGTAAAGTATCTGACCTGAATGTGAATTTTGCGATTACCAGTCAGTTAGACCGATTTAACCTCATTAAAGCCGGAATTGATTTCAGCCGAACCAATAGTCAGGTTAATTATGGTTCATTTGATAAAGTGTTACCATCCGGCCGTACCCGTTCAGTTTGGAATACTACTCCTTACAGAATTGCTGCTTATGTACAGGATAAGCTGGAATTTCAGGGAATGATCGCCAATCTGGGTCTTCGGTTAACCTATAACGACCCGAACGTAGAATGGTATGATTATGAGCCTTTCACTGATTTATTTGCGAGTGGAAACGCTTCCGCACTGGATACTGCTGCTACTTCAGATGTTGAGCCTCAAGTGATTCTCCAGCCGCGATTAGGAGTTTCCTTTCCCATTACCGAAAGTAGTAAGCTATTCTTTAATTACGGACATTTCGTTCAGCTCCCTGATCCGGAAAACCTGTATTTAGTACGTATTGAACCTTTTACGAATACCGTAACCCGACTTGCTGCACCTGGCAATAGTCTTCCGAAAACAGTGGCTTATGAGCTTGGGTATGAACAGAATTTATTTGAGAATTACCTGATACGAATAAGCGGTTATTACAAAGATTTGACCGATCAGCCTATTCAGGTTTCTTTTACCGGGCGAGACAACAGCAGTTATACTGTGAGTCGCGCGTTTTCCTATGAGGATATTCGTGGTATAGAGTTAACGCTAAGAAAGCAAACCGGTAGATTTTTCTGGGGAGAAGTTAACTACACCTATGATGTTCAAACAACCGGTTTCTTTGGAACTCTTGAGAACTATGAAAACCCATTTGAACAACGACAATACGAGCGCCTGACCGCAGATAATGATATAAATAAGTCCACTCCCCGACCTTATGCACGCTTACAGCTTTATTTCCAGACACCACCGGAAATTGGTCCTGAGTTTTTGGGCGGGTATCCATTAGGCAGATGGCAAATTGTACCATTAGTTACCTGGAGAGCTGGGTATAGATTCACCTACACCGGTGGGGGATCAATTCCCGGGATCGTGGATAACCTCAAGTACAAAGATTTCTGGGGAACCAGCCTGCGCTTAACGAAACGAGTGGATCTGGGGGATGGGTCTAACCTCCGATTCTTTGCTGATGTGAGTAACGTCATCAACCGAAGAAACTTTGATATTTCTACCTCGGGTTTGATTGACGGAAATGACTACCTGGATTACATGGGCTCACTTCACCTGCCAAAAGGAAAGCTGGAAGAAATTAACTTGCTAAGCTCCAGAGTTCCCGGTAACGACAAGCCCGGAGATTACCGTCCGGCCAATGTGGACTATGTGCCTATTGAAGCTACCACAGACCTGGGAACCATCAGTAACCCCAATGGACGAGCACTGTACTACAACACCCAGGAAGGAAAGTATTATCAATTTGACAACGGATCTTTTGTCGAAGCGGATAAAGGGTATGTCAATAAAGTGTTAGATGACAAAGCGTATATCAATATGCCTAACCAGCGATACTTTAATTTCCTTGATCCAAGGACGATTCGTTTCGGTATAAGATTTTCGTTTTAAATAACAGAGCAGTAATAATAAAACAAGCGTAATGAGTAGAAAGAATTTGTATAAGAGTATCTGTGCTTCGCTGCTAATAGCCTTTGGGTTATCTGCTAATGCCTATTCGCAGGTAGAGAACAGATGGTTATCAGCGGGGTCTTTTCACAATTTTTATTCCAGTATAGGCTCTGAAATTGAAGAAGGCTTTATTAAGGAGCAACAAGGCGGATGGCAATGGCCGGCTATTTACAGAGGCCAGGATGCCCAGGCGATGAAAGCCCTTTGGTTAGGTGTTACTGACTACACGGATGAAAATGGTACAACCTTCGACCGCAGAGTTGTTCACGTTGGCCCAAGGGTAACCGGACTTGGTGAATTCTACCCGGTGAGTATGGAAACGGTAAGTAAGTTTCAGCCTCCGTCAGTCAATGTTGATGGATTGGATTCATTTTCCAAGAGTGTGCAGAACGACCGCATAGATCCAAACCTGGAAGCCGATCGTGAGATAAGAGTGGTCACAAACACCCTGATTGGTGTAACGGTTAAGCGAACCATTAAACAATTCAGCCAGCAGTACCACGACAACTATCATGTCATCGAATATACTTTTATAAATACGGGTAACACCGATGACGATCCTGAAATTGAGATGCAGGGCCAGGATATAACCGGTTTCATCCCATACTTTTTAAACCGAATGGCGCCGGTTAAGGCTTCCCGTTTTACCATCGGTAATGCTACCGGATGGGGTATCAACACCATGAACGATCAGCGGGGAGATGGGGCCCGGCCGGGTGAGCCTGAGGATTTCAGAGCTTCATTTGCATGGCACGGGTACTTCCCAAGCTTTGCCAATCCGAATTATGATAATATCGGAGCCCCGATTTTTGTTCCGAATACCAGCGGCGGGTACCTTTCAGCCGATGATACTACGGGAAGGCTGGCAGCCTACCACTTTGTGGGAACCGTGACATTACATGCCGATGCATCTTCAACCGACGCAACCGATGATCCCGCTCAACCATTTACCATGTCGTATGAGCATAATGATGATCCGTTGTACAGTAACAACGATGCGTTCAATGTGACTAAAATGGAAGGTGAGTATGACATGATGAGCAGGGGACGGGTAACCCCCCGCCATGCATATGTGGTAGAACCAAGTGGATTTGATGGCTTTGTGAGTCCTTCCAACGACCCTTCGCTGGGTGAAGGTGGTGGACAGGCTTACACCTATGGATACGGTCCTTATGACATTGCTTTCGGAGATAGTGTTACGATTGTAATTGCTGAAGCGTCATCGGGTATTTCCCGCGAGCTGGCCAACGAAACCGGTGCTGCATTCAAGCGAGGTGACATTGATGCGGAGCAAAAGAACCGTGTTGTATTCCAGGGAAGAGATTCTTTATTCCAAACTTTTGAGAGGGCCATTGCCAATTATGAATCAGGGTATGCGATTCCTGAAGCACCTGAGCCACCAAGCTTATTTACAGTAACTTCTGCAGGTAATGGAATCGATCTGGAATGGGAATATACCGGTGATACGTCCAACCTTTCAGGGTTCAGAATTTATCGTGCTTCGGGCCGGTTAGACAGTACGTACAGGCTGCTTTATGAGGCTGACCCAAGTGAGAATTTTATTAAAGACGGGGATGTTGACCGTGGACCGGAATATTTATTGGATCCACCTATTCGTGGCTTAGATTACTATTACTACATAGTAAGCGTGGGAAATGTTAATAATGATGGTACCGGCCAAACGCCTACAAATACACAGCTGATCAGTAACCGTTATTACATGCAAAGTTATGATCCGGCTCGTCTGCTTCGTCCGGCAGGAGAGGCCATGGCAGATATTAGGGTGGTTCCTAATCCGTACCGGGCCAATTCCCCTGTAGAATTGAAATTTGGAAGTGTAGCCAGTGAAGACCGGGTGGCCTTTTTCGAGGTACCGAGTGTTTGCACCATTGAAATCTACACCGAGCTGGGGGAAAAAATAAAAACTTTGACAAATACCAATGGCAGCGGCGACATCTATTGGGATGTTAAAACCGATTTCCGTCAAAGAGTAGCCAGTGGCATTTATATAGCCAGAATTATCAATGAAGACCCCAATGATGATGAGTTTGGCAGCGTAGCTACAAGAAAAATTGTAATCATACTATAGGTGTAAAAGTGAGATTAACCAAAGCAATATTCCTCTGTATTTTAGCGCTTCTTTGTACCACAGACATATATGGGCAAAAGAAAAGAGCGCAAACAAGTATGAAATTTTTAAGCGTGTCGCCCTCTGCCAGAGCATCTGCATTATCCGGTGCAGTTACATCTGTAGAGATGGGAGCCTATTCTGCCTTATATAATCCTTCAACCATGGCCTACATAAATGGCACGTATACCGCAAGTGTAGGAGCCGTTCAATGGATTGCAGATATCAATCATAATTCAGCAACGCTTGTTTATCAGCCGGCCGATGGTAAATTTGGTGTGATAGGGGTGAATGCGATTTCCGTCGATTACGGGGACATCCTTTCCACAGCCCGGGCAGACAACGAGCAAGGTTATGTTGATCTTGGAACCATTAACCCAACCGCTTTTGCGGTAGGTTTGTCGTATGCTAATGCGATTACAGATCAGTTTTCGGTAGGGGCTAACTTCAGGTATAGTAATCAGAATTTAGGAAGTGCTGCCATCAGTACCGACGGGGCAGGGAACTATGAGATGCAATCATTTTCTGCCGGAACCGGGGTTCTGGATTTTGGAGTGTTGTATAAAACAGGGTTCAGAAGTCTGAATTTTGGAATGGCCCTCAGGAATTTCTCGCCTGAAGTAGATTATGATGATGAAGGAGCCGAGCTCCCGCTCACATTCAAGATCGGGGTTTCAATGGATGTGCTGGATTTAACAGACCTGAATCCGGATGTTCATTCACTGTTGGTAAGTATTGATGCAAATCGCCCGAGAGACTACGACGAACAACTCCTGTTTGGACTTGAATATACCTTCATTGATCGTTTTGTACTTCGCGGAGGATATGGATTTCCGAAAGATGAAGAGAAACTATCTTTTGGTGCCGGTATCAAACAACCTATCGGTCCTTTAGTGCTGAGTGTTGATTACGCTTATACTCAGTTCGGCGTTTTTGGAGAGGTAAACAGATTTAGTGCTCAAATAGGATTTTAAATGACATCAGTAAGTATGAAGTTCAGAAAAATAAATCATCTCGTTTTAGTGGCCGTTTTAGCTACCGGATTGATCTCCTGTAAAGAAGGTAACAGTGTGTATGACCCGGGTTATGAACCATCAAGGCCAAATCCTGTAGTTACCAACATCACTCCTGAGGACGGATACCTTGCCGGTGTGGATTCGGTGATAGTAATAGGAGAGAATTTTGCCTCACATCCCGATAGTGTAATTGTGAACTTTGGCGGTTCGGCAGGCGTGGTTAAAAGTGCTACCGAAACACGGTTGGTGGTACGTCCCGGTACTATCTGGGGAGATAACCTGGATGTAAGAGTAGGGGTTCGTGGTGCCGAGTTTTTCAGTGATTCCTACCAATATGACCTGATCCAGCCCTTTGGATTCTACCCCGGAGTTGATGACAGCAACACCCCAACTTCTCCTGTAGCCGTTGATGCGCAAAACAATATTTATACGATTATTAATACAAACGGAGTTGTTCGGTATACAAGAATTGCTCCCGATGGTACCATCACTACCGACATGACCAGATATCCGGGTGAGTTGGATGACAATGACAATCCATATCCGAGCGACAGCACCATGCGTTTTACCGCTTACTCAACCATGGAGGTGGGGCCGAATGGGGATTTATTTATGGCTCAGCAAAACCTGCGTGCTATTTTTACAAAGGAGTTTGGGAATGATTTACAGGAAGATGTGTGGGTGGCCTCTTCATCCGGTAACCTGAAAATCCGTGATTTTGTTTTTGACAATAACGGATATCTCTGGGCGGTAGGAGCAGACAGTGATCAGATTCACAGATTCAATACGGCTAACAAAAATGAATCTAAAACCCCATTTGCAGGCCCCCTCTCTTCAGTAGCTTTTTTCAGCGACAATAATGAGCTATTTGTAGGTGGTGAAATTGATGGCGGACAAAAAGTATGGAAATTTACTATTGATGGAGGTGGAAACCTGACACAAGGAGGCCTCTATTTTGATTTCGGACAGTATTACGGAGGCACCGTTTCGGATATGATATTCGCTTCGAACGGAGAATTGTTAATTACAACAGGAAGAGAAATTGATGATGTTTCCAAGCCAAGTATGGTCAGAGTTTATCCGGATGGTCGCCATGAAGCATTTTATGAGGGCATGCTAAAACCCGGTACTACCAGTATTACCTGGAGGGATGATGAGTTTGCCATTGTTACGGTTCGCGGAGAAGAAAACAGCATTAACTTCCTGAATACTTACGACCGCAGAAGAGCCGGAATTTTCGGATTTTAACTGAAACCACAACACCAATAATAATCCAATAAAACCTATCGATAAACAGATACAAAGGAGATATATGATGAAAACGAATAAAATAATCGCCTTGCTTAGCTTGGTGCTGATTCCTATGATGGCCAGCGCTCAGTGGACGCAAGACACAACTTTTAAAGCAACGGATGGAGACTCATTCTTTGAAAATCACGGTGTAGCCGTTGATGGGCAGGGAAGAGTTTGGATTCAGTCTTATTACTGGGTTACTGAAGACTTAATTACTCAGCGAGATTTAGGCGATGACGGGGTACCTGATACAATTAGCACAGGTGCTATTTATGTCTATAATCAGGATGGTACACCAGCTGACTTCTCGCCACTAATTGACATTGAATATGAAGATGAATCTACTCCTGCAGATACGCTGTATAGAAGATGGAATGGAGAATCTTATGAAGCAATGTCTGGTCGTGGTATCGAAGCAGATTATAATGGTGATATTATTATTTCGTCATTTGACCGCTTGATAAAAATTAGTCATGAATCTGTAAAAGCAGTGGCAAAAGTAGTAGTCAACGGTTCTTCATTGACTGAAGCTTCAGCAGACAGAGATGGTAACATTTATGTCTCTAATGTTGCGGCAACAGATGCACCTATCTATAAGTACGATTCAAACTTAGAAAATCCTGAAGAACTGGTTACGTTAACATCAGGGTTCTCAAGAGACTTTCAGGTATCTCCCGATGGAAATACCATTTGGTGGGCCGGTTATACTGGACCCGGTGTTCTGGAATACAGCCGTGAGGATGAGTTCAGTAGTTTCCCTACTGTTCCTGATACTGTACTAAGAGGCTATAAAGTGGAAAGCTTTGATCTTCACCCTCAAACCTACCATCTGTGGATCGGTTCTGGTTCATTGAATGATGTGCCGGCTGAAGGTATTCAACCACAAACATGGTATGCCTTTGACTATGCTACATTAGGTTCCGATGAAACACGAATGGATAGTATTCAGTGGGCTGCGGGAGCTGATATTTCTGCTGGTTATGATGAGTCTCGCCCCAGAGGTCTTGACTTCTCAGCTGATGGTCAAACTGCATTCGTAGGTGTTTTTAATGGACTATCAACTGAGTTTGATGTTCAGAAGTTTACGACTGAGCAGGTTTACACTTCTAACGAAGATGAGAATAAAAACGAGATTCCGGAAGGCTTTAGCTTAGAGCAAAACTATCCGAATCCGTTTAACCCAACGACTAACATCGAGTATACAATCAACCAGGCCGGACCTGTGACTCTGAAAGTATATGACATGACCGGTCGTGAAGTGGCAACACTTGTTAATGCACGAATGAGTGCAGGTGAGCATGTAGTTTCTTTTGATGCTTCAAACCTGTCTTCAGGCGTTTACATTTACTCGCTACAGGCAAATGGCGTTCGTCTAACGAACAAAATGACGCTGATTAAGTAACAGGCAATTCGCCGATAAAAGGCAGCCTTGTGCTGCCTTTTTTTTTACACCTATGAAAAATGAATATTATGTCGATTAAGAAATCAATTCTACTGCTAATGGTAAGTTTACTTGCCGGCAGCACATTCGCTCAACAAAATGAGCCCCCTAAAAAAGAATTCAGAGCCACATGGATGGCAACGGTTATTAACCTGGATTGGCCCGCCTCTGGAAATGTACCCGTTCGTTTTCAAAAACAAAGTTTAATCGACCGTTTGGATGCCCTAAAAAAAGCCGGAATTAATACCCTGTATTTTCAGATAAGAACGGAGGGTGATGCTTTGTATGATTCTGAAATTGAACCCTGGTCAAAATATCTGACAGGAGAAGAAGGCGTTGCTCCGGATCCATATTGGGATCCTTTAGAATTTGTAATTGAAGAAGCGCATAAAAGAGGAATGGAACTTCATGCATGGCTGAACCCTTACCGTGCAATGCGAACGATTCCCGATGATTTTTCACAAAAGATGTTCAACGATGAAAGCATTGATGAAAGCCTGAAACCTATTTTCGGCAGATACTATGATGCGGATTCTAAAAATAAACTACCCGGAACTTCAGCACGGGATTCCATGCACGTAGCCAATAAGAATCCGGAATGGCTGTTTGTGATGAATGACAAGATTGCCATTATGAATCCCGGACTTCCGGAAGTGATGGAATACAATGTAAAGGTGGTGATGGATGTAGTAAACCGATACGATGTAGATGGAATCCACTTTGATGATTATTTCTATCCCTATCCACCCAACCACATGGCAAGCAATGATAATGACACCCTTGATGATGCTACTTTCGAGCAATATCCACGAGGTTTTGATAATAAAGACGACTGGCGAAGAAACAACATCGACCTTTTTGTGGAAATGCTTCACGATAGTATTCAGGTGGTAAAACCCTGGGTGAAATTTGGTATCAGTCCCTTTGGAATTTGGAAAAGCGGTACCCCGCAAGGCACGAGTGGTATGGATGCCTATAGCGTTATTTACGGTGATGGAATAGCCTGGCTTGAACAACGAACCATTGATTATATAACCCCTCAATTATATTGGGCATTTACCCGATTCGGAACGGCACAGGATTATGGTAAGCTTGCCGACTGGTGGGCAGATCAAGCAGCGGCCAATGACCGTCATACCTATCCGGGACACGGACTCTATCGTTCAAGCAGCAGTACCTATTCCAATACCCTATTTGATGCCGACGAAATTCCCAGTCAAATTCGACATAACAGAAATAATGAGAACATAAGCGGTAGTGTGTTTTTCAGGTCGAGTAATATTTCTACTTACTCATCTAAGGGCTTTGCGGATTCACTCAAAAACAATTATTACAAGCATGCAGCGCTTCAGCCTACTATGGCCTGGAAAGATACGACTGCCCCGAATACCCCTCAGAACTTAGTTGTAAACAGGGATTCCGAAAAGGAATATGTATTTGAATTGAGTTGGGATAAGCCGGAGGTAGACATGGTTGCAAAGGCATCCGCTGCCGGACATGTTGATACGCTGATCAAATATGCGGTGTATAGGGTGGATACGGGTTCTTCACCAAATAGCATGGAGGAGATGGAAAGTCCATATAACCTGATTGCGGTAACCGGTGAGACGTCATATACCGATGTTACTCCTCCTTCCGAAGAAAGTCATTGGTATTTTGTTACTGCTGTTAGCAGAAACAACGTAGAAAGTGAGCCAACCGAAGCTGCCGAAGGCGGAATAGTGGTTTCGAACGAGGAAAAGGCAGGAGACCCCGGAGCAAATTTCCCTGTCTCAAAACTATCCGAACCCGTTTAACCCGACAACCAGAATTTCTTTCGATTTGCCGAACAGCGGTTTTACTTCGCTAAAAGTATATGATATGCTGGGCAGGCAGGTGACCGAGTTGGTCAGCCGAAATATGACGGCCGGAGAGCATACAGTCAAACTTTGATGCCTCGGAATTGTCATCGGGCATCTACATTTATCAGCTCAATATGGGTGATGTTTCCCTGACAAGAAAAATGACGCTGATTAAATAATGACTACACGCAGATCTTTCTTAAAAACGTAGGACTTGGTGCCCTGGGAATGGGCACTTTGTTCAACGGAACACATTCTGATGAAGAAAGCTTTCGAATTGTACACCTGACCGACCAGCATGTTACTTCAAGAAGACAAGGACATGAGGGATATAAAAAATGTATCGAATCCATTAATGCGCTTGATCCATCGCCTGATTTGGTTTTAATGGGCGGGGATATGGTGTTCGACGGTTTGTACACGGAACTTGAGACTTATGAGGAGTCCATTAGGCTGTATCGAAGTATTACTAAACAGCTGAATGGCCTTACTATCACTGTTGGGTGAAGCGGCGCACGAAAAACGCGAAAGCGTTTCACGATAAATGCGAAAACCTAGATGTTCAAAGCTGCACCAGTGGTTAATATCGGTGGCTGCATAACTGAACGAAGTAAGTTACATAACAT